>JAKFFN010000054.1:0-76693 GCA_036675025.1 Candidatus Sumerlaeales bacterium | reverse complement strand
CGTCATCCCCGGCCGACCGATAACCTCGGTTATCGGTGACTGGAACGGAGGCGGCGGCTCAGCCTGTACACGGCGGGCACGGCGAAGGATATCGCAGCCGGATAGCAGCAGGGCCGCGAGCAGCAGGATTCCAAGCAGGCGCAGGCGGCGCGATCTCACTGGTAAATCTCCGGTTTAAGCACACCAATACCGGATAAATTGCGATATTTTTCGGCATAGTCGAGTCCGTAGCCAACAACGAATTCATCGGGGATTTCAAAACCCGTGTAACGCAGGGGCACCGCCAGGCGCCGCTCACGGACTTTGTTCAGCAGGCAGCAAATCTCAACAGTGGCCGGATCTTGGATTTTCAGAAGTTCGATAATCACGCTCAGGGTATTGCCGGAATCCAGAATGTCTTCCACAAGCAGGACGTGCTTGCCCTGGATATTCACCTCTGTGTCTTTGGTAATAATGACTTTACCAGATGAACGGGTGGTGCCTTTATAGCTGGAGGCGCCCATCAGGTCAAACGCATGAGGGATTGTAATGGCCCTGGTTAAATCAGCCAGAAAGACGATTCCGCCCTTGAGGATGCTGATAAGGACGAGGTCTTTGCCCCTGTAATCTTCGCTGATCTGCCGGCCCAGCTGGCCCACGCGTTCACGAATTTGTTCTTCTGAGTATAGAATCCGCTCCAGGTCTCTGGAAAGATCTTTTTCCTCGTCTTTTGGAAAAGACAATTTTATGTCTCCACGTGTAACTGAATAGGTAAAAGCGCGGGAGCCTGCACGAAGTGTTGGCATCCGTTACGGAAGTGGTACGCAAGGCGTGGCAAAAAAATCGAAAGTTAATCACCCGGAAGGGTGGAGGAGCCAGGGATGAAGAACATGCTGATAGCCGGAACACTGGCGGGAATTATGGTGCTGAGCGCTGCGGCGAGCATGGCGCAGAGGGGGAGCGGCCGGGACCGTGACGGCCGCGACCAGGGCCAGCAGGGGACCATCGATTATAACGACCTCTCACGGCGCAATACAGCCCGAACCGAGCGTGAGGATAAGAAGGAAAAAGAAGCTGAAGCGGCCAAAAAGAAGGCTGAAGAAGAAAAGCGCCGGGCAGAGCGGGAGAAGCGCGGCTCTGAAGATGCAAAGAACAGGGGCGCAGCCACGGGAACTACGACATTAGGGGCCAAGGCCACGACAGACAGTAAAGAGGCGGCAAAGAAAACGGCAGGAAAGCCGGGAACACCAGGCAAGGCCACGCAGCCGGTAAACACCGGTGGCAGCGCTGACCCCACATCAAAAGAAGTAACCCAGGTGATGCTGGACGCAGTGAAGACGCAGACGGTGAACTTTGACGTGGAAGAGGCAAAGAAAAACCCGGACGTGATACTGCTGAACGCGCCGAAGTTTGATCCAACTGAGCGCACCCGGGCCGGCGATGCTGGTATCGCTGCTCCGCTTTGACGGCAATTTAAATTAACAGGCTATAACAGAAAACCCCCGGCTGGATTGACAGCCGGGGGTTTTTGTAACCGAGGGCAAATTGGTGAACGTGCACGGGGTGCGTGCACGTGCACGAGCATTCCGCCAGATGGAAACGCTAGCTTGGTTGGGGAGCGGTCGTGTTGTCAGTCTGCACCGCCGGAGTCGGCGTTGGAGCGGGTGTCGGTTCCGGGGTAGCTGCCGGCGTTGGCTCTGGTGTTGATGCAGGTGTAGCGGCAGTATCGTCCGGCGCTGTCGACGTGACGTCGGATGCCGCTGGGGTTGCTTCAGCGGCTTCTACGGGAGTGGTGGCTTCGTCGGCTGGTGTGAGCTCTGGCGTAGGCTCGGGTTCCGGTTCCTGGGCTTTCAGAGTGGCAGGATCAGGCGCCAGGGCATCGGCGATGTACTGGCCAATAGTAAACACGTCATTTTTGTCGCCGCGGCGGGCATACCAGTCACCTGGGGTATTGGATTCCTTGCCGATGTGGAGAGTCACACTCGTCTCTGTGCTGGGCGAGGTGGACTTGTCCTCGTACGATAGCGACAGAGTCTGACGAGGAGGCTCGAGACCGAAATCTGCCAGGGTCTGTTCATCGGCTGGTTCTACGAAATCGTTGGCCCGCAGGTTGGAAAGCATGTTGGCCAGGCTGGTGATCCTTGCCTGCTCAACGGTTCCAGTGGTGGGTGCAGCAAACTGCCAGGTGCCTTCTTCGGTTTTGGCTGCTGTGAATGTGCTGGATGTTCCATCTGCGGCTACACGGGTTGCATTGCTGCCTGAGAACTGGAATATCTGCTTGTCGCGCCAGCCATCGGGGCGTTTGAAGATCATGGAGAGACCCACCCGCGCATTGAGAACTTCTTTGCCATCCTTCATGCGGATGTAGGTTGAGAAAGCAGACGATCCATCTTTGCCGATAACCATATCAAGCACCGCGGCTTCTTTTCCCGGCTCGAAAATCTGCACATGGGTTCCGCTGGTTTCGGTCACGTGATACTCGGCGAAGCTGTCTTCGTTTGTGCTGACAACGTTTGCTTCAATGGGTTCGCTGAGAGTGCTAAAGATGCCTGACACTGCAGCCTGGTCGGCTTCGTATTTCTTTTCCACATTGGTGTACCAGGTGCCGTTTGACCGGGTAAGGGTTACCGGCTTTTCCCCCGGTGCAGCTACGCTAATGCGCTCTACAGTGCCGCTGGTAAGGGCGGGCAAATTCTTAACCGGTATGGCCGCGGTGGAAAGCGTCTCTTCTTCTTTTTGGTTCATGTAGAAGATGGCGCCAAAGACTACGGCCGCTATGATAAGGAGAAAGATCGTGTTTTTTGTCTTCATGTGTTACTGTCCTGTTTGATCGGTGGTGAGTGGTGCGTGCGTATTATACACGGTGAGACAGGCGCAGAGCCTGTCTCACCGAATGAGGAGCTTAGGTGACCAATACGTTTTCCTGCTGACGAGCCTGGCTGCCCGGAGTGGCGTAAATGCGGCGATACTTTGCCTTGCGCCGGCGGTTGAGGTAGAGTTTCACAAACCCGAAGATGATGAGTAGAGCGGGAATGCCGCCGATGATCAGCACCTGGGTCCAGGTGTTTTCAGCCGGCGTGATGCCCGGGCGAAGCTGGGCGGGACGGGTGCTCCTGGAACTGAGTGCCAGCAGATCTCCGCCGCGGGTGTAGAGTTCGGCCAGGTTCAGGGGTAGTAGTGCGTTGGTAGGTGCGCCTTCAAGAACCTGGTTCACAAGGAACAGCGCAGAGCCTGCTACCATAACCCGAGCTTCGTCAGAGCTCCGTTTCTTGATGCTGGATTCGTCCACCGTACGCGTAGTTCCGTCTCCGTTGGTGAGCACAGGTGGCGCAGCATCAGAATAGCGGCTGGTAAGGTTACCCTTTACGAGCATTACCAGGTCTTGCGTGCTGGTTTTTTCTTCCTGGGTAGGGGGCTTTAGTTCCGTAGCTTCCAGGGTGAAGGTATCACGCTGCAGGCGCGCGTTTTCTGAGGTCTGCACGAGAGGTACGACAGTGCCGCTGGTGCCGCGGTCACTGCGACTTACGCTTGAGGTGTAGGCAAACATGAGCGGCTGAAGGTTGCTTGTGGCGGCATCGTCGGCAGAAACATTAACCGTGCTGAAGATCAGCGGGTCTTTATAGCGCACGAGGGTCCCCGCGCGGGTAATGGCTCCGCGAACCTGGCCTCCGCCCCAGTCTTCCACCAGGGTAGGCTCGATGCGCAGGCCGTAGTACTCAAGCAGCTGATTAATGTTAGGCGGATTAGGCGTGACGCTGCTCATGCCCATCTGGTTGCTCAACTGCACGCCGGGGGCGGCCACGAACAGCTTGCCGCCGTTCATGACGTACTGGTCGATGTGGAACAGTGCTTCGTCGCTAAGGTTCTGCGGATCCACTAAAAACAGCATTTCTACGTCGGAGATCTTGCCCAGGTCTGTTGGCTGGAAATCAGTGACTTCAAAGTCGCGGGCCTCCAGCACCTGACGCAGAAGCGAAAACTGGCTTTCCTGGCCCATGAGGGGATTGCCGGCCGGGGAAACGAGGCCGACTTTCGGGATATCAATTGCAGCCACCTTGTTGATGATGCGGGTGAGCTGATATTCCAGCGGTTCGTTCAGCGGGATAAACGGCAGAGTTTCGCTCTGGCCGCGGTACTCAGCCTGCAGGCCAAAGTAACCCTTCTGGATTTTGTACTCCGTGGCAGACGACTCCTGCAGAAGCGATGCTTCCATGCCGGCATCCTGCGCGGCCTTGTCGTCTACGCCGGGGGTCACGGTGTTAAACGTGTACTGCACCTTACCACCGGAGACGCTGCGGTACTGGTTCAGCAATTCGCGCAGCTCGTTCAGCTTCTCCGTCCACTCGGGCGGCGTGCCCTTCTCTGTCGCGTACACAGAGAACGTTACACGGTCTTCCAGCTTGCCCAGCAGGTTGCGGGTGTTGTTGCTGAGGGTGTAGATCTGCTCGCGCGTCAGGTCGAGGCTTTTGTTGCTCTTGCCAGCAAGCCAGTACACGCCGATAAGGATAGCGAGGAGAAGCAGGCTGCCAACGATGGCATTGAGGCCGCCCTTTACGACACGGCTTTTTCGTCCGGATACTTCAGTTTCGGTTTCGGTTTCGTGATTATACGACATTAATATCTAAACTCCTATTTCCACTTCCGACTTTCGATGGCGCGCACATTCAGGAACAGAAAAAATACGATGACGCCCAGGTAATAGACGACATCCTGCAGTTCCAGTACGCCGCGGTACATGCTGACGAAGTGCGTCATGAGGCCAAACTGAGAAACTACGTTGTAAACGCCGGGGGGCAGGATGTTAAAGAGAGTCGGCAGGCCGATGATGATGAGACAAAATGTAACAACGCAGGTAAGGATGAAGGCCACAATCTGGTTTACAGTGATGCTGCTGGCCCAGCAGCCAATGGCCAGGATGGAAGAGCCCATGAGGAAGGCGCCGATGTAGCCGCACCAGATAGGGCCGAAATCAACCGGAGTGCGGTCGTGAGCGAAATGATTAACAACGAAGGCCAGCGGCAGCGTGAGCACCAGTGCGCACAGCAGCAGGAACACGGTGCTGAAGTATTTGCCCAGTACTGCTTCCCAGTCGCGCACCGGGAACGTCATAAGCATCTCCTGGGTGCCGCTGCGCTTCTCTTCAGACCAGATGCGCATGGCGATGGCCGGGCATAAGAAAAGAAACAACCAGGGCAGGTAAGTAAAGAAGCCATGGAGGGCAGCAACGCCGCCTTTGAAAAAGCCCTGGCCGGCAAGGTTGAAAAACAGCGCGGGGCCGATCACCAGGAACACGACCAGGAAGATATAAGCCTGGGGCGAATTGAAGTAGGTGCCCAGCTCTTTCCTGAAAATGCGATACGTATTTAACATAAGTAAACCGTAGCTCTCCCATTAAGATTTTTTTGTGGAGCGGCTGGTGCCGGCATGGGCACGCGGAGCCGAGTGGGTGAATTAGCAGGTTGCGTGCTAACCGCTGTCAAGGATGGCGACAGGCAATAAAAAATGCGTCAGCCGCTGCCATAAGGCAAGGGCTGACGCTTGAAAGGCTCCGAGAGGGTGCCTCCGACTTATTACTCCGTGGTCGTCGTTACTTCGACATCCGTCTCGACCTCGCCAGCGGGGCTTTCGGTCTGAGTCTCAACTGTGGCGCTCTCTTCCTTTGCGCAACCGGCAAAGAAGCAGGCACCCAGCAGGGTCAGCAGCAGGGCTACTTTCTTCATTTTTCTCAACCTCCTCTCATCTCGTGGATTTAGTTTGGTGTTGTGTTGGCGCTAACTATCGTCAAGTTAATATGCTACTCTTTTTTTTACTGTCGGGTCAATTCGGCAAAAACATCTTCCAGCGATGCGACATCTTGTCGCAGTTCCGTAAGCGTCCAACCATTATCGACGCAGCAGCGGAAAATCTTTTCCGGAAGGTCCTGACCGTTCTCGGAATCCACATGCAGGCGCACAGTTTTGTCTTTAAGAACCTCAAGCTGGCGGACAGTATCAACGCCGGGGATGGCGGCAACTTTATGCTCCACATCGGGCTGAGGACCGCGGATGGACGTGGTGATGCCGGCGGCTCCGGAGCCGCGGCGGATGAGCTCATCGGGCGTGCCTGACGCAACAACACGGCCGTCGCTGATGATGATGGCGCGGTCGCATGTGGCTGTGACTTCGGGCAGGATGTGAGTGGAAAGAATTACGGTTTTCTCGCGGCCGATCTCGCGGATGAGGTCGCGGATCTCGACGATCTGGTTGGGATCTAAACCACTGGTCGGTTCATCCAGCACGAGAAAGTCCGGCTCATGAATGAGTGCCTGGGCAAGGCCCACGCGCTGGCGATAGCCTTTGGAAAGTTCGCCGATGTTCTTGGCTACGGCGCTTCCAAGACCGGTGCGGTCGATGACGTTCTTAACCTGCTTCTGCAGGCGATTGCCCTTAAGCCCGTGCATGCTGCCGGCAAATTTCAGAAAATCTACCACCGGCATATCCGTGTAAAGCGGAGCGCTCTCAGGCAGGTAGCCAATGCGTTTGCGCACTTCCAGGCTGCTGTCGAAGGTATCATATCCAGCCACACTGGCCGACCCTGAGTCAGCAGGCATGTAGCAGGTAAGGATCTTCATCGTGGTGGATTTTCCGGCGCCGTTCGGCCCAAGAAAGCCAACGATCTCGCCCTTGTTAATAGAAAACGACACACCTTTAAGTGCGCGGGTTTTTCCATAGCTCTTGGTAAGGTTTTCGACCTGAATCATCAGTAAAACGGTTTCCTCGCATGACAAAAATTAATTCGTTAGCTGCAGAGAGTGTAGCCACGAATTAGATAAAGCGTGACTGATCACATGCACAAACTGCGCCAGTTAGCGGAGGAGACTCGGCTGCGAGCCGGGTAATTCAAGAAAAATGGCTATGCAGGCAAATGGGCCGGTGAAAGTGCGGCTTTGCGTTCCGCCAGGTACACGCGGTACTCCGCGAGGAGAGTGTTGATCTCCTCGTAGGTGTCCACCTTCATCAGTTTTTCGCGCAGGGTTTTGCAGCCGGGGATGCCTTTGATGTATTGCTGGCTGTGCTTGCGCATCTCTTTCACGGCGCGGACTTCGCCCTTGATGTCGATGGTCAGTTTTGTGTGGTGAAGGATAAGGTCGAGGCGCTCATCGATGCCGACTTCCTTCATGTAATACGGCACCTTGATGGGTACGTACTCGCCGTTGTCTTCCACATGGACCAGTTCGTCACCGGGTACTTCGTCTTCATGGCTGACCTGGCCGGTGAAAAGCTTTGTCACAGCTTCCTGACAGGCGCGAAGGAGCCACGGGTTGCCAATGATTCCGCGGCCCAGCATGACGGCGTCGCAGCCGGTTTCGCGGAACATGCGTACGGCGTCGGCGGGCGACATGACGTCGCCATTGCCGATGACGGGGATGCTCAGCGCCTCTTTCATGGCGGCAATGAGCGTCCAATCGGCTTTGCCCTTGTAGCCCTGCTCGCGGGTGCGCGCGTGAAGGCATACGGCCTTGGCGCCCTCGGCTTCGCAGACTTTCGCAAGGTCAATGGCCGAAATCTCTTTGCCGTCCCAGCCGGCGCGCATCTTTACGGTAAACGGAATGCTGATGGCATTGCTGATGGTGCGGACGATTTCCGCCACAAGCTTGTGATCGCGCATGAGCGCACTGCCGCAGTCATTGCCGGTAACGTGGCGGGCGGGGCAGCCCATGTTGAGATCGACAATGGTTGCACCGGCGGCTTCCACCATCTGCGCGGCGCGAGCCAGGGACTGCGGGTTGCTGCCGAGCAATTGAACCGTCACCGGTTTTTCCGCGCGATCGAGGTCGAGGAGGCGCCAGGTATTGGCATCATCGCGAATGAGACCTTCGGCAGATACCATCTGCGTGGTCACCAGGTCAGCGCCCATCGCGCGGGTAAGGCCGCGGTAGGCGCGGTCGCTGATGTTGCACATGGGCGCAGGAATCACCCGGCAGTTCAGTTCGACATTGCCGATGCTGAAGCCGGGGGCGCGGCCGAGGAGGTTCGGGTTGCTATTTGTTGCAGTTTGCGTCATTATCGGGGAGAAATAGGAAGCTGTGGATAAACTATTCTGCGGCGGAGCCGCAGTAAGTAGAACGTAGAACGGAGAACGTAGAAAGGAAAACGGAAACCGATAAAGGCTACTTCTTGAGATCAGGCCATTTGGCGGGCTTGGCGTACGGGCCGGCTTTGAGTTCATCGAGGTCATCCATCACGTCGGATGCGTACCATGTGAACTGCCCCAGGGGCACGAACTCACGGGCGAAACCGATGTTACGCAGGAGGAAGCTGGTATCAGGAAGACCAGCGTTAACCGCGGCGACGAGTATGTTACTATGCTCGCCCAGCAGCTTTTTAGCTTTCTCGGCGGCAGGACGGATGTCGGGACCATACATGCTGACGCCGATGGCATCAAGCAGACCACGCTTTACCCAAAGATCCCAGCTCTGGGCTTTCTCGTTCATTTCATCAGGACCAACCACGTACGCGGTAATGTCCGCATCTGGGCGGGCAGCACGTACGGCCTTCACAATCGTCTCAACGCCATCAGCCAGCTTTTCGCGTTTCCACTGCAGGAAAACTTCGGCCTGGGTGGTGCCTTCATCAAACGCGGTAAGGGCAAAGCCATTGTCGTTCGTGAAGGTTTCCTTGCAATGATCGCAGTGACAATAGTCCGCCGAAGGAAAACGCAGGCGGTCCAGGTTCAGACCGTCGAACTCGTAACGCTCCATCATTTCAACATACATATCAGCCAGCAACTGGTGGGATTTCGGGTTGGCCGGGCAGAGGCTGTAGAAGTCGCCGAAGGTGGCGTTGTGCAGATACGTTGATCCTTCGGCGGTGGTGGCGGTGAGCTCCGGATGTTTATCCAGGAGCGGGCCGCGGCTCGGGTCTGTACTGGCATCCATTGTGTGGTAGGCATAGAAACCGTACTCCGGCCAGTTGTGAACTTCCAGCCCGCGTTTCTTCGCCTCGGGGATCAGCCATTTGAGAACATCGCCATGTTCGACAGCGGGCGGGTACTGCGACACCAGCGCGCTTTCCGGATAAATAACATAGCCGCGGAACCAGGTATCGACAAAGATGGCATTAAAGTTGGCATCGGCAAGGGCATCGAGGCGGCTGAGAAGTTCTTCCCGCGGAGCCAGAAGCTCCATGCCAGTCACCCAGACGGCGCGCGCTTCAGTGGCTGGGGAGCTCCAGGTGGTGGGCACATCTACCACCCTGGTCTGGGTTGTGGCCGCTTCGGCCTGACCGGGTTCAAGGGTCGCGGTGGTCTGGGCGTTCACGGGGGCTGAGAGAAGCGTGGTGGTCAATGCAACGAGTTGCGCAAATGGAAGGAGTTTCATCGTATATCGTCTTTCTTCCGGGAAAAAATGCGAGCCTGGTCGGCTACGGGGTTAGAACTGCAATGGTGTTAGCTGATGCCGGCAAACAGCTTTTGTTCGATCTCGGCGTAATACTTTTTTACTTTTTCTTCGTAACCGGGTACAGTCGCGACCGTTTTAAAGTAGTCTGCTGCCTGGGTGTAGGTGCCGCGTTTCATGGCAATTTCGCCCATGGTGAAGTTGGCGAGCGGATCCAGCTTGTTAAACTCCAGGGCACCCTGCAGCGCCTTTTCCGCCTCGTCATACTTGCCCATGCGGTAATAGGTGACGCCAATCATGTTCTGGAAATTCACCGGGGGACGAGGATTGCCGGCTTCATCCGGTGCCATGTTCGACCGGTTTTCCTGGGCCAACTGATAAAACTTTAGTGCCTTGTCGTACTCTTCCAGGTTCAAGTGGGCATAACCAAGTTCTGCAAGGTATGTCGGGCTATTATAAACAACGGGATCTTTGGCTTTTTTGCCTGCCTCTACCAGCTTCTCCAGCTGTTCGATGGCTTCTTTCCAGTTGCCTTCCTGCTGAGCCTTGATGCTCTGGAAGCGGGTCCAGTCAGTGCGCCAGTTATCAATTAGCAGACCGTACATCAGGGCCAAAACGACAGCAAATATGCCTACAAGCAGCGGGATTGGTATCAGGTCGCGCTGGGGTGCGGTGCGCGCCAGGGGCGGCGGAGAGGTGGGGGAAGGCGTAGCTGGTGCATCGCCTTTCATGATGGGTTCGTTGTCGCCTGTGCCTGGTGCAGTCATTTGTAGCTCCTGCAGATTGCGTTGCCGCCTGATATGCGCAAGGCAAGAAGTATAAACCATGGCTGCTTTTAATCAGCAAAAGCGGTTGCATAGGACTTATGCTCTGAACCAGTCATGACGCCATGAAGATTGTTGCGTTTTTACCGACCTACAATGAGTCAGGTAATATAGAGCCCCTGATGGAGGAACTGCTGGCACTGGAACCGCAGGTTGAGGTGCTTGTGGTGGACGACAATTCTCCCGATGGAACCTGGAAGCTGGTAGCGGAGAAGGCGAAAGCGGAACCGCGCGTGCACCTGATTCACAGGACCGATATGCGGGGGCGCGGTTCTGCGGGTATAGCGGCTTTCCGGTATGCGCGAGATAACGGCTATGAGGCTGCCGTTGAGATGGACGCGGATTACAGCCATCACCCGCGGTTCGTGCCGTCGCTGCTGGAGCCTGTGATTTCGGGAGAGGCAGATATCGTGGTGGGAAGCCGATTGATACCGGGCGGGGGGGAAAGCGGCCGGCACCCCATGCGTCGTTTTATTACGCTGGCGGCCAATGCCTATATTCGGACATTGCTGAAACTGCCTGTGCGCGACTGCACGACGGGGTTCCGGACTTTCAACAAGCGGGCACTGGAGGTTATCCCGTGGGAACGGCTGCAGGCGGAGGGGCCGGAGATTTTGCAGGAGGTGCTGATAGAAGCGCGGCGGGCAGGGCTGCGGGTAGTAGAGCGCCCTATCCTTTTTGAAGAGCGGCGCGCCGGCGTGAGCACATTTAGCCGTAAAATCATGGCGCGCAGCATCAAGTACGTCTGGCGGAACCGGCACCGTTGAACTTTAATGGCTGGTTAAGATGCAGGTATTAGCTACTGTCAGTTAGCGGTTTTAGTGGTAAGCCGGGAGTCGTGGCTACTTAGCTTTTAACAGCCCGGCCAGCGCTTCCGATACCATTTCAGGAGTAAGTGTAGCCATGCACTGGCCCGGTTCATGGTGGGGGCATTTGCGGGCGAAGGTGCCGGCGCAGGGCTGGGTTTCGTCTTGAAGAGTCGTAAAGCGGGCATTGGCAAACACGGGGGAATTCCTGTCAGGATCAGACGGGCCATAAAGAGCGACCACGGGTACGCCCTGCGACGCGGCGATGTGCATGGGCCCAGTATCAGCTGCAACCATGGCGGCTGCGCACTGGCGAAGGAGTGCGACGTATTGGCGAAGGGTTGTTTCCGGCGGAAGTACCGCGCCGGGTATCATTTCGACCAGTTGCGCTGCGCGGGGCCGTTCTTCCGGACCATGAAAAATCAGCGGGCGAAGACCAAGCGTGTCGCGGGCCGTGGCAGCCAGGGCCGTCCAGTGGCCCACCGGCCAAAGCTTCGTCTCCCAGCCTGCGAATGGGTCGAGCACCAGCAATCGCTGTCCCAGCAGCCCCGCATTCACCAGCCATCGGTTAACATAGTCTGTGTCTTCAGGGCTGCACGGCAGAATGGCTTCTGCAGGCTGATCCGGCGGTACACCCAGCGGCTGGAGCAGTTCGATGTTCTTCTGTATGACCTGGCGGCTGATCGTCGGAATGCGGTGATTAATCAGGAGCGGGTTCAACTCGCGGCTGTTTTTGTCGCCGAAACCCACCCGTTCCCGGGCACCACTGATGAGAGCCACGAGTCCGCTTTTTGTCAGGCCCTGCATATCAAAGGCCCAGTCCCAGCCCGGTTTGTCCGAGCGTAGATCGCGCACAAGGCGCGCGAAACCTTTCCATCCGCCGTACTGGCTGGGGCGGCGGGGGAGAAGTATCAGCTCGTCGATCTCCGGATGTCCTTCCAGCAGATTTGCCGGACCGGGATGCGCCACCCAGCCAATGTGGGCATTGGGCAGGTGCCGACGCAGCGCGTGAAGGGCCGGAAGCGCATGGACTACATCGCCCACGGCGCTTAGCTTTACAATGAGAATGCGAGGCTTGCGTTCGGCGGCGCCAGGCGGGTTATTCTTCACCCGCAAAGCGCTCCACTACGGTCGCGATAACGCCGCGAGAGGCATTTTCCTTTGGCGGACCGGCAATGTAAACTTCAATGCCCAGCTCCCGTGCCGTTTCCTTTTCCGGAATGCTGTCGGCGGTGTAATCCGTGCCCTTGGCGTGGACATCCGGCCGCAGTTCGCGCAGAAGGTTTTCGCATGTCGGTTCGTCGAAAACAATCAGGTGATCCACGTAGCGGATGGCGTCGAGGAGAGCCAGGCGTTCGTCTTGCTTGTAGATCGGCCGCGTTGGACCCTTCAGGCCGCGTTCGCTGGAGTCACTGTTGACGCCGCAGATAAGAACATCACCGTGTGAGCGCGAATCAGCAAGGTAGCTGACGTGGCCGCCGTGAAGCACATCGAAGCAGCCATTGGCAAATACAATACGTTTGTCATCCGCGCGCAGTTGTTCCCGGATCAGTTTCAGTTCCTCCAGGGTTCGGAGTTTACTGATCATGCCTTGGCTTTCGCGGCAGGCTGTTCAGCATCCCGCTGCTTCAGGTCCTGGATGATCCACTCCACTGCTTCTTTCAGGTTCCTGGCAATGTGGTCTGGCGTATCTTTCCAATCCTGGCGCTGATATTCATACTCGCCTCGGCCGTAGCCGGTGAGAACCATGACGGTGCGCAGGCCCAGGCGATGGCCGAACTCGCTGTCGCTGATCTTGTCACCCACCATGTAACTACGAGACAGATCAACAGGCAGGTCTTTGCAGGCCTGGTTGATCATGCCCGGGCCGGGTTTGCGGCAGTCGCACGCGGAACGATAGGGCGGCTTCCCCTCGTGGGGGTGGTGGGGGCAATAGTAAACCGCATCCAACTCGGCGCCTTTTCTGGCAAGCATCTGTTTCAGCCGGCCATGTACAACATGGATGAGGTCTTCTGTAAAGTATCCACGGGCAACGCCAGCCTGATTCGTGGTGACTACAGCCAGGAGCCCATTCTCGTTACAAAGCTTCACGCCCTCGGCTGTGCCCGAAATCAGGCGCAGCCGCGACGGATGGTTGATGTAACCACCTTCAACGGTCATTGTGCCGTCGCGGTCCATAAAGACTGCGGGTTTCAGCTCCGAGGAGCTGACAGGATTATTTGATTCAGCCATGCAGGTTCTAACGCTTTCAGCGGGTGGGGTATTCAGACGCAGGAATAGGGGCTTTAGCGATTATTAAGAACAACCAGGCCGGTATCGAGATCGTAAACGGATCCCACGACTTTAACTTTTCCGGCGGCTACAGCCTCATTGATGATGGCGCTTCGCTTGCGAAGCCGGCGGACCATAAGGTCTGCGTTGGCCCTGACGGCATTGTCGAGAAGGTCTCCAGGCGCATGGCGAACGTGGTCCACCGCTGGCTGTATCTTAGCAACCAGGCCCTCAACGTAGCTGCGCGGCTTAAAGTCTGCTGACTCGGTATCGATTTCTTCAGGCTCCGATTCCGCCTTAAGGGTTGCCTCGACAGCTGAAGTGACTGCGCCGCAGCGGCGATGGCCCATGACCATTACCAGGCGCACGTCCAGCGCCAGGATGGCGTATTCGACGCTGGCAATGCATACGTCCTCGATCAGATTGCCGGCCGTGCGAACAACAAACAAATCGCCTACGCCGACATCAAATATCACTTCTACTGGAACGCGGGAATCGGAGCAACCCACCACAACTGCAAACGGGGTCTGGCTGGTGGCAACTTCCGCGCGGCGAAGGGCGGTCTGATTGGGTCGTTCCGGGGATTCGTTGGCATAGCGGGCGTTGCCTTCCTGCAGGCGGGCGAGGGCTTGATCTGGTGATAGAATGGGAAATCTCCTTGAGGTGGAATTGTCGTTTTCTACTGGTCAGGTAATTGAAGCAACGTGGCTGCATTCAACAGTTTTTCCATTGTATTGGTTCCTCGCGTGGTTGCAACTGCACCTCGAAAACGATCGGGAAGCGGGTGAAAGAGACGATGACGGAACTGCTGTTGGGATCACACATGAGCACCGCCGGCGGTATGGCCAAGGCCATTGAACGGGGAGAATCCATCGGGTGCACGGCCATCCAGGTTTTTGTAAAGGGAAACACCCGCTGGCAATTTCCGCCGCTGAAAGAAGATGATGTAAAGGCATTCCATGCAGGGCTCAAGCGCGGCAAGGTAAAGTCCGTTATCGCCCACGCCATTTACCTGGCGAACCTGGCATCGGACAAGCCGGAGTTTGTGCGCAAATCCGTAGAAGACCTGATCGACGAGCTTACCCGGTGTGAAACGCTGGGGATTCCGGGGCTCGTACTCCACCCGGGCGCACACTGCGGTGCGGGCGAAGAATGTGGACTGACTGCTATCGTTGCCGGACTGGATGAAGTCTTTGAGGCGACAGCCGGATTCAAGGCGCAGATTCTCCTTGAGACAACGGCGGGCCAGGGATCCTGCCTGGGGTGGCAGTTCAGTGAACTGGCGCATATTATTGATGGCGTGAAGCGCCCGGAACGGCTCGGCGTATGCCTGGATACCTGCCATGTATTTGCCGCCGGCTATGATATCCGCACAAAAGAAGGATATGACAAGCTGTGGAGCGACTTTGACAGCCACGTAGGACGTGAACGGCTGAAAGCGATCCATATTAACGACAGTAAGCAGCCCTGTGGAAGCCGGAAAGACCGGCATCACCACATCGGCCAGGGAGAGATGGGGCTGGAACCGTTCCGCTTCCTGATGAACGACAAATCGCTGCGCGAAATACCCAAAGTGCTGGAAACGGATAAGGACAAAGATATGACCGAGGATGTTGAGAATATGAACATTTTGCGGTCGCTAGTGGCCTGACGATGTAGCTTGAATCAGTGCTGGCTGAATTCGAAATCTTTTCGTCTCATCGACGCTGCTAAAAAGGCTGCTCACCTTGATTTTTAAAAGGCTGCGCCAGCTTCTGCCGTGGAATCCGGCGTAAAGCATTTTTGCGAGTAAGTGTTGAATTCCTCTGCGCCCAACGGTAATTAGGCCCGTGGCATTACACTTGCGGCAGGAGGTTCGAACCGAGCTTTTTGTCCAGTTGGTTGATATAATTTACTTTGTGCAGGAGTGAGATGCAGAGCAAACGCACATTACCCGTAGCAGTTGCCTTATTTTGTGGATTAGCGATGCCATTTGGCGCTGTCGCGCAATCTTACGCTTATAATACGGCCCCGGCCGCCCAGGGGGGATATGCGCAGCCGGGCAATGCCGGCGCGTCTTACTATTATGGTGGTCAGCAGGCGCAGCAGTACCCGCAGCAGCCCCAGCAGCCCGCGTATGGCTGGCCACAGCAGCAGGCGCCTGCTTATCAGCAGCAGTATCCCGCCTACCAGCAGCCGCAGGCTCCGGCGTATCAACAGGCTCCTGCGCCACAGCAGTCTGCCGCACAGACAGTTTCCGCCGGATCTCTCGGCGCTACCGGCTACAATATCAATTTCCCCAGTGAATCAGGCGACGATGTCGATATTCTTCGCCTTCAGGTTTTCCTGGATTACCACGGCTATTCGCCCGGCGAAATCGACGGCAAATGGGGCTATAATACTGAACGCGGCCTCTTTGTTTACCAGAAGATGAACGGCATGTCGCCAACCGGACAGCTCGACAGCAAAATGTTGGCTCGCCTGGACGGTTTTAAAGAAGGCTACCTGCTCGAGTACACCCTTAAAGCTGACGATCTGGATGACCGCGTTGGACCAATTCCGCGCACATACCCTGAGCAGTCGCGCCTGAAGTGGTTACCTTACGAATCCCGCGCTGAGGCTCTTGGTGAGAAGTTTCACATGTCTCAAAGCCTGCTGAAGAAGCTGAATCCTCAGGTGAACCTCGAGAGTGCTCCTGCTGGGACGAAACTCCTGGTGCTGAATGTACTGGATGGCATCGACACCAAGCGTGGTAAAGTGGCACTAGTTCGGGTTTCCAAGTTTAACAAGTGGATTATGGCCTTTGATGATGGCGGCAACCTGATGTTCTACTATCCGTGTACCCTGGGTAGTGACAAGGACCCGCTGCCTATCGGCGACTATGAGATCACGACACCGGTCAAGAACCCGCCGTTTAAGTACAAACCGCAACTGATGTGGGACGATGAACTTGGGAAGGAATACGACATTCCGCCCGGCCCCAACAGCCCTGTGGGTAACATCTGGATCGGCACGACGCGCCCCAGTGTTGGCATCCATGGCACACCCAACCCGGAAAACATCAGCAAGAACCACAGCCATGGCTGTATCCGCCTGGCTAACTGGGATGCAAGGCAGCTTGGTGATCGCGTTAGCCCAGGTATCAAGCTGGAATTTGTTAATTAAGCAGAAGTTACACGGGGTTCTTCCCGGTACAGAAATTGATTTGAATGGGGCAGGCCGAGAGGTCTGCCTTTTTTTCTGATTGGAGAGCGGAATGATGGATAAGTTTACGATTGGTTGCATCCAGATGCAGTGCTCGGAAGACACCAATGAAAACCTGGATAAGGCCGCTGACCGGGTTTTGGATGCCGCAAAAAACGGCGCGCAGATCATCTGCCTGCCCGAGCTTTTCCGCTCGCAGTACTTCTGCCAGACGGAAGACTGCAATATCTTTGACCTGGCCGAGTCTATTCCCGGCCCCAGCACCGAACGGCTTAGCGCCATAGCCAAAGAACAAAAGGTGACGGTATTGGCGTCGCTGTTTGAGCGCCGCGCCCCTGGGCTGTACCACAATACGCTGGTGGTACTGGGACAGGATGGCGAAATTACGGGTAAGTACCGGAAGATGCACATCCCGGATGATCCGCTCTATTACGAAAAATACTACTTCACCCCGGGTGATCTCGATTTCCAGGCGTTCGATACGCCGCAGGCAAAAGTTGGCACTCTTGTATGCTGGGATCAGTGGTACCCTGAGGCGGCGCGCATCACATCGCTCAAGGGCGCAAATGTGCTTTTCTACCCAACGGCAATAGGCTGGCATCCGGCAGAGAAGGAAGAGTTTGGCGTGCGCCAGCATGACGCCTGGCGCACAATACAGCGCAGCCATGCTATCGCGAACGGCGTGTACGTGGCAGCGGTTAACCGTGTCGGTCACGAAGGACCGTCAGAGGGCGGTATCCAGTTCTGGGGGCGTAGCTTTATAGCCGATCCGTTCGGGGCCGTTATCGCCGAGGCCGGCACTGACACAGAAGAAACGCTGTACGCCGAATGCGACCCGCGCTGGCAGGAAGAAGTGCGGCGTAACTGGCCATTCCTGCGTGACCGCCGGATTGATGCTTATGCACCAATCACCCAGCGGATGCTGCTGTAGCGCGGGGACGATTGAACGTTTAGGCGCTCGATTTCTGCCCACATTACGATCCAGTTTAGCCGTCCATTCAGGACGGTAAACTATGGAGGTCTTAACCCAGGACGGCGGCGCTTGATCCTGACAGATCAAGTCGTCTTGTCCTGGGCTATCTTAATTGTCCCTACGGGACAGGTATTGCCACTTACATAAGCGAAAAGAGCGGGCGTCTTCGGCAATGAAAACGCCCGCTTTCTACTTTTCTACGTTCTACGTTATCCATGTTGCCTGCGCGTAGGCGCAGACAACATTATGGCAGCTCTTTAATATAGATGTTACGGAACCAGGCGGGGGAGCCGTGGCTTTGGAGTTCGATCTGCTCCACGGGGAAGATGGGCGACTTGCGGTCCCAGTAGTTTTCCAGCACCACGTTGTCCACCACCAGCTTATCGTTCAGGTGAACGGTTACCTTGTCATCAATCATTTTGATCCGGAAGGTGTTCCACTGGCCGATGGGGTTGTCCGCCATTACAAGCGGGTTGCTCGTATGCTCCTTGTTATTGTAAAGACCGCCGCTGCCAACGGGCCACTGGGCAGGATCCCAGATCTGAACCTGCGGCGTGCCACGCAGGTAGATGCCGTTGTCGCCATAGGGAACGATGCACCAGTCTACCAGCATCTCAAAATTGCCGTAGTCTTTAATGGTGCACATGTGTGAGCCTTCGCCGTCGAAGTAGAGAATATCGTTAATGGCTTCCCAGTGGGCTTCCATCTCTTCATCGGCCTTGGCCTGGGCCTGCTTGAGGACCTCTGGCGTCATCTCTTTGCGCTTGATGGGGTTGGCAACAAGGCCCTTCCAGCCGTCGAGGTTTTCACCATTGAACAGATTGGTGAAGCCTTCCGGCACCGCTTCATTGGCAACGTTCTTGATGCGGATATTGCGGAATTCTACTTTGTGACCATGACCCAGAAAACCAATGTGTCCGCGGTTGCGTTTTACGCCCGGGTGTTCTTTGCCGCTGGGAAAGCCAGCCTTCTCAGCTTCGTCCAGGTTTACTTCCGTCACCACTTTGCCGTTAACCGTAACCTTGATGTTGCGGCCGATCACTGAAATCTCTTCGGTGTTCCATTCGCCAATCTTCAGCTCTGCGCCCTGGGAGGGAGCAATGCCATAAACGGAGCCGTGGCGCTGCCAGTCTTTGATATCTTTATATTGCTCGTCTTTGTCATCGAGAATCTGAACCTCCATGCCGGAGTAGGCCGGATCACCAGCAATGGGCGTGCGGATGCCGACGCCGTTGTTAGCACCCGCTGGCATCTTGAACTCGAACCGAAGTACATAGTCGCCGAATTGCTTTTCAGAAAAAAGCTTGCCGCCGCTCTCCGCTTTACAGACGAGCACGCCGTCTTCTACCGCGTAGCCGTCGGTATCACCGCACCAGCCGGATAAATCAGTTCCATTGAACAGGCTGCCGAAGCCTTCCGAATCTTCCGGCAGCTTTACCATGGCAATGTCGTTCACGACGGAATAGATGTAGTCGCGGACTTCCTTGTGCTGCTTTTCATCTGTGATGGCTGGCAGGGCGCGTTCCAGGATGTCTGCGGCTACGGCACCCCTGATGCCCGTGTCGTTGCGGCCCTTGGGCAGCGCGATCTTTACAGCAGCTGCGGCGGCCTCAGCTTTTACACCTTCGCGGTCCACGTAAGGCCCCACAAGCTTAAGAGCTTCAGTAGTTTTGATATCACCCAGCTGTGAGAGGATTGTCTTCTTTTCTTCGTCGCGCTTGGCAAACTTCAAAGCGTTCCGGAACATCTCGATCTGCTGTTCAGGAGCGTCTTTCACTTCACCCGCCAGGCGGGCATAGCCACGTACGGCCAGCACCTGGTGCTTTTGCTCTTTCGACTTTTGTGCAATATCCAGAAGCGCCGGTGCGGCGTCCTGGCTTTGCCATGCTGAAAGAGCTCGGACAGCAGCATCCTGCAGGGCCGGAGTCTCGCTGGTTGAAGCTGTGTCAATGGCCAGTTGAAGGGTTTGCTTGTCTGCCAGGGCTGCCATGGCGTCCAGCAATGCTTCTTTGCCAGCGGGGGTAGCCGCCTCAAAGGATTCTATTAACAGGGCAGAGCGTGCGGCGGCATCGCCGGATTCGCGAGCTGCTGCGACGAACGCCTTGCGTGCGGAATTGCGGTCGCTGCTCGATTCTGCAGAGAGCATCATGTCGCGCAGGCGATCCAGGTCAGCGGCTTCTGCCACACGGCCAAGAGCATCATAGGCGGCAGAGCGAACCTTTGCGTCTTCGGACTTTGCCGCCGTAAACACCACTTCCTTTTGCGTGGAAGCCCGGCGCTCTCCGAGTAGCTCGATCAGGGCGACTTTGCCGGCAGTTTCAGCGGAAGCAATGGCGCCGGCTACTGCCGGTACAAGCTGCTCGCTCTTTACGCGGCGAAGTTCTGCTACAATGGCGTCGATAACAGCCTTGTCCTGTTCTGCCTTTAGGGCTTCAATCAAGGCTGACAGCGCTTTGGAACGATCAATTTCTCCTGCCGCCGCAATTGCCGCAGTGGCAACTGCCGCGTCTTCGTTGGCAAACAGGGCCGTGATGGCCGGCAGCGCCGAGGCATCGCCGCGGTCGCCAAGTGCCAGCAGGATCGCCAGCGTAACTTCCTGGTCAGGAGCCTTCTGCAACTCCTCAAGTACCCGGGCCGTTACCTGCGCGTCTTCAAACCGGTTGATATTCCGAAGCGCAATGGCGCGCACATCTTCTTCGTCATCCGTCACATGCTGAAAAAGGGTATCGAGAGCCTGGTTCTTCTGGATGTCCGTCAGCGCAGTAAGCGCGAGACCCTTCAAGTGAACCGTGGCCGTAGTGTGCTCCATCTTCAGAACATCCTGGGAAACTTCGACAGCCAGGTCTGCCTGGTTATTTTTGGCCAGGCTTAGCGCGTAGTCAAGATAACGGGCGGCTCCAAGCTGCTCATAGAATGTTGCGGATTCTTCCGCGGCAGCCTTCAACGTTGCTCGCGATTTTGGATCGCCGATTGCAGCCAGTGCGTCCAGGGCGGCTTCCTTTACGGCGGCGTCAGAATCTGAAGCATACGTGCTGATCTGTTCTACGCCGTTTTTCGGCGCAAGCTGGGCCAGCGACTGCAGCAGCCCCGCGCGCGTTTCGGTAGTAGGAGCATCTGCCAGGGCCGCTACCATTTTATCCGCCAGCCCTTCCGGGCGAAGCGCCGTCAATGTGCGGATGGCGCGCGACCCGAGTTCCTTGTCCGTCATCAGCGGATACAGCTTTGGCGAAATGGAATCAACCGCAAGGTACTGGAGCTGCTCGACAAGGAATGACTTTGGTTCGGTGCCCTCGGTCGATTCGATGGCATCGGCGATCAGGTTCGCTAATTCCTGTTTCTGAGCTTCCGATCCGCTTTTCCCGATGGTCCAGACAAGGCCACCCAGCGCATAGCGCGCCGTGGTATCGGCATCACTTTTCTCGGTAGTGAGTTTGGAGGCAAACATCGGTACGAGTTCTTTGGCGTCCTCACCCAGTGCGGTAAAAATTTCCTGCGCACGCTCGGCTTTGTCTGCCGGAATTTCATCAACCAGCTTTTGCTGCGCGGGAGTAAGATCCAGGTCCTGGCCCATGATAACGGCCGGAAGAAGTCCGAGCGCCAGGCTGATCAATCGCTTGTTTTTCATTATCGAGACATTCCTTTAAGTGTGCTTAGAAAAAGTTTTGTAACCGCAGATGCCCTGCAGGTACGGCAGGCAAGGGGGTTGGCAGTTATGTTAATGACCACGGGGCACGCATTGGCTCGTGTACCAGCATGTTCGCCTGCGGGTCATCTATGAATTCGTACTTATCCGGATCGAAGCGCAGGTGGCGGCCAGTGCGTACCGCGGCCTTCGCCAGGTTAATGATCGTGCAGGTGCGATGGCTGACCTGCTCGTTCAGGCAGAACGGCTGACGGTTCAGGATGCACTGCTTGAAGTCATCGTTCAGAGGCGCCGGGTCTGGCAGTTCCGCCAGCTTTTTCTCCCAGTTTGGAACCGTGCAGCGGAAGTTGCTGAGAACTTTGCCTTCGGGCCCTTCAAACATCGGCGTGTCGGGATCACTCATTTCCGCGTCGATAATGATTTCGCAGCCGTCGGCGTAGCGAAGGGTTACCTTGCGGAACGGACGCACAGCGTATGGGTGCTGCTCATGGGCGTCTGCCCAGGCTTCCACCGGGCTGGTGTCGTCTTTGCCCAGGATATACTGGACTGGATCGACGAAGTGCTGCGCCTGGTCGCCCAGTCCACCGCCATCGTAATCCCAGTACCCGCGGAATTTCATGTGCACGCGCTGGCTGTGATAGGGCTTGTAAGGCGCTGGCCCAAGCCACATATCGTAATCCAACTCAGGCGGCACCGCTTCCTCGCCCAGCGTCGGATCGCCAGCCCAGGCAAAAGTCTTCCACTCAAACCCGTGGACTTCGCCCAGGTAAACTTTAACCGGCCAGCCAAGTAATCCGCTTTGCACAAGCTTCTTGATCTGCTTTACCGGGGCACCCAGGCCGAAGAAAACGCGTTCATAGCGCCAGTAGGTGTTCACGCGGAAGATCCGGCCGTTGCGCTTGATGGCATCAGCCAGGGCGAGGCCATCGCCGATGGTGCGCGACATAGGTTTTTCACCCCAGATATCCTTGCCGGCGTTTGCAGCAGCGATACCCATTACGGCGTGCCAGTGCGGGGGAGTCGGAATGTGGACCAGGTCTACGTCTTTTCGTTCGATCACCTCGCGCCAGTCGGTGTAAGCGTCAACCTTATCATAGCCCTTGTTCTTCGCCTGCTCAAGGGCCAGTTTTAGATGGTTTTGGTCGACGTCGCACACTGCAAGCAGGGGACCGAGATCGTAATTAATGTGCCCGCGGCCCATGCCGCCTGTGCCAATGATGGCCCGGGTGATCTGTTCACTGGGCGGCGTGTAGCCGGGCCCGCCAAGTACATGGCGAGGCACGATAGTGAACCCGAGAGCGGCGGCAGCGCCAGCTTTCAGCAGATCACGGCGACTCATCCTGTTGTCACTCATTGACAACCTCCACGTTAATTATGAAACTCGTTGCACGCCCGGCCCGATTAAATGGCCCAGGGCGCCCGCATTGGCTGATCAATCAATTGATTTGCCTGCTCATCGTTGATGAAGAGCTGCTTGTCCGGATCGAACCGCATCGGGCGAAGGGTTCGCGTTGCGATTTTTGCCAGGTTGATCAGGGTGCATGATCGGTGGCCATTCTCTTCGTTCAGGCAGAATTTCTGCCGTGTGCGAACAGCATCGGGAAATTCGCCAAGCATCGGTTCCGGCTCCGGGAATGCTTCCAGTTTCTTTCGCAGGTCCGGAATATCGGATTCGAAATCCCGGAAGAGCTTTCCATTGGGGCCTTCTAGCAGGGCTACACCTTTGCGGCGGGGGCCACCGTCGAGGATGATCTCGCAACCGTCTGCATACTTCATGCGAATCTCTCTGAAAGGAAGCACAGCTTCCGGGTGCTGCTGCACGGAATCTGCCTCAATCTCTACCGGGCTGGTGTTGTCTTTCCCGAGCAGGTACTGAACCGGGTCCAGGTAATGTTGGCCCATATCGCCCAGGCCGCCACCGTCGTAATCCCAGTAGCCGCGGAAGTTCTTGTGCACACGCTGACTGTTATATGGCTTGTAGGGCGCGGGCCCCAGCCACATATCATAGTCCAGTTGCGCGGGCACCGGTTCTTCCTTCAGACCGGGAATTCCCGACCAGTTTTCAAACTTCCAGTCAAAGCCGGTGCTCATACCCAGGTTAAACTTCAAAGGCCAGCCCAGCAGCCCGCTATCCACCAGCTTCTTCAGCGGTGCAGCGGTCGTCCCTGCTCCATACCAGTTGCCCTGGTAGCGGAACCACGTGTTGACCCGCAGCATACGGCCCGTGCGGCGGATCGCTTCCACCACTTTTTTACCTTCACCGATCGTGCGCGTCATCGGCTTTTCACACCAGACGTCTTTGCCGCTTTCGGCCACGGCAATAGCCATGGCAGCATGCCAGTGGGGCGGCGTTACAACGTGAACGATGTCGATATCATCCCGCTCAAGCA
Organism: Candidatus Sumerlaeales bacterium; assembly: GCA_036675025.1. GTDB lineage: Bacteria > Sumerlaeota > Sumerlaeia > Sumerlaeales > Sumerlaeaceae > JAKFFN01. The sequence continues at coordinate 53,248 of JAKFFN010000054.1, read as the reverse complement.
TCTCGCGAAAATCGCGATACCCTTTCGCGGTCTTTCCTTCATTCTCATGCACCTTGGCCAGCGTGTTTGAAAGGTGCTCGCTGTCCACATCGCACAATCCGAGGATGGGGCCATAGTTGTAAGTGAGATGACTTTGTCCCATCGTGCCGCAACCAATAATGCCGCGGGTGAGAGTTTCACTAGGCGGCGTATAGCCGGGGCCGCCGAGAACGTGGCGAGGGACAATTGTGAAGCCGAGGGCAGCAGTGGCCGTCAGCTTGAGCATATCGCGCCGACTTATCGCTGTATCGGCGGACGCAATCGGGGAGGTTTTCTTTTTAAACACGAAGGACTTTCTAGAAGCCAGAATCAGCAAGGCAATCAAAATTGTAACGTACTTAATTAGACACGTGCGCACATCACATATGCAAGCGCTCCCGATGGCGAGTCAGCCAGTGATATGGCGGCTCGCGTGCTTCTGACATCAAATTGCCGGGAGTTTCTGTTTAGACGAAGAACACCTTCCGCCGGATGCATTCGCGTATCGTACCTATGGTAAAGCCCAGGCGCCAGAGGAGATAAAAGAACTCCTGCTTTTTGCCAAAGGCGTCCTTTGCAACAAACGGATCGACAATTAGGGCAAACGGTGACCAGGCAATTTCGCGGACGTTTCTCCAGGAAAGTGCGGCAGTCGCCTCCAGCCTGGAACGGTGTTTTGCAAAAATAGCCACGGAGGCGCTACCGTAGTCGATGGCCTGAGAAAACAGACCCCGCAGCGTATTGCGGTGCTGGTGGTAGATTACGGCATTGTCAACATAGGCCATTTTGCCGCCAAGTTCCAGCACTCGCCACGCGAGGTCAGCATCTTCACTCATCCAAAGGTTATTGTCAAACCCACCCACGGTATTCAAGGCGCTGCGCCGATAGGCAGCATTAGCAGTGGCAAAGAATCGCGGGAAATAGGCGGAGCCGGCAAAGAATCGCCGGTTGTTCAGGATGCCGATTTTGTCTGTGAACGTGGCGACAAAGTCATCCTGAAACAGGCTAAAGATGTTGCCCCCGGTGATCAGCATCTTCGGATCAACAAAAGGTCTTACCAGGCGCATCAGCCAGTCGGATTCACATAGGCAATCGCTGTCGGTAAAAACAACAATCTCACCGCGCGATGCCGCAATACCAGCATTTCGAGCAGCGCCGGGTCCTCGTTCGGCGCAATGGACTATTCGGATGGGGTGACGCTTCAGTTGTTCTACCGTGTTGTCTGTTGATCCATTATCAACAGCAATAATTTCCACTTCCATGGTCATGGGAACCGCGGATCGCAATACACTCCCTACTGCCCAATCTACAAGTTCCTCCCTGTTATAGAAAGGTATGACCACAGATACATAGGGTCGAGCTTCGTCCCGGGCACCGAAGATAAACGCATCGTTAACGCCGGGAGTATCAAGGATGTGCTGCGCCTCCGGATGGAATACCTTTTGAGCCGCCCGCTGAAACTTCAACTTGCCCCAGACATAGTATAGTGGCAGACACAGGAACGTAGCAATCAGCACCAGCAATGCCAGGGGCAGAAGAAGTAAATGTCCTAGTATGAACCAGAACATATCTCCACGCGGCATCTGGTAGAAAGGCCGGTGCTTATGTGTTTCTTTCCAATGCAGCCCGTTTTCGCTCTCGAAAACGAACACCTGTTTTTCCCCCGCAGATTCCATAGAGGCTAAAGTGCACCCCATCTCATTGGTTTCGGCTCCCGCGGGCTTTTGCATTTATGGCTTCCGAAACATGCTCTTCCATCTCGTGCACTACTGTTGACCATGCGAATGACCACGCGCGGTCGAGGCCGCGCGCCACTTTATCCCACCGCTCTCCGCTGAGCGCGGCTTCGCATTCCTGCACAAATTCTTCCGGAGTCGTTGCCAGGCAGACGCTGTCGGCAAAGAGGTTTTCCAGGTCAGGCAGGCTGATGCTCACTACAGGTCGCCCGGCGGCCATATACTCCAGTGTCTTGGTCGGATTAATGTGCCGGGTGAGGTCGTTCACCTTCCAGGGCATCAGGTAAACATCGCAATTGGCAAGGTAGGGAGGCAAAAGTTGGTACTTCACTGATCCCAGGAAATGGACGTTCGGCGCGGCCTGCTCTACTGACTGCTGGTCAAATAAGTTTTCGTCCACCGGGCCTACCATGATGATTTCCCATTCCGGATGTGCCTGCCCGAGATGGGCCAGCAGGTCAGGGTCAATTCGCTTGTCGATAAGCCCGACATAAATCAGGCGCGGACGCCCGAATTCGCGCAGGTCCTGCGGTTCACGCAAAACGCTACCGCCGCTGGCGCGCTCGAGATAACGGGGCGAAACCCGCGCGACCGCGTATTTCTCTTTGGACGATGGACCCGAAACAGCCGCGGGAGCGGAGACGGTACCAAAGGTTTCTCCAGATTCCTGGAACGCTGCTGTAATCCGGCGAATGGTTTCGGCAGCTTCAGGAGAAATTTCCGGGTGCTGCTGAAAGAAAGCATCATCGAATCGCGATGCGGCCGCATGGAAGTGGGAGAACTCCACAGCGCAGGGGTAGAAGTAGGCGCTGCCTTTAAAGCCCTGGGTCTTACGCTCGTACAGCGCATGAGTCCCGGCAAAAATGACGTCAGCCTGGTCGATAAGGCGCTGCTCGCGCCGGGCAATATCACCAGGCGACCAGTCAAAGGCTGTGTATTCATCCTGGATGTCATACACAACGGCAGCAGGCTTGAACGTATCCAGTACATTAACCGTCCCCGGGTAATAAAACCAAAGCACGGTGTTCTGCAGACCATCCTTGTACTCAAGCCAGCGCATTTCCGTTGTTAGCAGCCAACGGTTCAGCCAACCGATGAACGGAAGCTTCGTCTGCCCGGGAAACATAAGGGGATACACGAGCTGAACGGAAGGAAAGCTGTTGTAAAACTCTTTGTAGGCGTGGGGCCAGTGCCTTACGAACCAGTGAAGGTAAGCGATGCTCGTCGTTTGAAAGTAGACAACTTTTCGGTTTTGGGCCAGGCGGGTCATGGTGTGGTGATTGCGCTGCCAGATATGGCTCCAGGGCACATGGCTGAAACACATGACATCAAAATGACGATTAGCCGGGTCGCGCATCGATGCAGGTTTTCCGATCAGCCGAAGCCGCCAGTATAGCGCCCGTACCGGCACGGCCACCACAAGGTAAACAAGTAGTAACCCCTGTAACAGGTACGTGGGTAGATTCATAAAAAACTGGAACAGCTTAAACAATCAGGCTCCTGCCTATTTGGAATCGCATTATCGAAAAGTAGGCTTTAACATAACTTGAGGTAACAAGCTTGGCTGCATCAACAGGTCCTTGGATTAGCCGCGCCGGCGCAGGGTTCAACAGAAAACTTGCGGCAGCACCCGGCTACAGGGGAATCTCTTTGATGATCCTGGCCGGGTTTCCGCCGATAAGAACATTGTCCGGGAATGACTTGGTAACGACCGCTCCGGCCGCTATAACCACATTATCGCCTATTACTACTCCAGGTATAATGACGGCGCAGCCGCCAATCCACACGTTGCTCCCAATGGTGACGGGCTTGGCGAATTCCTTACCTGAAGCCCGTTCCACTGCATTTAATGGATGCGTAGCCGTGTAAATATGAACGCCGGGTGCCAGGAAGCAGTTGTCGCCCATGCGCACCGGGCATACATCGAGTATCACGCAGTCGAAGTTCGCGTAAAAATTGTCGCCCACATAGATATTGTAGCCGTAATCGCAGCGGAAGGTGGGCTCTACGTAGGCATTGGCGCCCGCCGAGCCAAACAACTGCTTTATGAGCTCCGTGCGCTTTTCGTATTCAGTCTCAGTCGTGGCGTTATATTCCCGCGTAAGCGCCCGGCAATGCTCGCGTTCGCGTACAAGTTCAGGATCAAAGGCGATGTACATTTCGCCGCGGAGCATTTTATCTTTTTCGGTATCCATAAAGGCCCTTTGTTCTAGTAGAATCAGCCTTTACTGGCATTAAACGCGCCAGCTTTTACTTCGACTTTTGTAACGGCGCCCTCGTCATCCGTAAAAACGCTCACTATATCATAGCGGGTGGGAGAAGGATCTCTAAACGCCCCCAGGTAATATGCCGCAGCGCGAATGATGCGAGCCTGCTTCTCCGTCGTCACAGCGCTTTCTGGTGTGTTCCAAGACCGTGGGGAACGGGTCTTAACTTCCACAAACGCGATGTGACCATCGTGTTCGGCAATGATATCTATCTCACCGCTGCGGCAGGAGTAGTTGCGATCAAGGATCCGGTACCCATTGCGCAGAAGCGCTTCCTCGGCTGCGTCTTCGCCAAGCCGGCCCAGTTGTTTTCGCCGGATATCCTCTCGCGTGGCGGCCGTCCCATGTTCAACAGAAACGGCCGGGCAAGAGCTGTTTCGTCTTACCCGGCCGAGAATCTGTTTTATGAGCTTTCGCAATGGTGCGGACTTTTACCGCTGGCGAACAAAGCGCCCGATGAACACATGGCTGTCGCTGCCACCATAGACGCCGAAGCCATCTACCAGCAGGCGCTGCCCGTCAATACGTTCGCGGTAGTGCTCTACGCCATCTTTAATATTGGCTACGAGGAACAGCTGCCCGTCATTGAAGTGTCCAGTCTGGGTGGCTACATCATTGCTGGGGCGGCGGATGGAGACAGATACCTTGTCGCCTTCATTGGTGTAAGTGGCCGTCTCGGCTACAACCCACTGCTTGCTGATTCGATCAGCATAGAAGGTTTCCATCACCAGGTTTTTGCCGTTCTTCTTATACTCGATCTTTACGGACTTGCTTTCTTCAAGCTGACCCTGGGGGCTGTAGACCCAGAAGTCACCATTCCAGATGCCTTCATAGCGGTCGAACAGGTTGCCGGGGATGCGTTCCGGTGCCATCTGGCCCTTCAGGCGTTCAGCTCCCTTACGAATTTCTTCTTTCGTAGGGGTTTTCTGGGCCTGCGCTGGCGGGGTGCCCTGCATAATCTTCACATTCTTGCCGCCCTCGCCCTTAACGGTGCGGCCTTCTTGGCCTTCTGCCGGCACGGGTGTTGGCTGTGCCTGTTGTTGCGCCTGCATCTGCTGCTGCTGAGCCTGTTGCTGGGCCGCTGCATCATCGTTGCCTGTGAGTTTGTCTTTTATGGAAGACAGGAAACCCTGCCCCTGTGCAGAACTGCAGGTGAGTGCCGCTGCTGCAGCAAATACCAGGAGTGACTTTTTCATCTGAACCTCAAGTTTCATTTGGTCGTCTAAGATTGCTTCTGCCGTTCGACAGCTATTGTATTGAAATGATTCACAAAACGTTGTTGTCCTAAATGGAAAAGCCGCAGTGCGGGGAGCCTATGACAGTTACATCGATGCGTCCTGAAGTCGCGAAGTTGCAGGAGAACATAGAGAAAGTTATTAAGGGGAAATCGGATATTGTACGCAATTCGCTCATATGCGTGCTGGGCCGGGGCCACCTGCTCCTTGAGGATGTGCCGGGCGTAGGAAAAACCACTCTTGCCCATTGCCTTGCCCGAAGTCTGAACCTTTCCTTCAGCCGAATCCAGTTCACCAGCGACATGCTGCCGAGCGACATTTTAGGCGTTACGCTGTATGACCAGGTGCGGCGCGAGTTTGAGTTTAAGCCGGGGCCTCTGTTTGCCAATGTCGTAGTTGCGGATGAAATAAATCGCACAACCCCCAAAACCCAAAGCGCGCTGTTGGAAGCCATGAACAGCGCCCAGGTCAGCGTAGAAAAACAGACTTTTGACCTGCCAAGACCATTCATGGTGCTGGCAACCCAGAACCCGATAGAGTTCCACGGCACCTTCCCTTTGCCGAAAAGCCAGATGGATCGCTTCATGATGCGCCTGCATATCGGCTATCCCGAGCTGCAGGACGAGTTGACGGTGCTGCGGGTGCAGCGTGGCGGGTTCGGTCCGGAATCGCTGGAACCGGTAATCGGGGCGGAAGATATGATCCGCTGGCAGAACGATGTGGAGACGGTACAGATGGCCGACTCCCTGCTCGATTACCTTGGCCGGATTGTACGTGAAACGCGCGAATCACCGCAAATCGTGCTCGGCGTAAGTACACGGGGCGCCCTCTCGCTGCGGCGAGCAGCCCAGGCGCGCGCCTGGATTGAAGGCCGCGATTACTGTGTGCCTGATGATATAAAAGAAATGGTAGTGCCGGTACTGGCTCACCGCATCCTTGTGCGTGAAGGCTATGATACGGCCGGGTTTCAGCATGAACAGGAAACGCGGGTGCTGAAGCACATCCTCACGCAGGTTGAGGTTCCACTGTGACAGCTGCGTTTGCAGGTCAAAATCTTGTCCCCGTGACCCGGTTAGCCGGATCGCGGGAAAAGGCGCGGGTCCTGAGAAAGCCTGTATGAGTGACTCTCTGCAGGAAAATACGGCTTCCGTAGAACCCATTGATCTGTCGGCTGTGGGATGGACTCCGGAGCGGGAAGCTGCGTTTGCGCCGCTCCGTGAGCAGGGTCTGGAACCGGGTCTGATTGCTGTATCCTACGGGGGTCTGGGTACTGTATGGACTGCCGAAGGCGCCATGGACTTTTCGGCCGCCGGGCGTTTGCGGTTACAGGAGAAGAAGGAGCGCGCCGGGCTGCCGGCCATAGGCGATTGGGTGGCACTGCGTAGACCCGTGACCCAGGGTGCGGCGTGGCTTGTGCAGGAAATTCTGCCGCGGCGGTCGTCGTTCTGGCGAAAGATGGCCGGCACCGCCCACAAGACGCAGGTGGTGGCGGCCAATATGGATATCATTTTTGTCGTAACCAGCCTGAACCGTGACTTTAACCCGCGCCGGCTGGAACGCTATCTCGCATTGGCGGGTGAAAGCGGCGCTCAGCCGGTGATTATCCTGACTAAAGCCGACCTTGCGGGCGAAGACGAAGAGGGCATGGTAGAGGAAGCCGAGGCCCTGGATCCGAATACGCCGGTACATTCTACAAGCGTGGTTACCCAGAAAGGGCTGGCTGAGCTGGATGGATATTTAAAACCCGGAATTGTGGTAGCGCTCCTCGGATCCAGTGGCGTAGGTAAGTCTACCCTTATCAACCGCTGGCTCGGTGAAGAGCGCATGCGCGTCAATGAAATACGCAATGACGAACGGGGACGCCACACGACAACTCATCGGGAACTGATCCGACTGCCCAATGGCGCGCTGGTAATAGATACCCCCGGCATGCGCGAAGTTACGCTCATGGATCACCGGGAGGGTCTGGAAGAGGCCTTTGATGATATCCGCGAACTGGCACTGGAATGCCGTTTCACCGATTGTCGCCATGAAAATGAACCCGGTTGCGCGGTAAAACTGGCTATTGATGACGACCGCCTTGATCCGGACCGGCTGGAGCACTATGTGCAGTTGAAGGCGGAAGTTGCGCAGGCTGAGGAAAAGCGGATAGAAATGGAGCGCAAGAGACAGGCGCGGCCCAGAAGGCCCCGAGGTCGATAAACGGCGCAGAAATTGTTACAATAAATGAGAGAGGTGCTCAATGAACGGGAACTTTACAATAGCAGCGTTGCTCGGTGCTGTGATGATCTTTGGCTCGGCCCCGGCTAGCGGCCAGGATCAGGAGAATGAACCTGCGGAGTCATCAGTTAGGACTGGCAGCTTGACATCACCGGCGCGCGCTGGAAGCCTAACCATAGGAAAACCAAGTGCTGGCAGCGTTTCGTCAGGTAAGCCGCAGGCCGGTAGCATGACACTGGTCAAACCGTCAGCCGGTAGCATGGGGCCGACAAAACCCTCAGCCGGGAGTGCGGCCTCAGGCATAGGCGCTGGCAGTTCTACTGCCGGAACCGCAGCCGGTTCGCTTTCTGTGCAATCGGGTTCATCGTCGGAGTCTGAAAATCTGTCCAGACGTGGGCGCAGAAGTGGCCGAACCCGGGAGGCAACGACAACAGACGACAACTCCAGGACCCGCAGGCCGAGAAACTCGCAGCGGTAATTAGGGAGCGCCGGGGTCTTGCCCGGCGCTAAGGCTTACTTGCGGCTATTTAGCGCGGCCAGTTCTTTTGGCAGAAACTTGCCGTTTTTGCGGATGAGTTTACCGTCGAACCAGATCTCTCCGCCGCCATAATCCGGACGCTGTATGCAGACCATGTCCCAGTGAACAGCGCTTTTGTTGCCATTGCTGGCTTCATCGTATGCCTGGCCTAGGGCCATATGGAAGCTGCCAGCGATCTTTTCATCAAACAGAATGTCGCGCATCGGGTGGAGAACCTTCGGGTTAAACGCGATGGAAAACTCGCCAAGGTAGCGCGCGCCAGGGTCCTGGTCCAGCACTTCGTTGAGTTTCCTGGTCTGCGCGGCATCAGCCGCCGTCGCCTCTACCACTTTGCCCTTCTCAAACCGCAGCCGTACGCCATCAAAAGGACTGCCCTGCCATACAGTGGGCGCATTAAAGGCAACGGTGCCATTTACGCTGGTCTTCACTGGAGCAGTAAAGCATTCGCCGTCCGGCACGTTCATTTCGCCGCAGCAGGGGATAGATGGGATACCTTTTATGGAAAACTCCAGGTCGGTACCCGGACCCTTCAGGTGTACGCGGTCCGTTTTATCCATCAACTTCTGCAGCGGTTTCACGTCCCGCGCCATCTTCTGATAATCTACCAGGCATACGCCGTAATAGAAATCCTTAAAACTCTCCGTACTCGACCCGCTCATCTGGGCCATGCTTTCGTTCGGGTAGCGAAGGACCACCCATCGAGTCCGCTTTACACGCTCTTCCAGGTGCACCGGTTTCACCACGTTTCTCGTGTAGGATTCCATCTGTTGGCGGGGCACGTCACTCAGCTCAAAGATGTTTTGCGAGCCGCGAATCCCGATGAAACAGTCGGCATCTTTCATCTGTTTGAGTTCCAGCTGCGCCAGGCGCTTGAAAACTTTTTCGTCAGCCGTGCGCAAAAAACGGCGCTGGATTTCCGCATCCACAACATGCAGGTACGGGGCCGCCCCGACGCGCGCCGTCTCCTCAACGCAGGCCGCAGCCAGTGAAAGCGCGTCATCGCCTGAGACCTGGATAAACACCAGGTCACCCGGTTTCGCTTTTACGGAATAGGAAACGAGCATACGCGCCAGTTTCTGGTCGCGAGGATCGATATGGAGAGCCATAGTTCTAATGCACCTGTATGCTAAATTTGATTACCTTGAACCTGCGCCAGCGCCAGGCCATTCGCGCACCTGGTTTAAAATGCTTCGGCGCGACCTGCCCAGCTGATTACATATTGTAAGGCAACGCAGGGGCAGTAACCGGGGCCGGAATGTTGATGCCACCACTTGCCCCGCCGCCGCTGAGTGCAACCTGCTGCTTCTGGCTTTCATTTCCAGTACGGTCCACGGTAGAAACAACCACAGCGTCAGGAATTGCACCGCTCGCCGGGAAGTTATACCCGCCCGCTGAGGCAGGCACCACATCAAAGCGCCAGGCGTTCTTCACCCGCGCATACACGCAAACCAGGAACGCATCAGCTTCACGCGGAGCGGTCCACCGAACCGACATGCCGCCTGTCGCAATGTCGCGCCCCACAGTAGCCGTGGGCGGCGCAGGCGCCTGGTTGTCCATCCAGGGGCTGGGCGGAACAAGGGCGGGCGTCTGATAAGCTTGCTTCTTCAGCGCGTCATTAATTCCAGCCTGGTTTTCCATCAGCGGCTTCATGCTGAAATAGATAATGCCAGTGGCGCCCGGCTGCTTACGGGTGATTTCAATGCGCTTGATAATATCGTCGGTGGGAAAACCGTTACCAACTCCGGAAATACTAATGCCCGGCCATACGTGCCGCTTGCGGGTATTCTGCTCCACCCACCAGTTCAGCAGTTTGGGATAACTTTGCTTTTCCTTGCTCAGGTCCCAGTAAAGCTGCGGCGAAATGTAATCCAGCCAGCCCTCGTTCAGCCAGCGTTTGCTGTCAGCGTAGAGCTGTTCATAGGGGTCCATACCAACAATGCCTTCAGGGTTGCCCGGGCGCCAGATGCCAAACGGTGCGATGCCAAAGTAAACCCGCGGCTTGGTCTGCTTAACAGATTCATAGACCCGCCGCATGAGCGTGTTGACATTTTCGCGGCGCCAGTCGCCCTGGCTCAGCTTGCCGCCGCCAGACTGGTACTGGCTCCAGGTATCATCATCCGGAAAACCGCCCATCTTTTCAACGTAGCTGGCATAGGGGTAGAAATAATCATCAAACTGTACACCATCGACGTCGTAACGGCGAACCACGTCCATGATGACAGACAGCGTATGGTCTTGTGCCTGTTTGTTACCCGGATCCAGCCACATCAGCGTATCCAGGCGCTTTGTGGCCTGGGGCATTGTGTTGGAAACATGGTTCGAAGCAAAGCTGCCGCTGAGGCGCGTGGCTGCGCGGTAGGGATTGAACCACGCGTGAAGCTGCAGGCCGCGCCGATGCGCTTCCTGCACGGCAAACTGCAGCGGATCATAATACGGCTGTGGGGCCTGCCCCTGCGCGCCTGTCAGAAACTCAGACCAGGGCTCAAGTTTGCTGTCGTACATGGCGTCAGCGCCTGGCCGCACCTGGAACACAATGGCGTTCAGGTTCAGTTCCTTGGCCCGATCCATAATGGCGATCAGTTCCTGCTGTTGCTGCTGAACCGGCAATCCTTTTCGGCTGGGCCAGTTCCCGTTATAGACGGTGGAAACCCAGGCCGCGCGGAGTTCGCGCGGCGCATCAGGTATAGCCGTAGCACCGGCGCCTTGGGCGCCGGCATTGACGGGAGCTAACAGTGCCGCGCCAGCCAGCGCAGCAACAGGAACAATGTGCAGCCATTTTGCCAGTTTCATAGGCAGTGAGACCATCCTGATATTTGGGATAAAAAACATGCATGCAGCAAGACAGAGACTATCGCAGAGACCATCCGGGACGTCCAAATCCCTTCTAAACAGATAAAGTCATGTTTGGGAATGCAAGAGATTCTATCTGCACTTTGCACAATTGAGCAGGTAAACAAAATGCGCGCCGTGTTGCATGATCAAGGCATGGCTGACTCACAATTGATCCGACTTGCAACCCGCGGCAGTAACCTCGCGCTTTGGCAGACAAATCGTATAGCTGCGCTACTGACTGCGTATGACCCGCAGGTGAAGGTGGAGCCGGTAATCATCAGTACAAAGCCGGACCGTATACAGGATCGCCCGCTGCAGGAACTTGGCGGCGATAAAGGTCTGTTTGTAAAAGAGGTAGAGCAGGCCGTGCTTGATGGGCGCGCTGATGCGGCGGTTCACAGCCTGAAAGATGTTCCAGTAGATGAAGTGACAGCAGGCCTCGAGCTTGTTGCGTTTCCTGAGCGGGAAAATCCTGCGGATGTTTTGCTGACCCGCGATGGCCAGCGACTTGAGGATCTGCCACCAGGTAGCGTAGTCGCCACCGGCGCGCCGCGCAGGCAGGCGCAGCTGCTGTCACTCCGGCCCGACCTGAAGGTCTGCGGCGTTCGCGGCAATGTGGAGACCCGAATCCGCAAGCTGATGGACGGCGAGTTTGACGCCATAATTATGGCGGCGGCCGGTCTGTGCCGCCTCGGCCTGGAGCATCACATCACGCAGGTTTTTACACCGGAAGAATTTGTTTCGGCGCCTGGACAGGGGATAGTCGTTGTTCAATCGACCATTAACAGCCCCTGGGCAGATCACTGGAGAGCAATTGACAGTTCGGAATGCCGCCTACAGGCGGAGACGGAACGCAAATTCAGCCAGCTGATTGGCGCTACATGCTATACAGCTGCGGGGTGTTTGCTGGAAGTAGAAAGCGGCCGGGCAACGTTTCGAGGGGCCGTCTGCTCTCCGGATGGTCGGGTTCATTTACGGTCCCGGCACAGCAGTCCTGCGGCCGATGCCCTCAATCTGGCAGAGTTAGCCGCACAGGACCTGGAGCAGCAGGGAAGCCTAAAAATTATTTGAGTTTTAACTCGCGTTAACCTTGACTCCCAAGATTTAATACATCCATAAAGTTAATAGTATCCTAATTTACTACGAGGTGGTCAATGCGTCTAGCATTTGTAGGGAGTCTCGCGGCACTGCTGGCTTTGCCGGTCAGTCTTTCCGCACAGACTGTAACTGTCAATAAGGGGGGCTCAGGCACTTACAATAATATTGCTGCCGCGCTTGCCCACTTTACAACCGATCCGGACTCCGGCGCAGCGAACCTGGTCCAGATTACCGATACCAGCGTTTACGAAGAAGTTTTTAACATTGAAGTGCCGGTCACCATCGAGTGCACGGCGTCGAGCGCGACCCTGGCTGTTCTCGCTAACACTAATGGAACATTGAGCAATGGCGGCATTTTTATCAACCTGCCGTCAACAATCACCAGCGGGTCGGTCACGCTCCGCAATCTCAATATCATCCCGGCAAAATCCACGAAATCACCCGCTGCGCAAAATCCGCCCACGGAACTGCAGACCGCCATTGAGAACGGTAACAACAACCTGTTTCTCACGCTGGACCAGGTCGTTATTGCACCCAATGACGGCAACGACCAGCCGCTGGTAACTGACGGCGTAACCAACAAGGTTCTCCAGCTTATCCCAACCCAGGCTTCTTACAACCCGAACATTGTGCAATGGGGCGACGATGGTGTTGTTCTTGGCCGCACTGCCGGCCGATTTGAAGGCGCGGGTGTAGAACTGCTGGTAAAAGACACGGTAATTACCCACCTGCGTTTCGACGTCGATGCATCCACCTTTAACCCATTTACTTTCTGTGTCTGGATGGTTAACGAGTATGGTACGGACCCGCTGAACTTCGCTCCACTGTTCCGACTGACCAGGGTGGAGGGCGAGTGCGGAATTTCCTTCGCATGGGATGGACTTAACTGCGCAGGCGACGTGGAAGTTAAAGCAACCGGTGGCCAGCGCCCTGTTATGCGTGGGCACGCTGCGAGAGCATTATCCTTCACTGGCCCTGCCCCAAACTTCCGCAATATCTCAGATTTGATCATGGAAGGCATCAGCCAGGATGCCATCGTTGATGCCGGTTTTGGTGATGTACGATTTACTATGGATAACATCATCATGTGGTCATCGCCCCGCCGCGTACTGTGGATGCAGAAGCCATCTACCGATGTGGCCACAGGCACGATAATTCTCAGAAACAGCACCCTTGTTGGTGCTCGCACCGCTGCAAATTACCACGTTTTCCGCATGGAACCTGGCACCGTGACCGACATCGTATCAGAAAACACCATCATTGCCGGCAAAGTGGATGCTCCGACCAACGGTTTCAACGTGATATCGCTGGCGGGTGAAAACAACTTCTCCATGGCGGGCACCGCAATTGTAACCACTGGCACTTACGCCCTGCGCACAACAAATCCGTTTTCCCTGGGCACGTCTGCCACAGTGACCGGCACGGCAACAACCAATGTAGATCCGCAGTTCGCAGGAATACAGGCCGGCTATCTGCCTTCCAATTCTGATTTTGCGGATGTCCAGTCACCGGAATATGCCAACGCCAATTCCACAGGCGGCCCCCTGGGCGGAGGCGCCGACTACATCGGCCCGACGTCATCCGTGGCTGACTGGGCGCTGTACTCAGAAACTGCCGAATACCGCAACGAGTTCAACAACGTAGTGGAGATGCATGATAAGCGCGTAAAGCAGTTAAAGCCGTAGCACTATAACAGGTAACAATCAGCGCCGGAAGGTTTGATCTTCCGGCGCTTTTTTTAGTAACAGCACCTTCGGTCAATCGTGAACTGCGGAGCTTGCGCTCGCCGGTAATTTAGCTACTGGCCCATCTCAGACAGCTTCTCCAGCAATTCCCGGCGCGTCTGTCTAAAAACCTTCACGTCTGTTTCATACTTATCGAAGTCATGGATATGCCGCACTACCAGTTCGCGAGCGGCTGCGGCATCTTTCTCCCCAAGCTGGCTCAGCAACTCGTGATCTTCAATGCCGTCACGCATGGCTTCGTATCGGATAGAGCTCCATACGCCTGGCTCGCCCGGCTTCGGGTAAACAATATTTGCATCGCCCCCGGGAAGCTGTGCCATGCTGTAGCGGGCCGAGTTTTCCCACGGATGCGGCGACCAGTAGTTCCAGCCCCAGTGAAGGTAACCGGTGGCGCCGTATCGGTAGTTGATCCAATGGAGCAGCCGCGTCTTTATCAGCGGCAATTCCAGAAACCGGTTTGCATACTCACCAGCCGGGTACATGCAGGTATAGAACCAGACTTCGTCGCCCGCTTCAATGCGCTGCTGAAAGAAGTCTGCGCCCTTTTTAAAATGGTCTAGCTGCGGAATCCAGATGTCCACCGTGCCAACCAGCTTTTCGGTCTGGCAGGCTTCCATGATCGGGATCTTCGGTGCGTACTTCTTCAGGAGCGCGGCCGCCGTAGTGTAACTGTCCACATTCTTATCAAGCGGTTCGTCGGCCACATGCTGAACGTATTTGTCCAACCAGCCCTTTTCTTCCAGGTGCGCCTGGAAGGCCGGGAAATAGGCTGCGTAGAATTCTTCCGCTTCGGCAGAATCCGGCGCCATTTTTTCCGCTTTCCATTCGCCGTCTTTCTCTGAATACACGCTTACGCCGAAGGGCGACAGCCAGCCTTTTGTGCGAAAGGCGAAATGCTGCCCCTCAATTTTTTCCAGGCCTCCATCAAACAGCACCTGCATCCATTTATCGAAGTACGTAAAATCCACCTGGAGCTTGCCGGCGCTGTCCCGGCTGAATTTCATCGCTTCCAGCGTTTCAATCCAGCCCCAGTTCTCCCGGTGCTCCACCATGCTTTTCACGTAACCCCGGATGACATCATACCAGGCGTCGGTGTAGCGCTCCGGCATCTTCCAGTCATGGTGGTCATACATCTGGTACCACAGCGTCACGTTAAGCCGCGTATCCGTTATCGTCGCCGGATACACCCGGAGTGACAACGGAAGGGTGGCGCTGGTATCCACGCCAAACAGCCGCGCAGTCACTGTGGAAGTCGCATGGTAATCGCCCGGCTGTGCATTCTCTGGCACCTTGACCGAAATCCAAATGGACTGGTTACTCCCAGCCTCCACATCAATGTCATTAACTTCCAGCAGGGGATCTGGATACATGGCCGGCGCAATCCGCAGAATATCGCTGGCTGTCGTTTTTCCCGAGATGCTGGACCCGACATGCCCGACATAACGCACGCTTTTCACCGGAAGCGACTCGCTGCCGCCGTCGCGCGTGAAAGGCGTTACTTCGCACCGGATGCTCTTTAAATCAACAGGGCACGAAGTGACAACGACCTGGAAGCTGGCATGCTCGCCGCGGGCGGAATCTGAGTGGGCTGCCGGTTCTCCTGCGACCACATCATCGCGAAAGACTTTGATCAAAGGATCCACCGCCGCAACATTCAGCGGCGGAAAGTTCAGCGGGGAGGCCTGGGCGCCTATTGCCATTACAATGAAAAGAATTCCGGGTAAGTAGCGCATGGCTTGATCAGCACGCTCTAATGCAAGTTGTCTACAATTGTCAGCGAAGACGCTTATAATTTCTGAGCGATTCAGCACGTGCCGTCGCATGGTCAACTATCGGCAATGGATAGGTATCACCTGGAGCTACACCGGCTTTTTGTAATACTTCCGCCGGCGCGTCCTGTGGTGCATGAATCCATTTGGCCGGAAGCTTAGCCAATTCCGGCACGTACTTGCGGATGTAATTGCCCTCCGGATCAAACTTTTTGCCTTGGCTCGTAGGATTAAAAATTCGGAAAAACGGAGAAGCGTCGGCACCGCAGCCGGCCACCCATTGCCAGTTCATGGAGTTTTGTGCCAGGTCGGCATCGACCAGTGTATCCCAGAACCATTCTTCGCCAGTACGCCAGTCGATGCCGAGGTCTTTAATCAGGAAAGAACCCACGATCATCCGAACGCGATTATGCATCCAACCTGTCTGCCAAAGCTGTCGCATTCCGGCATCAACAATCGGAAATCCGGTCAGCCCTTTTTGCCACGCCCTTAAGTATTCGTTCGCAGAATCCCACGGGTAGTAATCAAACTCCTCGCGCAGCTCTAATTCCGGCATTGTCGGAAAGTGGTACAACAAGTGGTGGCTGAACTCACGCCACAGCAGTTCCTTAAGAAAAACCGTGGCACTGGCAGCCTCTTTGCCGGAAAGTTTTTCTCGCTCCCTTGTTACCGCCGCCCAAATCTGCCGCGGTGAAATCTCGCCAAAATGCAGGTGCGGCGACAAACGGCTGACGCCGTCGTCCAAAGCCGGTAAATTGCGAGTTTCATCATAGTTACGTAATCCGTTTTTAATGAATCGCCGCAATGACCTCTCGGCGGCATCTTCTCCAATTTGCCAGGCATCTGTAATGCCATTATCCCACCGGACCGTTGGCAGCAATTCCAAGCTTCCGATGGTGCCAGTCCTTACTCCTCGAGGTGCGGTCGGAAGATTGCCCGGCTTCGATACAATATGAACCTGGCCAAGTTTTTCGAAGCTTGATTTTGCGAACGGTGTGAAGACCAGGTACGGAGTATTATTCTTTTTGCGTGCCTCCCATGGCTCTAAGAGCAGGTTGCCCGCAAAATGCCCGGCCAGCACGCGTGAGCTATTTAGACTCGCCTTAATTTCATCTTCAAGTTGCAGCTCTGCAGGCTCGTAAGAACGATTCCAGAAAACTGCACTGGCGCCAGTTTCTTTTGAGATTTCCTTTAATACTTTTACAGGGTTGCCCGTACGGACAAAAAGTCGACTGCCTGCGTTCTGTAACGATGCATCCAACGACAACAGGGAGTGGTGCAGCCAGACTTTACTTGCAGATCCAATGTGGACCTGTGCTTTAGGCCACCATATAAATAGTGGTAATACCTTGTCAAATTCCTTTGCCGCCTCGGCAAGCGCAAGGTTATCGGCTAGGCGCAGATCATTTCTGAACCAGACAATGGCTGTGCTTTTTGACATTGGATGCAATCTGCGCAACACTTACGCCAATCCAAAAATCGACAAAATACTATCGCAGAAACGCGTCGTTCAGCCCGCCATCCACCGAAATGATCTGGCCGGATGTCTTACTGAGCCGGCCGGAAACCAGGAGAAAGAAAGCCTCCGCCTGGTCAGCGGGCGTAATGGGCGACCGTGTCAGCGTCCGCTCTGCATAGAACTGCGCCAGCCGATCGCGAAGAGCCTCGGTGGTTTCATCCTCGCTATAGGCTATGTTATACTTCGCCAGGCTCGAAATCACCCGGTCCCTCGGGAACATGCTGCTTCCCGCCACCACCGTCGCCGGTGCCACGCCGTTCACCCGTACAACCGGAGCCAGTTCAATGGCAAGTTCCCGCACAAGATGATTCGCTGCCGCCTTGCTCGTATCATAAGCCAAGCTGCCCTTCTTCGCCACCACGGCATTGGCGCTCGTGGTCAGCGTCAGGCTGCCCTTCAGGCCCTGCTTCGCCCAGATCGCCCGCGCTTCATCAGCAACAATGTAGCTGCCCGTGACGTTGATGGCGAACGTGAGCGCCCACTTGTCATCGGGAACATGCCCCGTCGTGTCCGGCGGCACGAAGATGCCAGCAGTAACAACCACATGGTCGAAGCCGCCATACGCAAGGATCACCTGTTCAAGCATGGCCTTTACGCTATCGCGATTGGTTATGTCGCACCGCAGCCCGATTGCATCGCCGCACCCCGAGATGCCAGTCCCCGCCACGCCGATGCCGGCGCCCGTTTTTTTCAGCAGCTGCTGCGCCGTTTCCTGCGCTGCCTCAAGGTTCATATCAACACAGGCGATCACAGCGCCTTCGCGCACCAGTCGGTGCGCAACCTCCCGCCCGATGCCCGAGCCCGCACCAATCACCACCGCTACCTGGCGCGCCAGTTCTTTCTCCGCCGGCATGCGCTGAAGCTTCGCTTCTTCCAGAAGCCAGTACTCGATGTCGAAAGCCTCCTGCTGAGGCAGCGAGATATACTTGTCGATGGCTTCGGCCCCGCGCATCACTTCTATGGCGCAATTGTAAAACTCCGCCGTCACGCGGCTCTCGCTTTTCGACTTTCCGAACGCCACCATGCCTACCCCGGGGATTAAAATTACCGTGGGGTTGGGGTCACGCATCGCCGGGCTGTTGGCGTGTTTGCAGCTCTCGTAGTACTCGCGGTAATCATTGCGATACTTCTCCAGGCTCTTTGCCAGCTCTGCCTTAACGGCTTCAACCAGCGCGACCACATCTTCGCCCGCCGCAGCGGCAACTGTGTCCTGTGCCAGGGGCACGTAGAGCGGCTTGATCTTTGTGCGCAGGAAGTGGTCAGGGCACGACGTCCCCAGCTCAGCAAGGCGCTCCGCATCGCGCGAGTTTACAAATCGCAGCACCGGCGCGTCTGTCTGCACCGTCGCAATCATCCGCTTTTCCGTACTTACCTGGCCTCGCAGCCACGGCAGGATCTCAGTAAGCACAGCCTCTCGCGCATTCTCAGGCAACGACTGATGCAGCGCGCCGCCAAAGGCTGCTTCATCGCCGCCCTTCTCCCTGTAACGCTGCTCAATGTACCGAGAAGCCTGTTCGATCAATTCCAGCGTAAGGTAATAGCACTCGCGATCATCATGCGCCCAGTTGATCAGGCCATGCTGCCCCATTACCACGCCCTGTGCATCAGGGTAGGCTTTGCACACGTCCTGCATCTGCAGTCCCAGTTCAAACCCGGGGCGGAGCCACGGCACATGAATGACTTTGTCGCCGAAAATCTGTTTCGTCAGATCTTCCGAGTTCTCGGAAGCGGCTACGGAAATAACGGCGTTGGGATGCGTGTGATCAACATGCTCATAAGGCACGAAGGAATGCAGTGGCGTATCAATAGACGGAGCGCGTGAGTTCAGGTTGAAATTCGTGTGCGCAAACAGTCCGACCATGCGATCTTCCGCTGGCGTCTTGGGCCCGCGTTCCGGCTGCTGCGCGTAAATGTTCTGCAGCGCCAGCAGCTTGTCCTGGTAGAGCGATGAAAAGTTTTCCGCCTTTGATGTGCGCAAATCTCCGCCGCTGCCCTTTACCCAAAGCACCTGCACCGGCTCGCCGCTTAGTGGGTCACGCTCCATCACCTTGCTCGAGGTGTTTCCGCCGCCGGTGTTCGTTATCCGCTGATCATCACCCAGCCTGTTCGACCTGTAAACGAGTCGCTCCAGTGGGCTCAGTGCCTCGGCTTCCTCGTCGTTCCACAGGTCGTTCACAAATTGAAAGCTTTTCTGATCAGCAGACACGCAGCTATCCTCTCGGAAATAGCGCCCAGTTTTGGCGCCAGAATTTGTAGTGGAAGCGACTACCAATGCGCTTAAGCATTCAATGGAAATGATCAAAAATGATCAAAAAACGTCAAATCCAGTCGGTAATTAAGATTCTGTATTCGAATCAGGACGGAGATGGTGCAATCGCCGCATAGCCATATGAGTTGACACGGCGTACCCCCTTATCCTATCTCCAAAACATGAAAATCGTAATCGGTTACAACGACACCGAAGGCGCCCGCGCCGCCTTACGTGATCTAAAGCTTGCCGGGCTTCCAAGCAACTGCGACGCTACGGTGCTTACTGCACTGGAAGATCTTCCATCCCTCGCAGAACAAAATTTTGCCACTGCCAGGTCACCTGATCTCGTTGGGAGCTACCAGATCGACACCTCACGCCTCGTAACACAGGTATGTGAGAAAGCGCAGTACGGTGAGACCCAGTTGCAGGAAGCTTTCCCGGGCTGGAACGTCCAGGCAAAGAGCCGCGTAGGCCGTGCACAATGGCTGCTGATCCGGGAGGCCGAGCAGTTTGGCGCCGATCTCGTCGTTATCGGTTCAAAAGGTCACTCACTGTTGAGCCGGATTGCCTTCGGCAGCACATCGCACTTCGTCGTTAATCATGCGCCATGTTCCGTACGCGTTGCGCGGCTGTCCACTGGTAACGTAGATGCCAGGCCTGTTAAGCTGATGGTAGGAGTCGACGGCTCTGCCCATTCGAAAAAGGCCGTGGAGGCAGTTGCTCAGCGCCAATGGCCCGCCGGCTCAGAGGTGCGCCTCGTTTCCGCTTTCGATGTTGAGCTATACGAAGGTGGCCTTTCCTACGAAGATCACCAGGCCGAACTCCACAAAGCATTGGCCGCCGCTTCAGACATAATCACTGCTGCCGGCGTAAAATGCTCAACCTTTATACGTCCGGGTTTTGCCCGCAGCGTACTGCTGGAGGAAGCGAAAGAGTATAACGCCGATTGCCTGTTCGTCGGCGCCATCGGCCACAGCCTTCTTGACCGGCTGCTGATCGGCAGCACGTCGGCGGCCGTAGCTGCCGAAGCGCCTTGTACCGTAGAGATTGTGCGAGACAAGGTCGTCAAAGAGCCAGCTTAAATACTTGGCAGACGTAAGCGCGAAGCGATGAGGTCGCCGATCTCTTTGCCGTGCGTATAAACAATAAGGTGACCTCCTCCTTCAATCACTTTGTCGGCAGTCACATAGCGAAGCGGCAATACCCTGTCTTTGCTGCCGTGGATGTGAAGGATATTGCCTGGCACATGACCATTCTCCCAGTCCATCAACGCCTTCAGGCCCCACTGGTATAATTTAGGGTCTGCTGTCTGGATCAGCCTAACGAGCATATCCAGCGCTGTCGGATCATTTGTGCCGAACGAAATGCGAGCTCCCAGCCGTAGCAGTGGCGCCCAGAGCGAATGGACAAACACCGATTTCGTGTACGCACCAAAAAGCTCTGCCCGCCCCAGGTAAAATGGCATCTCTCGCTCACTCTTCACCCCGGAAATGACAACCGTGAGAAGGGGAGAGGCCTGCTTCGCTAACTCAACCGCAATGGCCGCACCGAAAGAATATCCCACAAGAATGAACGGGCGCGACCCGTCAATCTGCGGCAGAAGTCTCTCCGCGTAATCCTTCAGACTTTCCTTGTGGCGATGCGCAATCCAGTAAAGCGGCTGCTTTTTTATCCGTGGAGGAAATTCCAGTTTGTCAAAAATTTCTGGCGTGCCACCCAGGCCGGGTATGGTATAGCATGTGACGATTTGATTGTCAGGACCGTCGGTCATTCTGCTGTAAGGCTCCCGATACGGCGGCTGGAGCGACTGCGCGTAATAGCAGCCAGGTAGGATGCAACACCCGGTGTGTGGCGAAGAACGGAAATGGCAACGCTGCTTAAACCAGGACGAAACAGTGCCGACTGCAGTGCGTTCCCCACCTTCAGGCGAAGGCCAAACTGGCGTTCCCAATCGCGCGACCACTCCCTCGATAACTCTCCGATGCTAATATCTGCGCTGCTGAAACCCGGTGCTGTCGCATCATACTTACGAATCAACATAGTTGCGAGCCGCACTCCAGACTCAAGTGCCATAGCCTGGCCATCGCCGCAAAAGGGTGTAATCATACCCGCCGCATCGCCGATGAAGAGACAGTTGTCGGTGGCCTGTTCTTTTGAAACAAATGGCATCCCCGACACAGACAATGCGCGATCTGTAACAGGAACGAGACCGGTCAGCCTGCGTCCTAATGCAGTATTGGCCCGTGTGAGAAAAATTACGATGTCTTTCCATTGTCCCGACTTCACATGTTTCAAAGCGCGAGGCTGTAGCAGCATGCACACGTTTACCAGTCCCTGCTCCACCAGGTTTACTCCGCAGTAGCCGCCGTCTAAGCCGTAGATTTCAGTCACCCCTGCAAGTTCCCGAAATGCTTCTTGCCCGGCCAATCCGGCCGCAATGCGATGGTGCATTTTGAATCCGGTGCTGGCCTGCACACGGGTCAGAAATGCACGCTGCAGGTCGTGGTCCAATTTTCCACGGCGGCCGTATGCGTTGATAATCAGCTTTGGTGAAAGATCCCGCAGCAAAACTTCGCGGCCCATCTGCTGCCTGACGTGCAGGCTGCGTGAAGCATCTTCCGTCTTTTGCAGTTCGCGAACTTCACAACCTGTAAATCCATCCGCGCCACACGCGCAGGCATGATTAAATAGCGTCTCATCAAGAACCCTGCGGCTGATGCCGAGGGCCGGCTCTGGCAACTGTACTCTCAAATCGCGTCCGGATGATGGTACGATCCGCACCGAAGCTATTTCTGGCGGATCATGTTGAAGAAGATCCTGCAGACACCCGATCTGCGAAAGCAGACGGCGCGATTCGCCGCTGAGGAACTCGCCGCAAAGTTTATCCCTGGGAAAAGTGTCCCGCTCAATAATCGCAACTTTCCAGCCCGACCGCGCCAGCGCTGCACCAGCCGCGCTGCCTGCCAGCCCGCCGCCAATTATTACGACAGGATATGTCTGTGGATTTTCCGGAATGATTTTCATAAGCTTATCAGATGCGAACCGCGGCAGTGTTACTTGGGGTTCTTATCAGAAACCATAAGCCAGCGGAATGCCCAGTGCCAATTCACCGTCACATTTCCCAGATTCGCTTCTTCCGCAAACCGCATGAGCTCGTCCCGCGTAAAAGCCCGTGCTACAGAAAGCGGCGCGTCATTCCGCAGAACTTCACTGCGGCTGAGCGCGCGCGTGAGCAACCGAATGGAATTATAGGCGAAGGGATGGCGGTGCAGGTCATTAATGATCACGCCCAGGCGCGCGGCATCATTCATCCGTTTGAGAACCCGCACCACGTCTTCATCCCTTGAGAAATGATGAAGAACCAGGGCACTGTGTACCACGTCATACTGCTCGTCAGTCGCCAAAGTAAAAACATCCTGGTGCCTGATCTCAATCTCCGGATAATTCTTACACGCTGCTGCGGCGCGCCGCGTAGATTGCTCCGACAGCTCAATGCCCGTCAGCCTCGCCGATATCTTCTTTGAGCGCGCCCACTCCGCCAGTTGTCTCAGCGTATCGCCGCTGCCACATCCGACGTCCAACAGCGTAAACTCCTTTGCACCCGCGGGAATCAGTCTCTGCAGACCGGCTTCTGAAGGGCGGTAGCCGTTCAGCCAGCGGTTAACAATTTCCAGGTGACGCATGGCATGATCGAGTTCCGCCGGGTCAATGTCCGGCGCGTCCATCATCTCCGCCTGCCGCGATCGCTTTTGCAGGAAGTGCCCGGTCATTCCTTAACCAGCAGGGCACCTTCCATTGTGAGTCCTGGACCAAACCCCATGGCTGCAATAGGCTCGCCTGCCTCCCGCCGGGCCAGTTCCTCCTGGAGTACAAACAGGATCGTAGCGCTCGACATGTTTCCGTAGTCGCGAAGAATCCTTGTGGAAGCCGCTACGTCGTCATCAGACAGGCTCAGCGCCGCCTGGATGCTCTCTACAATTTTGCGTCCGCCCGGATGCACCGCCCAGCCCGCTATATCGCCTACTTCTAATCTGCTCGCCGTCGCCAGCGCATTTACAAAAGGAGGCGCCGCCGTCCGCAGCACATCAGGCACACCGGCATCAAGGGTCATGATGAAACCATGGTCGCCAATGCGCCAGCTCATGTGTTCGATGGTATCAGCGCTAATGTCTGAGTGGGTAGCAAGAACTCGGGCAAGCGCGCCGCTCTCACCGTCCACTTCTGCGCCCCCGCCGGCCCACACTGCCGCGGCAGCTCCGTCTGCAAATATGGCATTCGCCACCATGGCATCCGGATGCGCACTCTTCTGGTAGTGGAGCGAACACAACTCAACAGCTATTTGAAGCACCACTGATGTCGGGTCGGCCTTGATGATATCATTGCATGTGCGCAGGCCGGTCAGCCCGGCATAGCAGCCCATAAAACCAATCACGGTACGCGCGGTTGTACCTGGCAGTCCAAGCCTGCGCAGTAGAAGCACATCCGGACCAGGGGCAAAGAATCCCGTACAGGTGCTGATGACGATATGCGTGAAATCAGCCGGATCTATACCTGCTGCATCCATAGCCTGCTGCGCCGCCCGGGCCGCAAGGTCGACAGCATACTCTTCATACTTGGCCATCCGTGCGGCAGTTGAGGGAAACGGATCCAGCGCTTCATTCTGTGGAAAGAATGTATACGACTGCAGATCTTCGCGTACATAATCTTCAATGACACTATGGCGCTTCTGGATGCCGCTGTTCTTATACAGTCGGCTCAGCAGCGCAGCTTCGCGGGGGCCAGCAATGCCAGAAGCCTGCAGAACCCGCTGCATAAACTCACACGCCTGCTGCTGGCTGGCATGGTGCTGCGGCACTGCAGTCCCGATGCCCAGCAGAAGTGTCGGCTCCCTGCGCTGCCTCCGTTGTTTATCCGCCTTAAGCTGTTCCCGTGCACCCTTGCCGCAGTCGAGACCTGCGGATCGCAAAACATCACTCATAAGTCTTTATAGAGACACCACCCGCGGCTATCTTATGCCTGTGCGCCAGCAATTAGAAACCGCTGGCAGCAGCTAGTCCTTTATCCGGTCGATGGCGCCGCTGCACTGGTCACCCAGGGCCATCAGCAGCGCCAGGTCATCTTCATCATACGCGTTGATCGAGTAGCTCTGTACCGACATAACGCCCAGTACCCGGTCTTTGTATTTCAGAGGCACGTACATCAGGCTGGCTGAAGGCCGCACCACGTCACCAAAGGGTTCACATTGCGCCGTATCAAATCGCGCCTCCGGCCGCAGGTAGAGGATCGGTCCTTCCGTAAGTGCCCTGCGCGAGATCCCGCCAGGCTTACTGATGCTTCCGTCATTAGTCAGATCCACCCGCCGGCCCTCAATCACGTCCATCAGCAGGATACGGCTGTTGGTATCGCTTTCGGGATAATAGAAATACATGGCGCACGAATCCCAACCGATCAGCTCATCCGCCACATTCATAATAATACTCGCCGCTTCTTTTGGAGTCGATGCCACGCTCAGCTTACTGGACAAGTCATAAAACGCCTGCGTAGTTCGCTCCGCCAGGCAGCGGCAGAACGCCGGCGCCACGGAATCAGCCAGCCGCTGCAGCAGCGCGAGATCCCTGGACTTAAAACGGTTGCGCTGGTACGACTGCACGGTGATAAGCCCCACCACCCGATTGCGGCCATGAATGGGCACATACATCAGGCTTGCCGAAGGCCGATCAGAATCCCCAAACGGCTGCATCATCACTACTTTATCCAGGTCCTGCCGATTGATCAGTATAGGCTCGCCGCTCATGATCCGGCGGTTAACCTGTGGGCTGGTGCTGGTGTTTTCGCCGTCGGCCTTCGCCGGCTCGTTATTGTCATACACTTCCGACCACGTCTCTCCGCCCGGCGGCGTGCCCACTGCAGCGCGGTCCAGCTCCAGCACTGCCTGGAACTTGCGGCCATGGCACCGGCTGATGCAGACTGCAAACGCATCCCAGTCCCAGTAGTCCTCCGTGCGGTTCATCACTATCCGCGCCACAGACTCCACATTATCCGCTCCACCGGCTTCGCGGGCCGTACGCGCCAACAGGTCCAGTTCTTTCTCCAGCCGTTTGCGCCGCTTGTGATCAATTGCCTGGGCAATTGTGAGGGAGATGGAATGGCCCAGGCTCGAGAGCAGCACTTCGTCATCATCCACAAACGCCCGCGCGTCCAGCTTGACCCAAAGGTAGACGCAGCCAAACCGCCGGTCATCCAGCGACAGCGGCAGACCCAGGAATGCCGGCTGAGGCTTTCGCTGCGAACCTCCACTGCCATCACCATCCCCCGCGGGCGCTGTTCCCGGGCGATTCATGAGGGCATTGCCAGTGATAACCTGCTGCATTTGCTGCTCGGCCAGGTAGTTTGGCGGGAAGCTTTCCGCCGAAGGATGAGAAGCAAGCACACGTTGGATTACAGCGCCCGATTCATCGCACAACGCCAGCTGCGCCCAGCCCGCATTTGCCACCACGGCCAGCGCCTCCAACGCCTGCCGATAAGTCTCCAGGCTCTCCGGCCTCGCCAGGGCCGTCAGCAGCTTGCGAAAGGCAAGGTTTGTCTGTTCCAGCCGCCGCGTTGTTTCGTAGCGGCGTTCTTTATCATCCTGAGATGTCTGGCGAAATTCCCGCGTCTTCTTGAGCAACTGGCGTTCGCGTCGCAGAAGCGCTTCCAGGATGCTCGACTGACTGATGATACCCACGAATCCGCCGCGCGGATCAAAGACTGGCAGGCTATCGCTCTGGGCAGAGCGCAGCCGCTTTAGCACCTCGGGAATCGGCTGCGTGTCGATAATCGCGTCTGTTGGTTGCGAGTCTACCAGCGCACTCAGCTTTGCGTCCGGGCTCAAAGTCAACTGCTCGCTGGTCAGTGTCCCCAGGTAATTAGTTCGGGCCGGGTGGTCGCCGCAGG
The DNA here is from genome assembly GCA_036675025.1 of Candidatus Sumerlaeales bacterium. Classification (GTDB taxonomy): domain Bacteria; phylum Sumerlaeota; class Sumerlaeia; order Sumerlaeales; family Sumerlaeaceae; genus JAKFFN01. The sequence continues at coordinate 27,087 of JAKFFN010000054.1, read as the reverse complement.
TAAACACTACACACATGCTGCCGCGCGGCATTTTCTCTACCGCCGCTGCCTCCAAGTCGGCGTTGGCCACTGCCCCCGGTTGTACTGCGGCATCGCGCGCCACCATGCCCGCCATTATCTTGCGAATCCTTCCCTTGGCCCGGCTTCCTGTGCCTTTGCGTACTTCATCCGATTCCTGATGCGACAGGATTGTTATACGGTTATGGCAATCGCAACTAAAATCCTGAAGCGTGTCAGGGACCGCTTATTTTTTGTGCAGGAAAGCCATCAGTGCCCACCCGACAATAAAAAGCGTTCCGCCGATGGGGGTGATGGCACCGAGCCACTTCTGGCCCGTAAGTACCAGCACGTAAAGGCTGCCGGAGAAGATGATCGTGCCGAGGATGAAGCATAGCGCTGTCCAGGTGAAAGCCCCGGTGGAATAGCGGTTGTAAGCCAGCGCCAGGATCAACAGCCCAAGGCCGTGAAGCGCCTGGTAGCGCGCGGCGGTTTCCCAGTTGGCCAGACCGCGGGCGTCGGTCATCTTCTGAAGGCCATGGGCGCCAAAAGCTCCAAGGGCCACAGCCAGGGCCATGATGATAGCGCCCGATATAAAGACTGCACGATGAGTCATGGATTACGCCTCCGCAATCAGATCGTAGTAATCGGCTCCCACAACCTTCACCGTTGCAAACTGGCCCGGCGTGAGGCTCCCGGTCGAATGCACCGCCACGGCGCCGTCTACATCGGGAGCGTCAAACTCACTGCGTCCCACCCACTGGTCTTCCTCGATCTGCTCTTCGATGAGCACCTTGATCTCTTTGCCGATCATCTGCTGGTTCAGTTCCAGGCTGATGGGTTGCTGGGCCTGCATCAGGCGGTCATATCGTGCCTGGCGAACCCCGCGGGGCAGCTGGTCTTCAAACGTGGCGCTGGGCGTGCCTTCTTCTTCCGAGAAGGGGAACGCGCCCAGGCGGTTGAAGCGCAGGCGCTGCGCACCGGCCAGCATGTACTCAAACTGTTCTTCGGTCTCGCCGGGGAAGCCGGTGATAAAGGTCGTGCGTAACGCCAGACCCGGGATCGTCGCACGGAGGTTCTCAAGCGCTTCCAGCGTCTTCACTTCGCGGTGCGGCCGCTTCATCCGGTGGAGCACGTCCGGGTGCAGGTGCTGCAGCGGCATGTCAATGTAGCGCGCCACTTTCGGGCTGCTTTGGAAGGCATCCATAAATTTTGCGTTAAGGCCGCCCGGGTAGAAGTAGAACAGCCGGATCCAGAAATCGCCCGGCAGCGCCGTCAGTTCGCTCAGCAGTTCCGAAATGCCATACTCGCGACCGTAGATATCTTTGCCGTAGTCGCTCGTGTCCTGCGCAACCAGGTTGATCTCTTTCACCCCGCGGCTGAGGAGCAGCTTCGCCTCGGCCAGCAGAATCTCTTTCTTCACGCTGCGCAGCCGGCCCTTGAAGCTCGGGATAGCGCAGAACGAGCAGTTGTGATTGCAGCCGTCAGCAATCTTCAGGAAGGCATGAGGCGCCTGCGGACCCAGCTGCTTGCGCGGCAGACCGCCGTCGCGCACGTTCACGACCGGCATCTCCTGGATCATGTTATACGGCGACGTCGCATCAGCCGGCGACTGCACCAGGCGAATAACCTTGTCAAACTCGCCCACGCCCATGAAACCGTCCACCTCGGGCAGCTCCTGCACCAGCGACTCGCGGTAGCGCTGCGTAAGGCAGCCCGCCACAAACACCCGGCAGCGGCCCTGGCCACTCTCCAGGCGCTCGCGCTTGTGATCGATCCACGAGATGATGCACTCGATGCTCTGCTGCTTGGCCGACTCCACAAAACCGCACGTATTAATAAGCACGGCGTCCAGGTCCGGATCCGGATTCTCATCCGCATCCGCCAGGGCCCGCACCACCTGCGCACCATTCTCAGCCAAAAGGCCGGCCATATACTCGTTGTCGACAGTGTTCTTGTCGCAACCTAATGTCACTATACCAATCTTCATAAAAGGGAAACCCGGTTCATGTGCAATGCCCGTGGGGATTGATTCACCGCAGCATTCCAGATGGCGCGGGCCCCTCCGGGCGACGCGGACATTCCCCGGTGGCGTGGCCCATCCGTGTGGCGCCAACATTCCGGGTGGCGCGGGCACTCCTGCCCGCAGCAGTTGCACCCAAACCGGCACCATACAGTTTAAACATTTCGAAGTCCGTCAACGCACCTGTCTGCACTCGATCCGTGGGATTTTCGGAAAAAGTTTTCCACAGCCCCAAAAAATAATTAATACAAAATCTCGTAAACCCAATGCAGCCAACACTGAAACTAGTTCTATTAAGTACATAACTATCAGCGTTCTGCTTTCGAAACTTCACATAACCGAAACCAGCGGATTGCGTCACGTGGTCTCGTCCACTGCTTTTCATGCTGGCGATTCCTTTCTAAATGTGGTGGAAAGGTTCTAGCAGCATCTGAAAGGAGAGGGGAATTCCCGCATTGACCCTTAGCGACCCTTAGCGACCCCTAATTAGGACAGGAGAAGCTGTCTGTCGTGCATATTTAATCGACACACAATCGCCCAAAAGGACCACAATTAGTTTGACGGCAGATCCTTCCATGCCAAAGTGCCAACTATTTGTCAGGAGACTCATCATATGTTTCGGATAATCGCCGTCTGGGCATTAGTAGCTGTACTATCGGCTTTATGCATTCCTGTTGCTGCGCAGACGGCTATGGGCACCGCCTTCACTTACCAGGGTAGGTTGAACAGTGGAGGAGCAAGTGCATCCGGGCTTTACTCGTTTCAGTTCAGACTGTTTGGCTCGATTGACGGAATCACGCAAATCGGAGTCACGCAAGAGATGGAAGCGAGCGTTGTTGGCGGGCTTTTCAGTGTGCCGCTTGACTTTGGAAGCGAGGCCTTCGCGGGTCAGAAACGCTGGTTGCAAATCTCGGTAAAGTCTCCCAGCGAGGGCACGTACACGACATTATCGCCTCGGGTGGAGATTGGAGCGGCACCTTATGCGCTGTATTCCACTGATGCGGCATCTGTCGGTAACGGGTTGATGACTGCGGCAAACGGCAATATTGGTCTCGGCACAACGAATGCGGGCCTTGATTTCCATATCCGGACCAACGACACGCCGGCTATTAGACTAGAACAAACGAACTTGGGCGGGTGGACCGCACAGACGTGGGATATCGCGGGAAACGAAGCCAACTTCTTTGTCCGTGATTTAACGGGAGGCAGTCGCCTTCCATTTCGGATTCGCCCGGGAGCGTTGACCAGTTCCGTTGATATTGCCGCCGGTGGAAAGGTGGGTATCGGGAGGGACAACCCTGATGCGAAACTACATTTGGGCGGCACGGCAGGCACCGATGGCATAAAGTTTCCAGACCAGACGCTGCAGGTGACTGCTTATCGGCGAGTGGTGACAAGCGCTACGGTCGTGTCAACGCCTCTGGCTCCATGGACGTCAGCGGACCTTACGATCCCTGCGCCCGGCGCTCAGCCGAATACCGCATCCATCGTGAATCTTGACGTGGACCTGCCGCTCGGGTTGATTATATCAAATGTTCGTTCAGGGACCGACGAAGTGCACTACCAGATCCAGAACATTAGCAACTCACCGCTCATTATTCCGGCTGGCAATATGCATGCGACGGTGCTGCAATGACGGATTTTAATTGGGTAAAAGCTTTAGAACCGGTTGCTTTGTTGAGTCGATTCCCGCGTCTAGCTGGTGGCGCGGCAGCACTGGTGAGCGTAGCGGGTTTATTAATATTCTGCCCCAGCGGCGCCGCGGGGCAGACTGGCGGACCCTATGACCTTTCCTGGTCAAAGTTCACTGCCGGGGGAACTCCTATGACGGCTGGCGGCGCGTATGCCCTGGCAACGGCAGGGGGGCAACCAGACGCTACCCCTGACGGAGCCATATTAACCGGGGGGACTTACAGCTTGAGCGGTGGCTTCCTGCAAACGGCAGATATGTTTCCACTGCCTGTCGGGCTGTCGGAGTTTTCGCTGGAGTAACGAAATTAGTGCCTGCTACTTCAGCAACCGCGGATCAAACGCGAACGGTTCGGGCTTTCCGATGCGGATTTTTCGGAAGTCGGGATGAGCCGGATTAAGGAGATAGGTGCTTTCGGATGAGACGAGAACGCTGGGTACTTCGAGGACGGCAGTGCGGTTTTGCCCGGCCCATTCGCTACCGATTAGCTGTGTCGATTGCCCGGGCGGTTCAGACTTCCAGTCTTTCGGCAGGTGTTTTGGGTTGAGGGTTTCAATGAATGCCTGGTCAATATCAAGCGGGAATGCGACAAAGGCGAGTTCGGGCATCGGGTTCAAATGAACAAGAATCTCGAGTGCTGCCAGCGACAAAGTGGTGCTGGTGTAGACGACCCATGTGCCGCGAGAATTCCAGCGTCCGCCGAACTTCGCGGCACCTTCTCCGGTGAAAGCTGAGTCTGCGTATTTTGTGCGGACAATTCTCCATGCTGTTGGCATTTACGAGTAGACCGAGTACTCAATGCGGCCGAGGAGGTCTTCTACTTCCCGGGCCCCAACTTCGGTTTGTGCGTAGTCGAGCGGCACGGAACCGCCCAGCCCAATCTGGGGAGTCTTGAGCCACTGGCGGGCGGCTTCATGGGATTCCATGACCTCTACGGCTCTGCGCAGGAGCCTGGCGAAGCGAAGTACGCGGTCAGATTCGGGGGTATCAAGACGCTGGGCCGTTTTGCGGCGGCGATGCAGCGTGGATTTGGAAATGCCTAGTACGGTAAGCAATTGTTCCATGGGTATGTCCAAGCTGTCCTGTAGCTCTTCCAGTTCTGAAACAGGAAGCCCTTGCTGGAGCATGTCGACCAGTTTTGCTGTGTTATACGATGGTCTCCTGCCGCCGGGCCGCACCACGCTGCTAACAACGTTGGCGGGAAGCGCTCCGTAAGTGGTACTTGCTTCGCGTACCATGTTGATTTCCTTCACGTCTGATTTAGCGGAACTTTGTTTCGGTTTCATATGCTTACTCCTGCATTCCCGTTTGGCACTGTCAATTACTTCTTTCAATAAACGGCATTCATCACTTTGTTTTCCTGTCCAGGCGGGGTCTATGGTAGGGGACTGGAAATACTACCAGCCCGCGTTTTTACGACTGCTGACCGTGTTTATACTTATGGGAAGCGTGGTGAGGGGACAGGTCGCTATAGAAACCCTTGATTTTCGTAAGAGGATAAGGTGGTTCAAATGGCATGGCGATTGTTGGAGTCGGGGCTGACAATTTAGCAATAGATCAACTAAGGGGAGTTCATCATGTTTGATATTGCAGTAGCGGCGGCAGTGGTTTTCGCAACTTTAGCGAACGGAGCAGGCGCGGCGCAGACGACGTCTACGCAGGAGTTAGACGGGCCCGGGCAGGGAGTCGTAAGTTTTCCGCAGATTAAAGTAACTGGCGAAAACGGGGCTGTACCGTCTGGAGCACAAGCCATCATTGCGAAGAAGAGCACGAGATTTCTTCCCACGCTTGAGTGGCAGTCTGCCGGCGCAGACGGAGTAATCCAACCCAAACTAACCGCATTTCATGGCGAATCTGGCGAGGGTACATACGCAGTCACGGTGCGTGTGCCCGGCTACCAGACCACGTACCTGGATGTGGATATACCGACATCAGAGACTTTGCTGAGTGTGCCAATAAAGCGCGGCACGGAGGTCGCGCTGCAACTGGAGACGGACGATAACCGTGACATACCCGGCGACCTGCGCCCGGCAGTATTCCCTGAAAACTGGGGGCGGGATGTCTGGCTGTCTGCGGATCCGAACCGCACGGAAAAGTATGCGCCTGAGACGCTGCTCTCGCCCATGGCGGTAAACGCGGCGGACAACGGCCGGTTCATCACACATATAGATGCCGAATCCACGGAGCCGCTCTATGTGCTGATCAACCATCCTGGTTTCCTGCGCGGTTTCCAGGCGGGGCCGTTTGATCCGAAAGAATGGGCGACTTCGAAATCCGTGACCGTGACGCTGCCAAAGCCGGGCGGTCTGGAGGCGACATTTGAGTACAAGGAAAACGAGAAGCCGGAGTCGCCAGTGGTTACAATGGAACTTCATCGCACTCAGAAAGTGCCGGGACAGAATACCTGGGGACTGGGCTTTATGACAAAGGAACAACCGGTTACTTCCGCGACACTTGTGGCAGATGACCTGGCATCGGGCAGTTTCTCGGTAAGCCTGACCGCTGCTCCTAAAAATATGATGCATTCAGGCCAGGTGTATTCCACGCGGGAGTCGGCGAAGGTGGAGGCTGGCTCCACAAAGACAATAACACTAAAGTACAGCCCGTTTAAAAAGGAATGGCTGCAGGGTCCGTTTACGGCCGAGGTGACGGTGAAGAACCAGAAGGACGAGCCGGCCGCTGGCAAGCCCTACAAGGTTTCCTGGTATGAGAGCGGGTACCCTCAGCAGACGATCGCCGAGGGCACCGTGCCCGATGATGGCGTGATCAGGCTGGAGAACCTTGCAGGCGTTGAAAAGGAATCCACGCGCGAAGACTTTGCCAGTCGCGGCGGCGTGCCGACCTTTGACGTGGAAGTAGACGGCCAGCGACTGGGCTACGTGATGTTTGGCGAGTACAGGAATGGCAAACTCTATCCGCCTAAAGAAGGAATGACGAAAGAATATGCCTTTAAGATTCCGCCCAAGGAGGGAGACGCGGCGCCGGATTTCGCCATGCTGGACCTTAATACGAGCGAGACGATGCGCCTGAGCGATCTGAAGGGACAGGTGGTGCTGATCGACTTCTGGGCTACCTGGTGCGGACCGTGCCAGGGACCCATGGCGGAGAATCAGGAGATTCTTCGCAAGAATGGCGATGCCTGGAAAGGCAAGGCAACCATCCTGGCGCTGAGCATAGATGATGACCAGGAGACGGTTCGAAAGCACCTGAAGAAAAACGACTGGAATCGCACGCTGAACACGTGGGCTCCGCCTGCCGCGGATGATTCGGAGAAGACCGGCTGGAACGCGCCAGCGGCGGAACTCTACGGGATCAACAGCATCCCGACCATGGTGCTGATTGATAAAGACGGCATAGTGCAAAAGCGCGGCCACATGTCCGACGTAGAGCAGGAAATAAAGGCGCTGTTGAAGTAGAACGTTGAACGTAGAAAGTAGAAGGTAAAACGTACTTATAGGGGTGTGCTCTGGAATGGAGCATGCCCCTTTACGTTGACACTTCAAACTGGTGAGGTGCACTGCCACTATGACTGAAGATATCCGCTGGCTGCAGCGTTTTGCAAATTTTGAAAAGGCATACCTGCTGTTGAAAGAAGTTTGCGATCGGGGAGTCGCTAGTTTATCGCAGCTTGAACAGGAAGGGGCTGTACAGCGATTTGAAGGCGCGTTCGAGTTAGCATGGAAAACATTGCGTGATTTCCTTGAACACAGCGGGAGAATTGTTTCGCCTGTTTCGCCTCGCGATGTCATCAAAGAAGCTTTTGCAGCCGAAGTACTGCCGGATGGGCAGGTGTGGATTGATATGATGATGCACCGGAACCTGATTTCACACACGTATGATGTTCAGGCTTTCGAGTCACTTCTTGTTACTGTAGAAGAACGCTACGTGGGTGCAATGGGAGAACTTTATGGCTTCTTCAACAGTAAGAAAATGGATCAATGAGAGACATCGGCCTGACTACCCATGAGCTTGACTTGATTTTCGGCGTCTTCAAGAAAACCGCGGCGATAACAGAAGTTGTACTTTACGGTTCGCGCGCCGTGGGGAACTATCGCAAGGCATCTGATATTGACCTTGCGCTGGTTGGTGTTGATAGTGATCTACAGGCAGAGGTTGTGGCGGATGAGCTGGATGAACTGCCGCTGCCTTATCGATTTGACGTAAAGGCCATGGAGCGTATTACTTACGCGCCGTTGCGGGAACATATTGAACGGGTGGGCGTGAAGCTGTACCAGAGGTAGGCATCTGCTCAGGCCTGCCCATATCCGATGTCATTTCTGCCGGCAAACGCCAGACGGCTGTGCCTTCTTTATCGGTGAAATAGAGGCTTGAGTCTGAACGCCGGCGGCCGTGGCCATCGGCCCACAGGGCGTAGAAATCGTCTTTAGCATCAACCGGCCGACGCGGGTAAGCGTGGTTCTTATCGCTGTTGCTCGTGAGCTGGCGGCTCAGCTTCCATGATGTGCCCTCGTCGGTTGACGTCCACATGCCCACTTCACCACCGGTATTGTAAGGCTGCGGTCCTGGTATCGCGGCGGCGATGATACGCCAGGTACCATCGGGTTCGATATAGAGGGAGCCGTAGTCGTAGTTGTTGCTCGACGTAGTGACCTGGTCCGTCTTCCATTTGGTGCCAGTCCAGCGCGTGGTGTACCATGTGCGCGGATCGTTGGCCGGGCCTGAGGCGTAACCCCTGCTGGTAAGGTAAAGAATGACGGGGAGGCCATCAGCATCAAAGGCGATATCTTTCAGATACACCAGCAGGTCCTCTATTTCATAATCGTGAATCAGCGCCAGCGAATCGGTTGTCACGACAGGAATTTCAATGTCACGCTTGTCAGCAGTTGTCCATGTGCGTCCCATGTCCGCAGTTTCCATGTAATAGATGTTGGTGCGCTTGTTAAGTCCGCCGGGTTTCGGGTGATAGTTGAACGCCGTGGCCACGCTGCCATCAGCGCGATGGTTGCTGATCTGGTAATGGCCTTCCGCAATGCGAGCCAGCAGACGAGGTTCTGTCCAGGTGGTGACATCTGGGCTGGTCGACATGTACAAGGCGCGACCGCCCTGGTACTTCGTATGTAAAAAGAGGAAACCTTTATCTGCGATGTACTTTGGCTGCGGGTAAGAGTAGTTGAAGCTCGGCAGCGACGTAAAAGCTTCTATGCTGTAAGGGTCGATGCTTTTATGGATGAACGTGGGCCGGGCGCCACCGTGGCTGGGAGAGAAGATGTAGATGTACCCATCATCATCTATGGCCATTACCGGGTTGTCGTGGGCGTCTGTGGTTTTCTTATCGAGCAGGATGCGCGGCCGAGCAACTTTTCCCGTCTTGTGGTCGTAATACGAGACCATGTGGAGAAGCGTGGTAGTTCCGGGGTCGGCGCCACCGTAGCAGAAGAAAGTCTTGTCGACTTCCTGGCGGTAAATGGCGATGGGGATGTGCTGCTGCGGGTAGGTGGCGAACCCGCCGGAGTATTTAAATTTGTATTCGTCATCAGAGGGTTGGTTCATGTACCAGATGCCGGAGAAGCCGTTGGCGTGCGGCAGCGTACGAGCGATGCCGAAGCTGGCGCGTGCGGAGGAAGACGTTGTAGTTGGCTCGCTGCACCCAACAAATGGTATTGTCCAGACAATGACCAGGGTCATGGCGCGCACGAGATTGTTAAATGGCCGAGGGAACGTCGACTTTACGAATTGATCTACCATGCAACTTCGATGGTTTTGCTTGGAGTCGGCACCTGGCCTCTCGCCGTCGTAAACACATTCTTGATCGGATCGCTTTCATATTCCGCAAAGCCTGGCTTCGTCGGTTTTACTCCCAGCACGTAGGCTCCATAGAACCACGCGGGAATACCCGACCAGCCGTGGCAGAGGCTGCCGGCATCGGCGAAGGCACTGGCGCCGTCGATGGTTTCCCAGAAGCTGGTGGCACCATTGCGCAGCATGTAGCCCCAGTCACGGGCGATGAGATCGAACACCCGCGGCGCGTAACGTTCTTTGTCAGTCAGCAGCGCCTCGAACTTGTATAAGGTGTGGCTGATGGTGCACGGCACCAGGCCGTTGTTATCACTCGCCAGGCGGGCGCGCAGGGCATCCAGTTCGGCAGGCGGTACAACGCCAGCAAGTATAGCAAGAGCCTGCGTCAACTCCGCGTAGTGAGGTTTTGCGTCATCGTTAATGGCGGTGCGAAACGCCCGTTCCTTTTCATCCCAGAAAGCATCAGCGAAGGCAGCGCGGAGATCGGCAGCGCGAGTACGATAGGCAGTACTATTGCCGCCGGTTTCATCGGCAATGCGCGCGGCAGCGTCCAGGGCCAGCAGGTAAAACAGGTTCAGGGGCGCCTCCAGGCGGTCCGGATTTAATGTCTGACCGCCGCTCACTCCGGCGCCATCCAGGCCCGGTGCCCACTCATAAAAGTTCCACATACGCTTGCCGTCAGGCACGCCGATGACAGGTCCGCTGGATTCCCGCGCGACATTCTGCAGCAGCTTGTCAGCCAGCGGCAGTTGCGACTTGGCAAATTCCCGATCGCCACTGAAGAGCAGGTAATCATTCACCATCAGAATCCAGGCCAGGCTGAAAGAGGGAATGTTTACGCCCACATCAGCCGGTGCGCAAAGCTCAAGCAGGCCATCGGACTTATTGTAACCCTGCCCGAGCAGCTTGATGGATTCGCGGGCGAAGTCGTAATTGCCGAAGCAGTAATATCCCGCAAGGGCCTGGTTGCGCGCGTCCATGGCATAGAGCGCCTGCTCGCGCCAGGGGCAATCTTCGTAGTGCTCATGCATACAAAGCTCAAGGGTGCGCCGGCTCACTTCCCATATCTTGTTATGCAAAGTATCCGAAGTTTCAAACGATCCGCGATGTTCCACCGGGAACGGGGTAGGTCGCAGGCCTGCGTATTTCAGAATGATGGGCTGCGCGGGATCATAGCCCGCCGGCGGCGTAATGTGGACTTGCAGGTACCGCCCAGCCAGCCGCAGGAACGGATGCAGGAACGTATGGTGGCCTGCGGGTGTGGTGTGACGGATGGCGAACTGGCGCCCGCCCACACTGGCGCGAACGCGCAGATCTTCCAGGTGCTCACCATAGCCAACGTCAACGACTGTGCCCTTTGGTGCGTCCATCTCCAGTTCAAGAAGGCCCGCTTCTTCAAAGCCGGTATCAAGTACGATATACGCCCCAGTGGCTTTGGAAACAACTTCCGGTTTAATGGAGACACCGGTGGTCTCAGAAGCATCAAGTTGCGGCTGCGGTTTGGCAAACACATCTGCCGGTGCCCGCCAGGCCAGCGCGTCGCTCTGGATTGCATCGGCCGGCGGCTGTGTCGGGTTGGTACGGGTGAACGCGCCCTGCGATACAATCTTCATGGGGAGCCGGTCCTGAAGCAGAAGCTTCGCAATCGGGCGCGAGCGCACGGAACGCTCTGACAGCGGCTTTAACTCATCTGCAGACGGCGCCTTCCATTCTTCGCCGGGCACATAACCCGGTGTAAGCCATCCGTCCAGCTTGTCTCCGCGATGTTCGAAAGCAAATCCCAACTGCCCCGTCACCTTGGGGTACGGCCCGCTTACGTAGTTCGGCGCAGGGCGCATGCGAGTTCCCTCGCCGCTGTGCGCAAGAACTTTGTTACCAGCCTGGATGGCAAAAACGACTCCCGGTGCCCCCGGCCGGTAGGTGGATGAACTCTCGCCCTGCCAGTAGCCGGTAATGCCAATGCGGTTAGCCCCCGGCTGAAGGTGATCCGAAATATCAATCACGTCATAGGTTTTGTCGTCAGGAAAATTACTCCACTGCCCGAACCCGGCAAATTCGCCGTTGATCCAGACCGCGTAATTGGAGTCGGCGCTGATGGCCAGCTTTGCCCCCGCCAAGGAATCGGCGGACACTTCAAAATCCTGCAGCAGGTGAACATACTGATTAGGCGGCTGCGCAGATGCCGCCGGCCACACCCATTGCGCATCGCTTGTCTCCAGCCATGGCGCGTCGTGGCTCTCTACTTTAATACTCCTACCGCTACTTTCGCTGACCGTTTGAGCCCCGAGGCTTTCAGGCATGAAAAGATTCATAAATAAACCTGCTGCGAGGGTGAGTATGGTGGCGTTCATTGGTTTCCATGGCATATACGATCTGGGCCTCGTTGCACAGCCCGATAAAGGGAGTTGAGACCACTGGAAAGCGGAGTCAACGGTTAGGGGCGAATGTGTTGAAAGTTTCAGCACAACCGGATAGATTTGGCTAATGCCCATAAAAACGGCGCCTCATTTTAAGAGGCGCCGTTGCTCACTGGAGATAGTGAGGTGTCGAAGCTGCAATTACAGGTTCTTGGATTTCTTGTAGAGCTGGTTGGCCATCTCCATAATTTCTTCCGGCGCGTAGTTTGGCGCAAAACTGGAGGCGATGCCGGCAAGATGCGCCAGGTCGCCGCCTTCGGGCGGAGCATCGATGAATTCGAGGGTGGTTGATCCGCCAAGCCCTTCGTGGTAAGCTTCCGGGGCTTCGCCTTGCCAGATGGTCGCTGCTTCTTTATAATCATTGGGCGAGAAACGGTACAGTTTCAGATGCGAACCCTGGTCCATAAATTTGCGTGCTTCCGGGAACACCGCGTTGCCGATGTTCGGGATGGGAAGCATCTTCTTCATATCCACGCCGGTGAGGGTTTCCAGGGCCTTGGCGTACGCCAGAGCATGCACGCCGCCGCGGACGAACAGGTAGCCCAGCATCATTCGTGCGGCCGGGTTATCCGTCATCTGGTACACGCGCAGCTTCTGGGTGCGGGCGCCATTTTCCAAAAAGAAGTTATGCAACAGGTCAAGGATCAGGTTACCCGATGAAAATACGTAATCGCCGGTCCACGGCATGCCGCGGCTGTCCACTGGCAATGCCGTTTGCGCCGATGCAATGTAATGGCCGCCAAAGGCTCCTTCAGAAATGTCTTTTAAGGATGCATCAGTAGGCGCGCCGTCCTTATCAAATTCCGTGCGTGGTCCATTCAGACAGGAGTTGATTGCTGCAGAAACAATCTCGATATGACCGCCTTCTTCAGCGGCGATGTTGCTGATGAGCTCATAATAGGGGCGGATCTTATCGCGCCCTCTCATGTTGAACGACTGGAAGGTGTAGTTCATCACCGTCGACATTTCGCCGAATCTGCCGCCCAGAAGTTCCTGAACGTTCTTCGCCGCAATGGGATCGATTATCGGTGAAACCGGCAATTCTACCGGCAGACGATCGATGCGTAGAAACATGGTGGATAATTCCCCTTTCCAAATACGAATTCAGCAGGGGCGCCGGCAGGCGGGGATCCGTAAGCCGCGGGTGCTGTCATGTTTGACAGCAACTACCCATAAGCGGCGCAAATGAAGTTTATCTTGCTGATAGTCTGAGGCTATGTCGTGTTTGGCTTGTGAAGCGGAAACCTCAAAACGGGTTCGCGTAAGTCTCGCAGCGGTTGAGCCAGCCCTGGAGCCACTGGCGCTCTTTGCGTGCAGCGGGGCTGTTTTCTACGCGGCGCGTGAGAACCTTTTTGGAAGCCTCGGCAAAGGCGCGCGGCGCGCTGGAGGCATCGCGAGCGTTCATTTCGGCCAGCACCTGCAGTAGACCCCATCCCTGGCCGTTATACCGCTCTTCGGGCTTCAGCCCTTCTCCCTTGAAGTTCACGTAATCAATCATGGCAAAGTTGCCAGCTGCCGTCTGCCCCAGAAGCTGCATGTTACTGGCCACGCGTGATGCGGCCTGCCCGGCTGCTGCCTGCATGCGCGGCTTCGCAGCATGGAGGCGTGCAATAATGAACTGCGTTTGTTCTTTCACGGTGCGGGAGAGAAGCTCGCGCAGATCCTTCTGGCGCTGAGAGTTCTTGTCGCCCTGAAACGCGTCACGGTTTGGCCAGGGGCAGTCGCGAGTAGAAAGCAGCCAGTCAGGCACTTTTACCCGGCTTTGCTGAAAGTAAGCGATCAGCTGCGGGAAGCTTTCTTCAAAGGGTCCGACTTCGCCGGCCGGATACCATATAAAATGGCCGATGCCAAGCGACGCAAAATCTTCACCGGAGTTCCAGCTGGTGAGTCCTTCCACTGATCCGGCCGTTTCGTTCTGCCAGATGCGGCGGCCAATGCGCTCCAGGTCAGACGACGAAAGCTGCCCCTGGGCTGCTGCGTGCATGGGCGTCGCAAGAATAACACAAACCGGTAGCACGGCAGCGGTGGCAGTAACAGCGGAAAACAGAATACCGACAGCATGGCGGCGAAAGGACTTTGGCAAAACTCTGGACCTCGGATTTAATAGAAGAAAAACAGACAATCCGCCATCCGGCGTGTAAACCTTTTTTCATTGGATTGCGAGAGAGAGAATTCTTTAGCGGCGGCTGGCCGTAATGTGCGATACCTACGGCTTCTGTATCACCCACGTCGTCATGCAGCGCAGGTTTTGCACGTTCACAGTCTTAATAGGCTCCAGCAGGCGTGCGCCCAGCTGCTTCGTAAGCGACTGCAGCGTTTCCAGGTCCACAAGAAACCGGATACTGCCATCGGGCACGGCGTAGTGGCCATTACCCACCGGTTGAACCAGCGTCTCGATGCCAATGGTCGATGCAAGGCGCGCGAAGAAGATGCCGCCGGGCTTGAGCACGCGCCACATTTCCTGCAGCATCTGGTTAAAGTGCCCCGGATCACGCGCGAAATGGAGGACCGCAATGGAAAGTACGGCATCAAAAGAGGCGTCGGGAAAAGAAACGTCCTCCACCGGTTCCACCCGAAAATTCTGCAGGGAAAGGCCAGGCGACAGGCGCGCGGCGGCCTGCTGCACGGCGGCGATGGATCCTGGAGTGGTATCAACGCCGGAAACATCGTAGCCGCTGCGCAGAAACCACGAGATATTTCGCCCGCCACCGCATCCGGCGTCGAAGATGCGGGCGTCCGCACGGAAGCGGCCCTTCAGGATCTGGTCGAGAAGGTAGATGTCAACGCCGCCAACGAGGTCGGTCAGTTCAGAGAGATTATTGTAAGGCTGTGTCATTCAAGTGCTTCTAAAGCACCGCGCACGCTTTTGTTTACCGGACAGCCTTGTATCCGCCCGCCACACCGCCTTTAGCCAGCACCAGTTGCCATAGCTGCGCGCGCCGGGCACGAAAGATACCGGCGCACAGCAGCAGGTAATACCGCCACATGCGGTGGAACCGCTCATCATACCGGTCCCGAAGCTGCTCCCATGCCTCCTCAAAATTCTGGTGCCACGCCATCAGCGTCCGATCATAATCGTGTCCGAAGCTGTGCCAGTCTTCCATGTGGAAAACTCCGTCAATAGCATCACCGATCTGTTTCACAGACGGAAGCATGGAGTTTGGGAAAATGTAACGGTCAAGCCACGGATCGGTCGCACACATGGATGCCGGGCTGCCGATAACCTGGATAAGCGCAAGGCCGCCCGGCCTCAGGCAATCGTGGATCTTCTCCATATATGTGCGGTAATTCTTCACTCCCACATGTTCCATCATACCCAGAGAAACCACATGGTCAAACGAGCCACGGAACTCCCGATAATCGCACAGGTGCAGGTCCACTGGCAGCCCGTCGCAACGCTCCCGCGCCAGGGCCAGTTGTTCCTTTGAAATGGTAATGCCGGTCACTTTTGCGCCGTAGTGCTCCGCCGCATACCTTGCAAAACTCCCCCAGCCGCAGCCCACATCCAGCACCGTATCGCCCTCACGCAGGCCGATCTTCCGACACACCAGGTCCAGCTTCGCTTTCTGCGCATCATCCAGCGTGCTGCTGTGTTCCCAGTACGCGCAGGTGTACGCCATATACGGGTCCAGCATGAGCTGGTAAAGTTCATTGCCCACATCGTAATGGCGTTCGCCTACAATGTATGCGCGAGTGCGGCTCTGCCGGTTCACGATCTTCGCGTGCACTTTAGACAGCATGTTCGGAACCCTGGAAATCTTTCCGCACCTTCCGCAGCCCGAAAGCAGCCGGTAAAAAAGCTCATCCAGCTGTTCGCAATGCCACCATCCGTCCATATACGCCTCGCCCAGGCCCAGCGAACCCTTCAGCGCAAAGCGCCGGTAAAAGCGTCTGTCGGTCACAGTGATGTCCCATGGATTCTCGCCGCCAACCTCTATGTTGGAATCGCGCAAAAAACGGTGCACCATGCGCTCGAAAATCAGCGTGCCAGGTGAGCGCAGCGATACAGGCTTCGACTTGGCGGGCAGAGAAGTTTGTGTTTGATCAGCGTGGCTCATGATGTGGACGCACAACAGTCGCTAATAGATTATTAAAGCAACACAGCCATCATGCACTGTCTACAACTTTTGAGAAAAGTCGAGAGCCCGCTAAAAACCCGTTAATGCAATGTGGCCACGCAATGCCATGCATTAAAAGCTT
Organism: Candidatus Sumerlaeales bacterium; assembly: GCA_036675025.1. GTDB lineage: Bacteria > Sumerlaeota > Sumerlaeia > Sumerlaeales > Sumerlaeaceae > JAKFFN01. Next base: position 11,003 of record JAKFFN010000054.1, on the reverse strand, counting down.
AGGGTTGCAACTGCGGCTTCACGTTCTATCGCCTAGTCGAGTTGCTTAACAATTCATCTTCCCGAGGATCTGCCGATGCGCTCTTGTTTTGCCGGAAAGCCGTTACCTGTCATCATACGAACCGTAGCCGCCATCGCACTGTGCGCTGTGCAGTTTGCCGCTGCGGCCGACGACGGACTGGAGCCAATATCCCTGGCATCAGACAACTGGCGATTCGAGATCGACAAAGACGACGCCGGCACTTCTCAGTCCTGGTGGAGCCGCGAGCTATCCGGCAAAATTAAACTCCCCGGCTCCATGACAGAGAGCGGCCTTGGCGATGAAATCTCAACATCCACTCCGTGGACCCAGGCACAAATCCGCCTCTCAGAACTTTTCGCCGCGCCCGAACTCCAGCAGTACTTCCAGCCCGGCAACACAAAGATTCCCTTCTGGCTCACGCCCAACAAATACTACGTAGGGGCGGCCTGGTACCAGCGCGATTTCACCGTGCCGCCGGAGTGGGCGGATAAGCAAGTGACCCTGCACCTGGAGCGCGCTCACTGGCGTACTGATGTCTGGATTGACGGCCAGCCGCGCGGCAACAGCGACAGCCTCTCAACGCCCCACGAGTACGACCTTGGCCGCCTGAACCCCGGTAATCATCGCCTCACCATCCGCATTGATAACCGCGTGCAGGCCGACGTCGGCCTTAACGCCCACAGCATCACAGACCACACCCAGGGCAACTGGAACGGCATCGTCGGCGCCATCGAACTTCGTCCCCACGACGCCGCCCGGATTGCAAACCTTAAAATTGAACCCCGCGTGAAAGACCAAACCGTCCGCATCAGCGCCAGCGTAAAATCCAACCCCGGCACTTCCGCTTCGCTGCAGACAGAATACCGTATCACAGATCCCTCCGGGCGCGTCGTACGCGAGCACGTGCAACAGCCGCCACCGCCCATGGGCAGCGGCGTTACAAGAGGCCCCGGTCTTTCGGGTACCAGTCTACCGATTACCGGCGAACTGCAGCTATGGGATGAACATTCCCCGAACCTCTACCGGGCCCAGGTACGGCTGGTACAGGTGAACGACGACAAGACAACCACCCTCGTGGACTCGCACACCGAGATCTTCGGCTTCCGCGATTTCGCCACCAGCGGCACCGAGTTCACCGTTAACGGTATCCCCACATTTCTGCGCGGCACGCTCGAGTGCTGCATCTTTCCCCTGACAGGATACCCGCCCACCGATATAGGCGAGTGGCGCCGCATCATGCAGATTCTCAAAGCCCACGGTCTTAACCACCTCCGGTTCCACAGCTGGTGCCCGCCCAAGGCGGCCTTTGATGCGGCCGATGAAGAGGGCGTATATTTCTCCATCGAATGTGCGTCATGGTCAAAAAACGTCGGCGACCCCGAATACATGGAATGGCTCTACGCCGAGAGCCGCCACATTGTGGAAGAGTTTGGCAACCATCCTTCGTTTTGCATGTTTCTCTACGGCAACGAACCCGCCGGCAAAACCAAGAAAATCTACATGGACGCCCTCGACGAGTTCGTGGGCTATTGGAACAAGCGTGAAAACCGTTTCCTCGTAAGTGGCGGCGCCGGCTGGCCCTGGCTGCCCAACAACGAGTTCTACATCACGCAGGATCCGCGCATCCAGCATTGGGGCGAAGGCTTGAAAAGCCGGGTAAACTCCAAGCCCCCGGAAACAGAAACCGACTACTATGATTACGTCCACAAGTTTAAAGAGCCGGTCATCAGCCACGAAATCGGGCAGTGGTGCGTTTACCCGAACTTCGAAGAGCGCGCGAAATACACCGGCGTCATGCGAGCGCTCAACTTCGATATCTTCGAAGACACCCTGACGAAACATCACATGCGCGACCAGGCACGGGATTTCCTGATGGCATCGGGCAAGCTGCAAACGCTTCTCTACAAGGAAGACATCGAAAGCGCCCTGCGCACTAAGGGCATGGGCGGTTTTCAGCTGCTTGATCTGCACGATTTCCCAGGCCAGGGCACCGCACTGGTCGGCGTGCTCGATCCCTTCTGGGACAGCAAGGGCTATGTTACCGCCGAGGAATATGGGAATTTTTCCGGACCCATTGTCCCGCTTGCCCGGCTAAGCAAGAGGGTGTTTACAACTGATGAAACCCTGACCGCGACGGTGGAACTGGCGAACTATAGCGGTAAAGAAATCGACCAGCCCCTTACCTTCTGGCTTCTTACAGATAGCAACGGTAATAATATCCATGGGGGTGCTTTTGATCCCGAAGATGTACCAGTGGGCAATGGCCATTTACTGGGCACGATCAATCTGCCGTTGAAGTTTATGCATTCTACCCGGGCAAAAAAACTGACGCTTAGCGTTTCATTAACCGGGACAAACATTTCAAACTCTTGGGATATCTGGGTATACCCGAAGGACGTGAGCGATGAAGTGCCGGCGGAAGTACTGCTAACCCGCAGCCTCGACGCCGCCGCCATGGAAAGGCTCAAATCGGGCGGAAGCGTCTTGCTGGTGCCTGAACCTGAAGCCGTCCTCAACGATCCTGACAAGCCCCTCATCCCCGGCTTCTCCAGCATCTTCTGGAACACCGCCTGGACGGGTAACCAGGCGCCCCACACTCTCGGCATACTTTGTGATCCTGCTCATCCCGCTCTAGCGAAATTCCCCACCGACACCCACACCAACTGGCAATGGTGGTACCTGCTTCACGATTCACCCTGCATGATTCTCGATGCTTTTGAGCCGGGCCGCCTTCCCATCGTACAGATGATCGACGACTGGACAATGAACCGGAAATTGGGTTACCTGTTTGAAGCCAATTACGGCGGCGGGAAACTGATGGTGTGCAGTTTTCAGTTAGCCGACGAGTCGTCTGATCCAGTGACGCGCCAGATGCGCCGCAGCATTCTCGATTACATGAAATCCGAAAGCTTCGCGCCTGCGGGCACGCTGACCCCGGAACAACTCAAGGCGATCATCAAGCTGCCTTAGCCGTCAGCTCTTCACCCCTGCGGCGCCAGCAGTGTAAATGGATACCACGGCAGATTTCGGATTACCCAGTACGCCATTATCACCGCCAGCAAAACCAGCGGAGTTTTGGAAGGCAACCGCGGCAGCTTGATTGAGCGGCGACCCATGATAATGGGACGCCCTTCGGTAAAATCAATAATTGCGCCATAAGCCGCAACCGGCAGAAGCAGCAGCGCCAGGATGTTCCTGCTCGCGGCCGCTCCCACGTGCCCGTGCATCAGGCAATGCAGCGCCCGAAGCGAGCCGCAGCCCGGGCAGTGGAATCCCGTCAGCGACCAGAACGGGCAACTGGGAAACCGGCCCGGCTTGTGCGGGTCCATCACAAACAGGTAAACGGCCCCGGCGGCGATAACTGCGAGCGCGCCAGCCCATAAAAGGCGTCTTATTTGGAGCCTGTTCAACATATAATAAAAAAGCCGGGTTCAGCAGTAATGCTGCATCCGGCCACTTAAAGTAAAAAACCTACTCCGTCGCGGGAGTCGGGGTTACCGTTTGTTCCATCACTGCGGGGAAAAACCCTCTATCTGCTCCATATTGCTGACGGCGGCGCCAACAAACACGCACTGCATCAGGATGGTTAGGCCGATGACAATGATGCCGGCGATAAGGGCGATCATCGTCTATTTCTTCGCGTTGGCAGAACTTGCCTGCGCTCCGCTGATGTCGCCTGCGGCAAGCTTCGCATTAACCTGCGACGCGAAAACAATCGCCGGGATACCCAGCGGCAGGCAGCAGAAAATCGTTACAAGAATCGACTGAACCAAGTAATTCGGTACGTAAGGCCCCGGGCCGCCGGGGCCGGTAGGTGTAGCGTTACTCAATGGTGTTCTCCTGTTTAGTTTTGTGTAATAGCGGGCACTATAGCCATAACCCCGAACATCACCACGAAGATCAAGAAGTAAATAAGAACGCCTGCAATAAGAAGTCCAATAGCGGCAATAGACCACTTCTTTGCAAGCTCGGCATTGCGGCGCGCGGCATCGTACTGTTGCGCGCGGGCGAGGCCGTCCACCTGCGTGGCGTAAACAATGGCGGGTATTCCCAGCGGCCAGCACAGCACCACTGCAATAATGGCCAGGGCCAGGTTATTGGGAATGTAGGGCACCTGCGGCGGCGCTGTCGGGCCGGCCGTAGCCTGCGCCTGCTCTTGAGTAGGTGCCCCCGGCAGGCCCGGCGTAAAGTCTTTCAGCGGCTTTCCACAGTCCGGGCAAAAGTGCGCGGTAACGTCTACAATTTTTCCGCAATGGGGGCAAGTCTGGTTCATACAGACGTCTTTATCGCGCCGTTGGCTTTTTGCAAGGCAGAACGTACCCGGTCCGACTGGCACAGCGTTTGGTACGTCTACAGCTCAAGAACTTTGGAGGGCAGTACCGTGCAGATAAGTGTTTCCATGGTAAAACGTCTTGGCGTTGAGGCAGCCAAGGAGTGGTCAGAGGATAAAGCCAGCCGCCTTGGCGCCGCCCTGGCTTATTATACAGTCTTTTCCCTGGCCCCGCTGCTGCTTATCACCATTGCCATCATCGGGTTTTTCTACGGAGATGAAGCAGCCCAGGGTCAGATATCCAGCCAGATGTCTCAACTGGTGGGACCAAAAGCCGCCGAGGCAATTGAAGGGATGATCCAGGGCGCCGGCGAGAAAAAGGGCCAGGGTATCTTTGCAACGGTTATCAGTATCGCGCTCCTGCTCTTCGGCGCATCCGGAGTTTTCGTCCAGCTGAAAGACGCCCTCAACACCATCTGGGACCTCCCGCCGCAGAAAGCTCCCAAGGGTATCCTGGGCTTTCTTAAATCCCGCGTGCTGTCTCTTGGTTTTGTGCTCGGCGTGGGGTTTCTGCTGCTTGTCTCCTTAATCCTCAGTGCCATCCTCTCAGGCGTTGGCAACTACATGAGCGGCGTCGTCCCCATGGCATCCCTGCTTCAGGCGCTTAACTTTATCGTTTCCTTCGGCGTCATCACGGTGCTCTTCGCCATGATCTATAAATTCCTGCCAGACATTAAGCTTCCCTGGCGCGATGTCTGGCTGGGTGCCCTGTTCACCGCACTGCTGTTCAGCATCGGCAAATGGCTGCTGGGCCTTTACCTGGGGCGCAGCAGCATGGCCTCCACCTACGGCGCGGCAGGGTCATTTGTGGTGCTGCTGGTGTGGATTTACTACTCAGCCCAGATCGTCTTTTTCGGCGCCGAAGTTACCCAGGTTTACTCCCGCACTTACGGCGCCTGTAAGGGCCGGCTGAAACGCACGGAGAAGCAGAAGAGCGGCTATTATGGCGCCGATGGCAAGCCCGTGGAAAAGGGCGACACTGCTATTGATCCCGCTGCTGTTACAGAGGTTCCTCCCGCCGGCGTGCGGCCACCCAATAAAATTGGCGCTGCCGTGGGAAAGATCGCAGGCTATGCCGTGGCGGGACAAGCCGTGGCCGATGGCTTAAAAGACAAGCACACTTAGCGGCACTAGCCGTTGAGCTCCCTCGACGGCCGGACCCGCCACCTTTGTCGGGGCAGGTCCGGCTCTTTTGGGGAGGGGCTATTTTACCGTAAGGTAGTGCACACTGAAAAGGCTGTTGCTGTCGGTCCAGGTGCGTAACAGGTTCCAGCCTGCCTCATCAGCCAGGCTGGCAAATCCGTCCCGGGTATACTTGTAAGAGTTTTCCGTGTGTATCGATTCGCCCCGGCTGAACTGGATGCATTCGCCGTCCATCATGAATTCCAGGTCGCGCCGCGCCACAAGGTGCATTTCCATGCGGCCGAGTCTATGGTTGTACGGCGCGGAATGGTAGAAGTCATCCGGAGAAACGTCTATCTCCAGTTCCCGTCTTACCCTCGTCAGCAGGTTCATGTTAAACGCTGCAGTCACCCCAGCCGCATCATCATACGCCGGCCGCAGGATCGACTCGTCCTTTTGCAGATCAACGCCAATTAGCAGACCGCCGTCCGAACCAACCGTCTCCGCGACCTTCGCCAGGAAATCTGCGGCATCCCCGGGATCAAAATTGCCAATAGTTGATCCGGGAAAAAATGCCACGCGCCGTGTTGTGCCCGCAGGGGCTGGAGGCAATACCAGCGGCCTGGTGTAATCAGCGCACACCGGATCAAGCTGGATCTGTGGAAGCTCCGCGCCAAGTTCCTTCACACACTGGGCCAGGTGCGAACGCGATATTTCTACCAGCGCGCAACTGGTGGGCTTATCCAGAGCATGAAGCAGCATCCGGGTCTTCTGTCCACTGCCCGATCCATACTCCACCACCTGCGCCCGCGGGCCGCACACCCTGGCCACCTCGGGCAGGCATTCCTGCAGGATTCCGAGTTCTGTGCGCGTAAGGTAATACTCGGGCAACCGGGTGATGAGGTCAAACAGCTCAGAGCCGCGTTCGTCATAAAGATACTTGCAGGGGAGTGTCTTCGGCTCGCTTATCAGGCCGGCTTTCACATCCCCGCGAAAGGCTTCCAGGTACTCGCAATGCTCCCGTTGTTTACCCGGCACCGGCGTAATGTCTGCCGCCGTAGCCGCCGACGGATGTAGCCTCATACGTTTCACTGCGTTACGTACTTTGCAAGCCGGATGCCTGAGAACTGCCATCGGGCATCGGGCGGGAAGAAATTGCGATACGTTGGCCTTATGTGAGACTGCGGAGTCGCGCAGCTGCCGCCCCGCAAGATTCTCTGGTTGCACATGAACTTGCCGTTATACTCGCCCAGCGCCCCCGGCGGAGCCTTGTAGCCAGGGTAGGCAATGTAGGGGCTGGATGTCCACTCCCACACATTACCAAGCATCTGCTGAAGCCCCGGCCCCGATGCAGAAGGCACAGGATGGAAACAATTGTCTTCCACGAAATTCCCGCGATCCGCCGACGCTCCGCCCTCTCTGCACGCTATTTCCCACATGGCTTCTGTAGGCAGATCACATCCGCGCCAGCGTGCATAGGCGTCCGCTTCAAAAAAGCTGATATGGGTAACCGGCTCGTTCACATTCACCGGCCTCATGCCCTGCAAGGTAAACATTTCCCAGTCGTCCGTCCCGCTTCCCGACTTTTCCCAGTACAGCGGCGCATTCCACCCGTTAGCTTCCACTGCAGTCCACCCCAGCGACAGCCACAGCTCCGGGTGTTCATAGCCTTTCGCCGCCATAAACTCCATGTACTCGCCGCAGGTGACCGTGCGGCTTGCCAGTTCAAACGCGGGTATCAACTGGCGGTGGCGGGGCTTTTCATTATCATAAAAGAAACTGTCTCCCTCAAAGCCGATCGGCCGGATGCCTTCATCAAAAGCAATCCACTCCGCCGGCGCAGCTTCCGCCCCTGCGGCCTTTGCGCAATGTTCCCCCAGGTTCTCGCGAAAGACCGGTCGCAAAGGATTAATCGAAAGCAGGTGTTTGATGTCCGTCAGTAACAGTTCCTGGTGCTGCTGCTCGTGGTTCAGGCCGATCTCAATGCGGGTGAGAATCTGCGCGGCAGTCTCCGGATCAAACGTCGGCAATATATTCTCCAGCAGCGCAAGCATCGCCTGGTCTACGTGGGCCCGGTACGCATAAACTTCGCTGACCGTCGGACGTGAGAGCAGACCACGCTGCGGGCGCTGCCAGCGTTCCCCCGCCTGCACATAATACGAGTTAAAGAGGTAGGCAAAATCCGGGTGAAACGGACGGTAATTGTCTTCGGCCTCACCCAGGATAAAAGTTTCAAAAAACCATGTAGTGTGAGCCAGGTGCCATTTTGTCGGGCTGCAATCCGGCATACTCTGGATCACGTAATCTTCGGTCTCCAGTGTAGCGCACAGCGCCTCGGTGGCCCACCGCACATCGGTATACATTTGCGTGCATTGCCGAAGTCGGCTTGCCTTGGCGTCATCCGCCGTGTCTGTCACTGTTGCGCTCATCGTTGGTTCCTCTGCCGGAAATGGCTGCGCCCGGAGGGCACAGCGGTTTATTTGTAAAACGGGAAGTTTGAATTGTGCGGGAGCACGATTTATGCCTTGGGTCATTAAAAAGAACCGGCGTGTTCTCGTCATTTTATTTTTGACGGCCTTAGGCGTTGATTCTTTTCGGTTTACAGTGTAGTGCGGCGGAAAACCCATGAAAGTATTTTTGACGGCCTCCCGCACTGATACTAATAGACTTATGAGTTGCGTTTTTTGGGGCTGCGAAATTTTTTCTGAAAGTTTTCCACAGGTTGACAAATTTCTAATTATATTCTGAGTAAGTGCAGTGACGTCAGTGCTTTTGATCGATCTATTAAGTACATAATTACTTTCGCCACTGCAAGACGGAGAATGGCATTCAGCGGCTGCATCGGCGCCGGTCGGGCGGGCGAGCAGGTCGTCGTGGATGTGGTGCGTAATGTTTTTCAAAGGGTGCTCCCGGGATTTGTTTTATCAGGTGCCATACAGGCACAGGAAATCCCGGCGCGCCATTCCCGCACGACCTCTTACGGACCCTTCGGACTACAAGATTTTGAAATGCCAGGAGTGAGAACCCATGAAAAACCCCCTGGTGCGACCGCACCAGGGGGACTTATGCCAGAGGTAAACTTCAGGCCCTGAAGCCTCAGTAAAGCGCCCAGGCCTCCACGTCCGACGCCAGTCCGGGATAATACTCCACCGTATCCGTAAACAACGGAAACCCGTCACTGTTAACCTCACCCACGGTAAATATACCAAAAGGTCCGGGAGTCACATCTGCTGCCAGGGTCAAAGAAATGTACTCTAGTGGGTCAGTCTCGCTCAAAGTACCATCGCCATTGGCGTCAACTGAAATAGCAATCCGCCACATCGCGGGATCAACATTGGTAGCATCCACCATAACACTCATCTTCGTCCAGCGCGGCGACGAAATGGCAGCCGTGCCCGGCAAGGCCGCGTTGGCGACTGTAGCGCCGCGATAGCCGAAGCCCGGTCCGCCCCCCAGCGAGTTAGTGTTATAAAAAGAACAGGCGCGGAAAAGACTTGGGCGATTAAACAGCCACGGACCCACCTGCCAACGGGCTGCAATTTCTGTAGGCGAATATAGATAGATGCTGGCTACGACACGGTATTTGTTGTTAGTTGCGGCAGTAAAGTCCGTGCCTGATCCATTAGCGGCCGAATTGATACATCGCATGTAATTGAGGCCAGCAATCGTACCGTTGGTTGACGACGGGTTGCCCTGGAACATTACTCCGCCGTCAGAAGACGATCCCACTGGGTTTAGCGCTGTAACCGCGGGGGCAACACCCGTCGGCGTGGCTGTCACATAAGTCGCGGGTACCGAGCCTTCAAAGTTTGCCGGGTCAAGCTCCCACTGGCCCACCGTGGCGCCGCCGGCAAAAGTCTCGGTAAACGCCGGCGTGGCCTCAAACTCCGCCGCCTTCAAATCCTGGCCAAAAGACGAGGCAGCCGCTAAAGACAGGGCTGCACAAAAGAAATAAGTAGTACGCACTTCAGAACCTCCGAGGAATTAGGATCTGCTGCTATGTAGCAGATAGCATCCATCAGAGGGCGAAAAGGTCAAGCCAGAACTTCCAGCCCCGGCTTGATTCTCATTCAGCTCTCCGCTGAAACGGGTCAGCCAGGGATATTTTCATCGAGCAAAACTGGTAACGGAATAATTTTTTTGTTCGAAATGCGAAAAAACGCTTTACTTTGAGATTAGATCAATTAAGACATTCAGCTTTGCATGGGAGAAGTGGGATGCTTAACTTGCCTGATGGAGAAGAGGTGAAATGGTCTTACGATTCCAGCGGCAGGCGGACCAGCCTCACAGATCCTGATGATAATGTAGCAACATATATCTACCATAACACTCCAACAGCAAAAAAACTCGGTTTGATCATGCATCCCGTATCAGGCGACACGCACTACTACTATTGGGCTGACAGTGGGAAGTTGCACATTGAGCAGAATTATAGTGACGACACAGCATTCTTCCGCCACCAGGATGACCATTATTACGATTCGACGGGTCGGTTGCATGCAAACACTTGGTCGGCTGATGGATTTAATAATTATCCTTTGATCCAGATGTCGACATATAACGACTCATCCGTTAAAACCCGGTCAGATTTTGCCCACGTCGATCCCGTGTTGAGCCAAATCGTCTACGACTATTCTCATTACTATTCTTATGATGATACCTACAGACTTTTGTCAGAAGAAAAGCGAATGGGGCCTTACTACGGCGCCACAACGCCTGCGTACAAGTATGAGTACGAGTATGATCTTGCAGGAAATAGGGAAAAGCAGACGTTTACGGATTCGGTCAACTCCTTGTATAACGTCACTGACTACTTATACAACGACTTCAACCAGTTGGAGTACGCTATGTCTGCCAATACTGAGGTGGAGTACGGTTATGATCTTAACGGAAATCGCGATTGGTCTTTTGACTACTATGCCTTACAGACTACGAACTTTGTACACAACTCTGATAGTAGGCTGGTCGAATACCAGGATGCAACCGGCACCTCAACCTACGAGTATGACCACACCGGACGACTGATATCAAAAACAAGCGGTGGAATCGAGACTCGCTACTATTATGATGGCATAAACCTTCTGATGACGAAGGAAAAACCTTCTGGCGGGAGCTGTTTCCGCACAAAGACGGTAAACGCACTCAAAGATGCTTCTATTGGTCAAGTGCTGGCATCCCGTACATTCAGTTACTCCGGCACCGGGTGCACGCCTACAGGATACACTGATACCTGGTACAAGTATAACGAGAAAGGTGACCCTGTTGCCACAGTGGACGACGCTGGAAATATCACATCGCGGATAGACATGGATGCATTCGGCAAAGTTCGCGCCGGAGGGCAATATCCAGGACCGAGGTTAACTACCAAGGAAGTTCATTCCGAAAGTGGGTTGTATTATTTCGGTGCCCGATGGTATGATGCTTTGGTCGGAAGGTGGGTCGAGAAGGAACCCAATGGCTTAGATGGACCCAATCTATATCAGTTCGTGGCGAATAGTCCAAACATTTTTGTGGATTATGATGGTCGTCA
>JAKFFN010000055.1:0-76837 GCA_036675025.1 Candidatus Sumerlaeales bacterium | reverse complement strand
AGACTGGCGCCCTCGGCCGCCCTTCGCCATAATACTCAAACAGCGCCCCCACACACCAGATCACCCGCGCACCCAATCGCTCCCGCTGTGCCCACGCCCATTTCTCCTGCAGCGGAACCCCCATCCCTACCAGCACAATATCAGCCCCCGAACTCGCCACCGACTCGGCTGCAGCTGCGCCGTCATCTGCAAAAAAACCATCCAGTGTCGCCACCACCTGTAGATCAGGCACCTCCTGCTTCCACCGCGACGCAGCGCGCTCCGCCACACCCGGCCGCCCACCCACCAGCGCCAGGCGGAGCCCACGTCTAGCGGCCTGTCGGCAAAACTCGACAATGAAATCCCCGGCATTCACCCGCTCCGGTAATCTATCCCCCAGCCACCCCGACGCCCACACTATAGCCTGGCCATCAGCGTAGACGCAATCCGCCTCACGCAAGATCTGACGGTAATCGTGGTCATCCGCCGCAATGTTAGAACACGCCGCATTAAGGTAAGTGACGAACAGCGGCCCCTCCCCTGCTGCCTGTCCGTGTCCGATATCCAGCCTGCCCGCACCCCGCGCCTGCGGCTGCGAAAGCCCTTCGATAAACTCCGACACAGTGACCCTGCACACAGGCACACCCAGCACATCGGCATCCGGCCATAGCCGTGACCTTTGTCGCATCATGCCAGCGCCTGGCTCCGTATGAGTTACCCCTGCGCTCTTCTGCGCTCGTCAGGCGTAACGTCCATATAGAAACGCTCGCCCAGGTAAAACTTGCGCGCCTCTTCGCTGTTCACCAGCTCTGCCGCCGTACCCGACATCATCACGCGCCCGCCAAAAATGATATAAGCCCGGTCCGTCACCGACAGCGTCTCACGCACGTTATGGTCAGTAATCAGCACACCCAGGCCGCGATGCTGCATCTGAAAAATAATATCCTGCAGATCCTCCACGGCCTTCGGATCCACACCAGAAAACGGCTCATCCAGCAGGATGAAATCCGGCGAATTCACCAGCGCCCGCGCGATCTCCACACGCCGCCGCTCACCGCCCGACAGCGTGTACGCCACGTTTTTCCGCAGATGAGTAACGCCCAGTTCCTCCAGCAACATATCCAGCCGTTCCTGGCGCGCAGCCTTACTCAGCTTCGTAGTCTCCAGGATGGCCATGATGTTCTGCTCCACCGTAAGCTTGCGGAAGATACTCATATCCTGCGCCAGGTACCCCAGCCCCAGGTGCGCGCGCTTATGCATCGGCATCGCCGTCACATCCGAATCGCCAATAAAAACATGCCCGGCCGTAGGCTTGATCAGCCCCACCACCATATTGAAGGTCGTACTCTTACCCGCACCGTTCGGACCCAGCAGACCGACGATTTCGCCCTTCTGCAGTTCAATATTGACCTTGTCCACCACGCGGCGGCCACCATACTCTTTTACAAGATCCTGTGTAGCAATTCGAGCCACCGGTCTTACGTCTCCTTCAAATTTCTCAGGCGTACGGCAATTATCTCGACAACGAAACAGTTTCGTCCCAACATCTAATCAGGTCAGCAGGCAAGATAAACAAAAAAGGAATTACCTACATCAATGGCCTTTTCCGGGTACCGCAAGCCAATCTCCAAAGTCCGCTGGATAATCAGCACCCTCATACTCATCCCCATTCTCGTCGTCTGGAGCTTCTTCCTCACCGGCCACTGGAAAAGCTTCAAGGTCATCTCCCGCAGTATGGAGCCCACCTTGCTCATAGATGACTACCTCGTCATGCGCGAACAAAACGACTTCCCAAACCTCGACAACCTTATCGTAGTCGTACGCGACCCCTTCGGCAGCACGATGCCCCTTGTAAAGCGCGTAATCGCCGGAGCAAACAGCACCGTCCGCGTGTCCAACGGCCGAATCTATCTCGACGGCTCCGACAAATCTCTCCCTGGAGAAGTCCTCGCTGATACCCCCAACCAGCGTTGGATTTTGAAACCAGATGAAGTCTTTCTCCTCGGCGACAACCGAAACAACAGCCAGGACAGCAGCGAGTTCGGCCCCATCCCCCGCAGCGACATCCTCGGAGTCATCACCTACCGCTACTGGCCAATCAGTCGCCTCGGAAAAATCCAGTGAACACGGCCACAATCAAGCAACGGCACAAGAATTATCCCCAATCAGCTTCAACCACCTGTATGTCCCATATGTCCTATTGGTCCTATATGTCCTATAGGTCCTATCTGCCCTATATGCGGCGCGTTCTCCGTTCTCCGTTCGCCGTTCTCCGCGTTCTAGAATCACAATCCCCCTTAACGGTAAAACCCCAATCATGACCACCGATACCGCCCATAACCTGGCCCAGCGCGGCCAAGAAGTCATCCAGCAGGAAATCTGCGCCCTTCAGGCCATGGCCAGCCGCATCGGCGACAGCTTCGACGCCGCCATCACCGCCATCCTCAACTGCAGCGGCCGCGTGGTCCTCACCGGCATGGGCAAACACGGCCTCATCGCCCGCAAAATCGCAGCCACCATGGCCAGCACCGGCACCCCCGCCTTCTACATTCACCCTGGTGAAGCCCTCCATGGCGACCTTGGCATGATCCAGCCCGACGACATCGTCCTCGCCCTCTCCAACAGCGGCACCACCGAAGAAGTCGTCTCCTGCATCCCCTTCTTTAAGCGCAACAAAAACCTCCTCATCGCCATGACCGGCAACTTCAAAAGCCGCCTCGCCCTCGAAGCCGACATCGTTCTCGACATCCAGGTCGACCGCGAAGTCTGCCCCCTCAACCTCGCCCCAACTACATCCACCACCGCCGCCCTCGCCATGGGTGATGCCCTCGCCGTTGTTCTCCTCGAACAGCGCGGTTTTCAGCCCGGCGACTTCGCCCTCCGCCACCCCAACGGCGCCCTCGGCCGCCAGTTCAAGCGCGTGGGCGATCTCATGAAACCCGGCTCCAACCCAATCGTCATAGAAACCGCCACCTTCCGCGAAGCCATCGCCGCCATTACCGCCGAAAAGCACGGCGCCGTCTCCATCGTAAATGAGCAAGGCCAGCTCTGCGGCATCCTCACAGACGGCGACCTCCGCCGCATACTCCAGCGCGAAGCCGACAGTGCCGCCCGCACCGTCAACGACGTCTTCCATCAGCCCGTAAGCGGCGTAATGACCCGCGATCCCCTCCGCATCACCTCCGACATCCTCGCCACCCAGGCCCTCCAGATCATGGAAAACGGCAACCGCAAAGTCCTCGTACTCCCCGTAGTCGACCAGCAAAACCACCCCGTAGGAATGATCCACCTCCACGACCTGATAGGCTAAACAAACACCTCCCACGCAACGCCAACCGCCATTCTCTCTCGAACCATATCCGACTGGAAGCGTCGCCCGCGCAGCGCCAATCCTCACTCAGTCTCTCGTACCAGTCCTTACTGGGAGCGCCGGCGGCCCGGCCGGCAAAAACGTCACTTCACCACCAGCCCCACCCGCGAAGCGCCATAATCCGCTCCCAATCCGCTTTCTACATTCCCCGTTATCCGTTCTACTTTCTACTTTTTACTTTCTACTTTCTACGTTCTACTTTCTACGCTTTACGTTTTTTATTGACCACCCGTCACCTATCCAGTGATAGAATTACGTCTGTAGTGCTGTGCCTGTAGAGACGGCAGAACATTTTCCACATCGTCAGGGGGTTCCAATCATGTCAAACACGGTAAAACTCGCCGCATGCGCAGCCATCTTCTCCATTGCCGCTGCAGGCTTCAGCGTTACGCCGCGTTCCACTAGTTACTCGATGGAATACGTAGCCACAGGCATGGGCGGCGGCATATCCAGCTCTGAAAAGTATAGCCTCGTCGGCTACACTGACGACACCGGCTCAGCCGGCGTAGCCAGCAGCTTAAGCTACAGCCTCGAACCGGCTGTAGGCGCCTCAGACGCACCAAGAGCTTCCGTGTCATGCTGGACTCTGTACTGAGCTACGCCCTTCTTCCGTCACAACCTGCTGACAAATTTTGTCACCACATTCGCTAACGGGTCGTACGCCCTATAAGGTCACTGCCATGTTTTTTTCTAAAAGAAATTTGCTGCTCACCACCACGGCGGTCGCCGCATTAACTGCTGCAGTGCCAGTATTTGCCGACGGCACAGTCATGTTCAACTACCAGGGCCGCGTAAAGGTTCAGGGAGTCGAACACAACGGCGACGGCCAATTCAAGTTTGCCATCATAAGCCCAAACGGCAGCTCCACACTATGGTCAAACGACGGCACTAGCGTCGACGGCTCAGAACCCACAACCGGTCTCACCCTGACCGTGACCGACGGCGTATTTAACGTCGTAATGGGCGCAAACGGCCTGATGCTGCCCATCAATTCCACGGTGTTTCAAACCAAGGAACCCTTAAAACTGCGCACCTGGTTCAATGACGGCGTCAACGGTTTCCAGCAGCTGCATCCCGACCATAATCTCATCAATACGAACCTGATAACATCGCAGACCGGCGGCGATGACTTCACCATCTACGTCGACGGACAAAATGGCGACGACAGCAACTCCGGCCTCAAGCCTAACCAGGCTAAGAAAACCGTCCAGGGTGCAGTAGATATCCTTCCCGGGCGGGTGATGGCAAGCGTCACGATCGACATCGCCAACGGCACCTATCCCGAAAAAGTCACGGTTTACGGAATCAGCGTAAAACCCGGCGAAACCCTCAGCTTTCAAGGCGATGAAGCCTGGACCCCGTCCTCCCCCGGCGCCCCTGCCGTAATAATATCCGCCGCCGCCACAGGCAGCGCAGCGGCTCAAGAAAACGTGGTACTGGCGGCAGACTGCACCGGAGTTGAATTCCACGGCATTGCTTTCGAAGGTGCCACCGCCACCGGCGTCAAATTCGAAAACGGGAAATTCAATCTCGAGAAATGCCTGATCCGCAATAACGGAGGCGTCGGACTCGAGATTATTAACCAGGCACACTCCACGTTGGACAACGTCGTTGCATCTAATAACGGCAACAGCGGCATCGAAGTGCGAAGCCAGAGCCGATCCTTCATGACATCGCCCATTTCAAAAAGCAATGGCCGCTACGGCCTGCTGCTCATGGATAGCAGCACAGTTAATATTTTCACGTCTGCCAATTTCTCCTCCAACAACGAGCACGGCATACACTGCATCGGCAGTTCCCAGATCGGCGTCGATAACACCTTCCAGGGCACCGTCCAGAACAACAAGGGCTACGGCCTCTCCGCCGGCTGGTATTCCTACTTCCACAACTTCGAAAACCGCCTCAACATTTCCGGAAATATCCTGGGTCCAACCTTTGAGTTCAAGGGCGGCGAAGTCTACTGGTAGCCATACGACTGCTATGACTTTAGCAGAGGCGACCTCTATAATCAAAACATCACCGAAAGCCGAGAGTGCTTCATCACAGTAGTTTGTCCATCTTACGTTTTGTCGGTGGACGCGACCTTACACGGATAAAATTTGCAGCAGCAGCGATTGCAATTATTGCCATCGTTGTTGCTTCTTTTTTACTGAGGTTTGCCCAACCGGTTCCCGGGGAACACGCACACCATTTTCGGCCTGATCTGATGCATCAGAATGTTGATACCCCTGGATGGATCAACACCGGACTGTTACTTCCCACGTCCACAACCGTAACACGGGCACCCCGACCCCTCTATCCGGCTGCCATTCCAGTCGCCCGGGCTGTGGGGGCAATTGAACAACACGCAATGACAAGCAGCTCCGAACCAATTCCCGAAGCCGTGTGGAACGGCGCCGTTAAGACTCTGGCAGTAGAGAATATACTACTGGCCGTAGCAAGCTTGTGGCTGTTTTTTGGTTTGTGCCGCTACTATGGTCTCACGTTTTTCGATGCGTTATGCGCAACGATCTTTGCAGGAACCTGTTTTGGATTCAACTTCTGGGTTGCCCAGCTGACCCCGGAAATCCTCACGTTCTTTGCGGTTGTTCTGCTATTTGTGCTGGCTGTCTGGGCTGAGGAAACTCCCGGCAAACGTGCCTCAGTAGTCCGCTGGGCTATCACCGGGGCAGTAATTGGACTGTTTCTGCTCGGCAAAGAGCTGTACTTCCTCATACTCTTTGCCGCAATGTTCCTGTGCTGGAAAAGGCAATGGATCAGCTGCCTGGCTTTTATTATTACCGCCGCAATCCCGCCCATTCTCTGGAGACTGTACATTACCGAAGTACTCGAAGTCTTTGATCCAGACTCCTATAACAAGAAATATGGCTACTTTGTCTGGTTGCAGGAAACGCTGTTCACTGTACCGCTCTCGGAGTCAGTCCGTCGGCTATCCGGAAATTTTTTGCTGCAGATTAAAAGCTTGGGTGACGCTTTCCTCTATTACCCGTTCGTACTGATGATTTCCGGGTTTGTAATTGCCCGCCCACGTCGACTTCTGGTGCCGCTGGTTTGCTTCGCTTTGGCCTTTTCCGCCATGTATTTCGGCTCAAACTTTATTAAGCCCAGGATCTCGTTTATGGCGTGGCCTGTAGTTTGCGGGTTTTCCTGGCTTGCAGTTTCTGCCGCCGCTGACTGGGCTGACAAACGCATCTTCGGCATTTCTCACGGTAAGTGGAAACCTTACCTTAAAATTGGAGCCCTGGTGATTCACGCCGCCATTCAATTCCTTCCAGTGTATCATGTCATCGACTATGGATAAAACCGAACCAACACTTCAGCAAATCGCAACCGACATACAGAACTTCGGCTATTGCATGTTGCCGGGTCTCCTGACGCCGGCTGCGGTTCAGGAACTTATAGAAGCTGTCCAGGGAGAAGCTGATTCCGGTAACGGTCAGTCGGCGGGTGCAAACACATACGCTGTCCGTAACCTCTTATACTCAAGCGCCCGTGTTCGGTCCCTGGCAATACAGCCACACGTTTTGCAGCTGGTTAAATCCGTGCTTGGTCCCTCCGCCCGCGCTGTAAAGGCGACCTTCTTCGACAAGACCCCAGGCGCCAACTGGAAAGTCCCGCCCCATCAGGATGTCACCATTGCAGTGCGAGAGAAAGCGGAGGCTCCGGGTTTCGGCCCATGGACGATCAAAGCTGATATCCATAACGTCCAGCCACCCGTCCAAATCCTGGAACAGATGCTGGCTCTCCGGTTCCACCTGGATGACTGCGATGAAAAAAACGGCGCCCTGAAAGTATGGCCCGGCTCACACACCAGCGGCCGGTTAAAAGACGCAGGCATTGCCGAATGGTTATCCAATCACGACCCGGTCACGTGCCCCGTCCCCAAAGGCGGCGTCATGCTCATGCGGCCACTACTGCTCCATGCATCCTCCCCGGCAACAAATCCAACCCACCGGCGGGTGATCCATATTGAGTATGCCGGATTAGATCTTCCTAATGGATTGCGTTGGCTGGATGAACTGTGGAAGTGATCCCACTGCATCTATCCTGAGAGAAATTCCGTTTTACGTGAAGCAAGCCGATGGAGGTTTCGCATTAAGCAGCATAAGCCAAATTTGGGGAAATCAGTCATTTTTAATGTGATTGGAGCTGACATGCCTCTCCCCCTGAGGATTGCAGCACTTTGCTGTTTCCTGGCCTTGTCAATTTTCGTTCTTTTGCTCCGGTTCAATCAGCCGGTAGAAGGCTCTTATGCTAAATACTTTTACAAAGAGACCGGCTACCAGAACTCAGACTTTATGCAGTGGTTGGAATCCGGTCTTCTTCTGCCCAAATCGGCTGTACCTGTGAGAGCGCCACGACCACTATATCCTGCTCCGATAAAACTGGCCCAGGTATTAGGTATAACTGAAGATTTTACACTCTCAGAACCTGCCGGTTATGTTCCTCAAGCCATTAATGATCAGTCCGTTAAAGTTTTGCTTGTTTGGAATATGATGTTAACTGCTGGTAGTCTCTGGTTGTTTTTTTCCCTAAGCAGATATTTCGGCATGAGCGCGGGCAATGCCTTTGCAGCATCTATTCTTGCCGGACTAAGCTACGGCTTTAATTTTTGGACGGCGCAAATGGTGCCAGAGGTGCTTTCCTATTTTAGCGTAATCCTCTCCATCTGCTTGATTGTATGGGCCTGTGAAAGTAAATCAGTGCCGTCCCAAAGGCTGCCTAATCAAAGTTTCGTACGTTGGGCCCTGACAGGATTAGCAATTGGCATTCTCGTCCTCGGTAAAGAGGTTTATTGCTTAATCCTGCTGGGTTTGGGAATCTGTATGATGAAACGCCTATGGGGCGCTGCGATTTTATTTGTTGCAGCGGCTACTATTCCCACCGTCTGCTGGCTGTTTTACGTCATAAAAGTCGCTCACATTTTTGAGCCGGCAAAATACGCCGAACGGCATGGCTTCCTTGTCTGGTTTGCAGAAACACTATTCTCGGTACCTTTCAAAGAAAAGGTTTTCCGCCTATCCGGCAATTTTCTGAGACAAGTCATTGGCACTTTTCAGGCGTTTCTTTTTCTGCCTGTTTTAGCTGCCTTACTTGGAATGATCAAACGACCGGTTATCGGCCAATGGCCCTATATCATTCTCTTTTTCGGCAGTTTTTCGGCTATGTTTTTTGCGTCAAATTTCATCCAGCCCAGGATATGCTTTATGATGTGGCCAGTAATATTTTACTATGCCTGGCAGGGAACAATCTGGCTGTCAGAAATTGCGAGTACAAGATTTCCCCATAATGAAGCGACCGCACGAGTCCTTGTCAAAGTCATGCTTTTTAGTGCTATGGCATCAATCCAGTTCGTTGAAGTTTACCGATACTTTTTCTATGGATAGAAGCAGTGAAGATGACACCTTCAGTTCAGCTCAAGGACATCGCGGCCGCGGCTTCCGCGAAGCCGAACAGAACGTAGTACACAGAACCTTTAACGATACCCGCAACTCGCGCAGCGCCCCCATCGCAAAGCCGCACCTTCTGGGAGTGCGCCCGCTTGCTGGCGCTCTTGGAACCGTACTGATCAGTTAGTTTACGGCGCCGGATTTCCATTAACGTAGAAGGCCTTACCGCCAATGTAGTTCTGAAACTGCGGCGAAAGGTTCCCGGAAAACACGAACTTCTCATACGAGAAGGTTATGGAATCGTAGCTATTGAAAATACCCCAGGTCGCATTCGGCCGGCTGTTTTTCACCTGGATGGGATCCATCGCGGCAATCTTACAGCCGCCCAACTCGATCTGTTTGGAACCATTCGAATCAAAGGTTCCAGCCTGGAAAAGCTCAACTGCGCATTCTTTATAGAGTGCTAATCCTACTTCCCCATTCCGTGTCGCTGAGCAACTGGTGAGGGTTGCTTTGGATAGGTCGGAAAGGCAAAGACCTCTCTGAAGGTTCAAATCCGCAGAGCAATTCACCAGCTCGGCGTAGCAGTTCTTTTGTCCAAGATAACCCTGTCTACCGCACGAGTTCATCACGCAGTTCTTTAAGGTATAGGTGCCGTTCTCGGTGAGTATGCCGTCTTCCTGGTAACCAACCACCTTTAGCCCCTCAATTTCTACATTCGAGCAACCAACAGCAAAGATCCCGTGGCTCAGGCTTCTGGTTCCGCTTTCTCCGGCCAGGTATCCATTTAAGATAACTGCCGGGGAACCACCTTGAGAGGGTGTCCAGGTATTATCTCCAATGATGCGCAGCTTCTTTTTCGGCATGGCAGTAAAACCAGCCATCGAAACGCTCTCTCGGTAAACACCGTCGGCTATTTCTACTGTTACGTTACAGCGGAGCCTCTCAGGCAGCGAATCAATGGCAGCCTGGATCGTCTTCTTGGCGGTCGCCGGCTTAAGGCCGTTATTGCGATCGTTGCCAGTGGACCCGTTAACGTAAACGGTGAAGTCTTCGTCGCCAGTTACGATAGTAGTTAGGGCCAGGTTTACCAGGGTCTGGTCAGGGTTCAACTGTTGAAAACCGCGAGAGCCATCGTTAAACCACACGCGAAGTTTTACAGGCGTCTTTGAAGCAAAAATAGTGGGGCTGATTGGCTGCATACCTGCCGTGGTATCACCAATCATCACGTTAAAGATGCCATCCTCAACAGGCAGAGCCAGGCTGCCGGCAGGTTCGTTACCGTTAGCGCCCGTACCGTCATTTGACCAGAGAGTTTCTGTTCCGCTCGTAGAAACGATAGCGAACTTAAATTGGCCGCTGCCACCAAACGGCTGTCCCTCAACCTTAACTCTGCCCTGGTAACTAAACGCAACATCCGTATCGGCAGAAGCGAAGCTCGTCGCAAAAATACACAGCCAAAGCAGCGCGAAGAAAAGTTTTCCAGACTTCAAGATAGTGTCTCCCCTGATCATTAGCCCCACGTGGGGCCATGGTGATTTAATCAGCCTTACCTGATGACAATCAAGGGCGCTGGTCAACCTAAATGTTATCGGCAGAATGAAAGGAAAAAATGGAGCGGGAGACGAGACTCGAACTCGCGACCACAAGCTTGGAAGGCTAGTGCTCTACCAACTGAGCTACTCCCGCTCATTGCCTCAGCACCGGGAAAGAACCTGGTGCTTTACTTAGCCGAGCTACCTACATCTTTGGCTTTGCTGCAATTCATCACAGAGTTTATCAAAGTAAACCCCTGCTTCACACGCCCGGAATTCCTATTTTTAAGCAGCCGCTCAATGCCGCCAACGACGTTCCAGGTTAATGACTTGGCCGTCTTTTTTGTGCCTTTTGTGCCGCGCGAAGCGCTTTGTGCTGTTTTGTGTTCCTGCTTTTTTCAGTCAGACCCAGTCTCCCCCCGTCCGACCTGCCCGACCTGTCCGACCTGCCCGACCTGTCCGATCCGTCCGACACGTCCGACCCGTCCGACCCATCCCCGTCACCCTATCACTTCGCCTCGGACTTCACCAGCAGCTTCTCTGCGAACTTGCGCGTTGTATCATCCACCTCATGACCGCTCAGCATCCGCGCCAGCGCCAGGGTTCGCTCTTCGCCTTCTACCTTCTGCACTGCAGTTACTGTGCGATCTTTCACCGTCTGCTTCTCCACCACCAGGTGCAGATGCCCTCGCGCTGCCACTTGCGGCAGGTGGGTGATACACATCACCTGGTGCGACGCTGCCAACTGTTCCAGCTGCGCGCCAACCCGTGCCGCGGCCTGACCGCTGATCCCCGTGTCAATTTCATCAAACACCAGCGTCGGCACGTTATCGCGGTCTGCCAGCACGCTCTTAATCGACAGCATGATCCGGCTGATCTCGCCGCCGCTCGCTACTTTACGCATCGGCTTCGGCGATTCGCCCGCGTTCAGGCTCACCATGAACTCAATGGTGTCCTGGCCAGACGGTGAGAAGCTGCGCCTGCTGACATCGGCCCTGGCTGAGAGGTCTTTTACTGTGCCTTCTGAAGCACCTTTCACTGCGCCTTCCGCAACGCCTGCTGCCGCACCGGTTTCCACTGACGTGCCGGAGGTAAGTTCAATCTTCAGCACGGCTTTCGGCAGTTCCAGTTCGCGCATGACCGACTGCACCTGTTTCTCAAATATGCGGGCCGCCTTCTGCCTTGCAGCCGTTAGCTTTTCCGCGGCCGCTCCGGCTGTTTTTTCGGCGGCCATCAGCCGAGACTGCGCCTCCTCCAGTGCCGCGTCGTGGTTCACAATGTCGTTCAGTTCCGCCGCGAGCCTCTCCCCTGTCGCGATGACTTCCTCCAGCGTACTGCCATACTTTCGCTTCAGGTTCTTCAGCAGTTCCAGCCTGTCATCCACCTGTGACAGCCGTTCCGGGTCACCGGCCACCGAGTCGATGTAGTCCCGCACCTTCTCAGACAAATCCTCCAGGGCAAACCGGATCGATTCCGCCTCCGCCGCCAGGCTTTCCTGTGCCGGATCAAGAGTTGCCAGCTCCTGGAGAAGCTTGCTGGCGGCTGCCACCTGCGCACCTGCCGGGTTCTCGCTGCGCTCCCCTTCATACAGGATGTCACACACACTGCCGCAGATCTCCGTCAGCCGCTCCGCATTTACCAGCCGCCGGCGCTCCTGATCCAGCTCCTCGTCCTCGCCCGGTTTAGGCTCTGCCCTGGTGATCTCGTCCACCTGGAACTCCAGGAAATCCCTCCGCCGCTGGGCATCTCCCTGGTCCGTCGAAAGCGACTCAAATCGATCCCGGGCAGATTTCCATTCCACATAAGCCGACTGGTACTCTTTCAGTTCTTTGCCGTAGCTCCCGTAGCTGTCCAGCACCAGCAGCTGCGTCACTGGCGAGTGTAGCCTTGTGTGGTCGTTCTGCCCGTGCATATCCACCAGCAGGGTTCCGAGTTCCTTCAGCTGGGTCACATTGGCTGAGCGGCCATTGATAAAATTACGTGACGAACCACTTGCCAGGATGTCGCGACGCACGATCAGCGTATCCTGTTCCTCGGGCTCATCCGGGTAAAAATCATTGTGTTTCAGCCAGGCTCCCGCGTCTGCCGATACCTGGTGGAAAATACCTTCAATGCCCGCCCGCTGACAACCCGACCGCACCACTTCGCTCGTGGCCCGCCCTCCCAGCAGAATGCGAAACGCCCCCAGGATAATCGACTTACCTGCACCCGTCTCACCGGTAATAGCGGTGAGGCCGCGGCTAAACTCCACCTCGAGCTCATCAATAATTGCGTAGTTCGTAATTCGAAGGACTTCCAGCATGGTGGGCAATGAACCTTTCTCCATGGCCAATTGCAACGCCGGAATGCAGGGCCCCGCAGAAATTAAGCATCCGTAAGGGTCAGTAAGGGTCCCTGCGGGAATTGCCAGCCATGTTAAGCTCCGCTAAAACAGTGATACAAAAACACAGAAAGTGAACATGCGACCAATGTACGTCAACAAACCGCAAATTTTTTTGGGAATTCCGAAAAACATCTTCGCAAGTCTTGCATTATCAATGCCGGAGGCCGAAATAAATAGGATTTCAAGATTTGCATTATAACATCAGTAATATCAACGCAGGAACCCGTCAAAAATAGAATGCCGTAAATTGGGCCTACAGACGAAATTCTACCTTTGACAGAATCCCTAAAGCCCATCTCATCTAGTGGTACTAGTGGTGATGGGTCAAGCTGCCCGCGCACTTACTCTGATTGAACAGGACGTACTGGGAATGTCAGGTCATTCCAAATGGCACTCGATTAAACATAAGAAAGCCGCGGTTGACGCCAAGCGTGGCAAAATTTTTACCCGCGTAATCCGCGAACTCACCATTGCAGCCAGGATGGGTGGCGGCGATCCGTCGGGCAATCCGCGGCTGCGCACTGCCATTGCGGCTGCCAAAGACGTGAACATGCCCTGGAAAAACATCGAAAATGCCATCAAGAAAGGCACCGGTGAAATCGAAGGTGCGGTCTACGAAGAGATCGTCTACGAGGGCTACGGAGCCGGCGGTGTCGCCGTTATGGTGGAATGTACCACTGACAACCGCAACCGCACCGCAGCTGAGATTCGCCACCTCTTCAGCAAGAACAACGGCAACCTGGGCGCAGTAGGCAGCGTTTCCTACCTGTTTGAAAAGCAGGGCGTGATCCTGGTTTCAAAAGAAGGTGCCGATGAAGACAAGGTGATGGAAGTGGCGCTTGAAGCCGGTGCTGACGACATAAAGGCAGAAGAAGAAGGCTACACGGTAACCACCGGCCCGACCGCCATGAACGATGTGCGTGAGGCGCTGGAACAGGCGGGGCTTAAAGTTGAGAGTTCTGAAGTGGCCAACGTGCCTAACCTGACCAAGGCTGTAGAAGGAAAAGACGCGGAACAGGTCCTCAAGCTGCTGAATGGGCTTGAAGATCACGATGACGTGCAGAACGTAAGTGCAAACTTTGACATCAGCGATGAGCTGATCGAACAATTCCAGTAGCGCCAGGATCCTAATGCGACTGAAACCCGAGAAGATCGATTCACTGGCCACCAAGGTGGCCAACGCCCTGAAGGCCCATAAGCGAGCCGAAATCCTGACATCGCAGGAGCAGATCGAAGGAGCCGTCCGGCGCCTGATTACCGATGATCTGAAGCGCGAAATGGCCCTGGAGAAGGAAGCGGAAGAGATCCTTCGCCAGCATAAGATGGCTATCGACCGCCAGAACATGAGCTACAATACCCTGCTCGACCGCACCAAAAGAGAGCTGGCCCGCCAGCGCAAAATCGTACTGTGACAGGACTAGTGTAAATGCGTCTTTCAGAAGATAGAATCCAGTTCATCGCCGGCCAGATCGCCAAGGAACTAGTCGATAAGGAAATGATTAAGTTCTCAGGCAGCCGCATCGTCCTGGAGTCAGAGATCGCCCGCGTTCTCCTAGAGGACCTGAAGGTCGAGGAAGAGATTGACCGGGAAGTCGTGGACATGATCGAGAAGATGCAGCGCAAGCCCCCTCAGGGCAGCGCCGAGTGGCAGGCTATCTTCATGCAGAAGAAAGAAGAAATTGCCCGCCGGCGAAACTACATCTACTAAGGATTCCGCTGCACCTGAGCCAGTGGGCTGGGTAGCCGCAATTCTGACAGGTTCCGGTGAATCCGGCCGCAGCCGGGTATGCGAGATAGTCTGGCTGGACGCAGAGCTTTTTGGCGGAGCTGACCCGCTGGAACTCGTTGCCGTAACAGAAGAAAGTTATACCCACCTGTCAGATAAACTTGGGCAGGAAGTCGCACCGGGCCTGCTGGGTGAAAACCTGGTTCTCCGGGAGATGAACTTTGCATTGCTAAGCCTGGGTGATAAGTTCAGCATAGGTGACGCGAAGGTCCAGGTCGTATCTGTTGATGAAAATACCGTGAGGTTCCTTCTGCTGGAAGAAGGCCTGGTAGAGCCAGGGTCGCCGGTGGCTCGGGTGGCAGGGTAGCTTTACCACGATGAGTAATTTCTCTGTTCCCATTGACAAAGAACCAATTTCTGCGATGTAGGTATCTCAACTAATGGAAATTAAACGCATCTCCCATGAAGATCTTGAACGCGAAGAGCGGGAAATGTGGAAGAAAATGTCTCCACAAGAACGACTCGCTCTAATGGAAGACCTTCGCCTCGACGCTGGAAAACTAGGAATTTATGATTACCCATGTCGACTTCAGAGAATTATTACTGTTACTCGAAAAGCACAGAGTTGATTACATGGTTGTTGGAGCCTACGCATTAGGCGTCCACGGTTTTCCTCGCTTCACAAAAGACTTAGACATTTTCTATAGGTTAACAGCAGACAATGTCACGAAGCTAACATCGGCATTGGTAGAGCATGGATTTACTCGAAAAGCAATTGAGGCAACCGATCTGTCTAAATCTGGCGATCTTGTAACGTTTGGAGTTCCGCCCGTTCGAGTTGACCTTCTAAACACTATATCAGGCGTAAGCTTTGAAGAAGCTGCTCCCAATGTCATTCGGGTGAACATTGAGGGTGTCGCAGCTCGTTTCATAGGTAAAGATGACCTTATAAAGAATAAGCTTTCGACAAACAGGGCAAAGGATCGAATAGACATTGAAAACCTGCCGTGAATTTTCCCTTGCAACAGGCGCCGTACCGGCGCGTTTTCAGACTCAGATTATGCTCTCGGAGAAAGTAACACTATGCGCGCAGTGAAACATGTAGCAGTTTTGGGTGCCGGCGGCCTTGGCCGTAATATGGCTCGGCTTCTTGATTTTAAGAAATCCCTGAAACTGGTGGCAATCTGCGACACCGAAGGTTATGCTTTTGATACTGATGGCATCGAGTCAGCAGTGTTTGAGAACCTGCCGCCGGGGCATACCGTTGGTGATCTCCATAGCGGCAATCGCGCTGCCGATCCTATCGCCGAAGTGCTGGCGCGCCACTCCGAGATCGATGGCATCTTCCTGGCTTTGCCGAACCTGCCTAACGAGTTTATCCCTGAGACCATCGACAAGATTATTGCCAGTGGCTACAAAGGCGTAGTTGTGGACGCGCTGAAGCGCACTTCAGCCATGGACATGGTGTTTGAACGGCGCGAAGTGCTGGCAAAAGCGGGTATTACTTACGTGACAGGTTGCGGCGCGACGCCGGGTCTGCTGACGGCAGCGGCGGCGCTGGCTGCGCAGTCGTTTGTGGAAGTGGAAGATGTGACGATATGGTTTGGTGTGGGAATTCCCAACTGGGATGCGTATCGCGCAACGATCCGTGAAGACATTGCTCATTTGGCCGGATTTGATGTGAACAAGGTTTCGGCCATGTCGGATCAGGAAATTGAGCAGGAGCTGGAGAAACGCAATGGCCTGCTTGAGCTGGTCAACATGGAGCACGCTGACGATATCATGCTCGAGCAGGCGGGCATCCTTGAGCGGGCGAGGGTGAAGGTTGGCGGCCTGGTGGACACACGGAACCCAAAGAAACCAGTGAGCACGAATGTGAAAATTACAGGTACCACATTTGAGGGTAAGAAAGCCACTCACCAGTTTATCCTCGGCGACGAAACCAGCATGGCAGCGAATGTGAACGGCCCGGCCCTTGGATACATGAATGCCGGCTTCTGGCTCAACAGCCAGGGTATTGCGGGTCTGTTTACCAGCGCGGACCTGATGCCACGCTGGCCGCAGTAGCAGATTTGGTTTAGCCGCAAAAGGCGCCAAAATATTATGGCAGCGTCGGAAGCGGCGCTGCCGTTTTGCGTTATGACGGAGTGGCACACGTGGGCATTAGTGTTAGCTCACCAAGGAGGTGACGTCCGCGATGAAGACCTGGCGTGTGCCGGTTGGACAGCCATTAAAGATGATATAGTTGCCGGACCGATCCCAGGCGGGGTGGGCGTCGAGGCGCATTTCTTTGCGGTCGCCTACATAGGCGGGGCGGGAGTTAATGCGGGCGATGACCTTCTCTTCGCCTGTCTGGAGGTCAATGAAGCGGATGGGAACGGTGCCATCGCCGTAGCTGGCGGGTTCGCCGGGGTAGGCGTCTGTGAGAAGGAATCGGCCATTAGGGTGGAGCGACGGGTGTCCGGAGCCGCCGGCGGTAGGGTGCATCAGGTTAATGGTTTTGCCATCTAAATCTGCCTGCACAAACCGTAGGCCATCACCGTTAAGATCCAGATTCATCATGACATGGCGGCTGTCGGGGCACCAGTTTGGGTGATGGCCGCCGCGGGCCCAGAGCTCATCGGTGATAGCAATGCGGGGATCGGTGCCATCGGCGGCGATGGTGAGGACAAACTTGCGCATGGTCTTCTTGCTGGCGGGTTTAGCCTTTTGCCAGAATCGGCGTTTTGGCTGGCGCGGCGTCCAGCGGAGGATGACCATAATACGTTCGCCGTCGGGGCTCCACTTCGTGTGGAAAACGTAGAAGTCGCCATCGGCGTAGTTTGCGGATGACAAGTACGGGACGGAGGAGACGATAGAGTGGATGGACGTGAGAAGGCGGGAGTCGCCAGTATTGGTGTCGGTGACATAGACCCCGTCATCGGTGGGGGCGCCGTGGTTTTCGGGAATGAGTTTGTCGGGCACAAGGACGCCGTAGCCGAGCTGGGTGCGGGAAGTACGGAGGAGGCATGGACTGGCGGAATGGCTGCCATCGGGTGATATGTGGTAGATGGTGCCGCAGAGAGGGTAGCTTTCGCCGGTTGACACGTTGTAACGTATGCCATGGGGCTGCAAGGTGGCGGAGGCCATTTGATTGAAGTAGAGGTCATTATCGCTACTTCCCCATTGAACTTGGGCCCCAAGTTGTGAGCCCCAGGCCTCGGTAGTGGCAATAGTGGTAAAGTGAACTGATTCCAGATTAACAAGCACGACTTCGGCTGTATCTCCGGGTTTGGGAGAGCGATCTTCAAAAGGGAAGCGGGTGAGGGCGAGGTAGCGGCCGCTGGGGCTGAGGGGGCTGGAATCAAAAAAGCGGTGGATAAGGCGGCCATCGTTGGGGGTGGCACAGTAAACGGGAACGAGGGGGTTGAAGTCGGTGTAGCGTGGGAGATGGGTGAGGTTAGGTGTCATGGGGCAGATTGAGGGGCAATGAGTAGTTTTCCAAGAGCGCCAGCAAGCGGGCGCACTTCAAGAAGGTGCTGCTTTATCGGCACTTGGCGTTGCGCGGACAGCCGAACAGTGCTGCGCGGGTTTTTGCGGGTGTTCACCTTGGTTAGTCTGTCCAGCGATAAAGACGCTTTGCGTTGGCGGTGGTGATTTCGGCGACTTCTGCGGGCATGATGCCTTTAAGTTCTGCGATGCGGGCTACTACGTGGGTTAGGAATGCGGGTTCGTTGCGTTTTCCGCGGTAGGGTACGGGCGCCATATAGGGGGCATCGGTTTCCAGCACGAAGTGTTCAAGGGGAATTTCTGAGACAACGCGATGGAGTTCGTCTGCTTTCTTAAAGGTGCAGGCTCCGCCTATGCCGAGCATAAAACCGAGCGCCACAGACTCACTTGCCTGTGCCAGGGTGCCAAACCAGCAATGCAGTACGCCCCGCGGCCTGGCAGGGTCGGCCGGTGCATCAACGTAAAAGTCTTTCAGAATCTCGAGACAGTCATCATAAGCCTCACGGCAGTGGATGACGATTGGCAGGTCCAGTTCGCGGGCAAGGTTCAGCTGCCCAAGGAATGCTTTGCGCTGATCGTCTTTCGGAGCAAAATCATAATGATAGTCGAGTCCCATCTCCCCTACTGCCACCACATGATCGCGGTTGGCCGTGATCTGCCCCTTGAGCGTTTCGCAAGCAGCCTGATTCCAAAGCTTCGCTTCATGAGGATGAACTCCGGCTACAACGTAGCAATGTGGGTTAGCCTGGGCAACTGCAAGCGCACGGTCGGTATCTTCCATGTGAACGCCAACCAGAGCCACACGCTCGACACCGGCGTCCTGCGCTCGCTTTAGCATTTCCGGGAAGTCTTCAATAAATTCCCGTCCGTGGATGTGTGAATGTGTATCAATCATGGTCTTAACCTCATGAGCCTTCTGGCTGCCGATGGTATCAACAGAAAACATGAGGGATCATTCCTGCCATTGATCTTACTGCGGATTTCTTTGGCCGTTCATTTGCTTTCCCCCTTTACAAACAAGATATGCAAAAGCGAGGTACTTCACGGATAAGCAATGGCCGCCCTGACCCGCCTCATATCAGCAGAGTTTACAAAAGCCGTGCGGCTGAAGCTGCCCTGGATGGGATTGGCCTTAAGTGCGCTGACGGCCTTTATGGCGAAGCATACGGTTGAACGGCTGGGGGCACCCGGCGAACTCAGCTCGCGAGTTTACCTAACTTTCAACCTGAACCTTGTTTCGACCTCCATAATCCCTATATTTTCAACAGTGTTTGCGTCGACCTTAATTGCGTCGGAGACGAGTCGTGGAAGCCTGCGAATGCTGCTGCCCCGGCCGATTTACCGCTCCCATTTTCTACATGCGAAGCTAATTACCGGGCTAATTTACCTGGTGCTGATGTTTGCTGCAAACCTGATTGTGGCGCTGCCAATAGCCGCCAGTTACCCCCTAACCAACTCATTCGACGAAGGGCTGGACCTGCCGCCGGCGTCGGGGCAACTGGCGATCTTTGGGATTGCCCTTGGCCTGACGTATCTGCCGCATGCTGCTACCGTGTGTTTCGCGCTGCTTGTAAGTGTGTTATCTCGCAGTGTGGCGACAGCTATCGGGGTGGCGGTGGGACTGGTTATGTTTATGTACACTGCCCAAGCCCTGGTGCGCAACGTGGATGATTACGTTTTCAGCAGCTACTATGACGACGCGATCGGGATTGGCAACAGCATCGCCAGCGGAATTCCGGAGTCGTGGAACCAGGATAACATGCACCTGCTGCTGATTACCAGCCTGGCAAGTTCGGTGGCATTCCTAGGTATCGCTTATGGAGTTTTTACGAGGCGCGATCTAAACGGCTGAAACAATGCTTTGCTATGCCAGGAAGTTCGCTATCAATCCGTGAAACTGTGCGGGATTTATGGTAAATTGAATTGTATTAATATAATGGCCTGTTTTCCCATGAAGAAAGCTGAAATCAGTATGTCAGAACCGGTGATATGAAAGCCCAGCAGATACGTAAAGCCTACCTCGATTTTTTCTCCCAGCGCGACCATAAGGTTGTTGGATCATCGCCCCTGGTGCCGCCGGATGACCCGACGCTGCTCTTTACCACGGCGGGAATGGTCCAGTTCAAGCCGCTTTATGCGGGCAGTGGAGAGTTGCCATATCGCCGCGCCTGTAGCGTACAGAAGTGTATGCGCGCCGGCGGCAAAGGCAGCGACCTGGAAAACGTGGGCCGCACGCTTCGCCACCATACGTTCTTCGAGATGCTGGGCAACTTCTCATTTGGCGATTATTTTAAGCGGGAAGCGCTGACGTGGGCCTGGGAGTTCTCAACGCAGGTTGTGAAGCTTGATCCAAGCCGGATTTATGCGAGCGTTTACGAAGATGACGACGAAGCGTGGGACATCTGGACCAAAGAAATTGGAATGCCGGAAGAGCGCATGGTGCGCCTGGGGGCGAGGGATAATTTCTGGGGCCCTGCCGGTGAAACGGGTGCGTGCGGCCCGTGTAGCGAGCTATACTACGATCGCGGCGAAAAGTATGGCGCCGGCTTAACTTTTCAGCATGCGACGATTAACGATGACGATCCGGGCAGCCGGTTCCTGGAATTCTGGAACTGTGTATTTCCGCAATTCGATCAGCAGAAGGACGGGAGCCGTCCGCCGCTGAAAAACCGTGGCGTGGATACGGGCATGGGGCTTGAACGCCTGTGCTGCCTTGTGCAGGAGAAAGAAAGCCCTTATACGACTGATCTGCTGCTTCCCATTGTGGAACATGCGGCTGAACTTATGGGAGTGGGCGAGTACCAAAAAGCTCCCCTTGAGTTGCAGCAGGCAGTAAACGTGGTAGCGGACCACATGCGCGCACTGACGTTTGTCATCAGCGAGGGCATACTTCCAGGCAATGAAGGCCGCGGCTATGTAATGCGCAGGCTGCTGCGGCGTGCGGCTCGATATGCCCGACGAGCCGGCAAGGAAGAGCCATTTATGGAGCAGCTGGTGGATACAGTGATCCGGGTGATGGGAGACACATACCCGGAACTGAAACGTTCGCCGGAACACCTGCGCAAAGTTATCCGCACAGAAGAAAATGCGTATGTACAGACTCTTGGAGCCGGGCTGACCCGGCTGGACTCACTGCTGTCGACCGCCGGAAGCTCAACGCCGCAGATTAGTGGCGCTGACGTTTTTCAGCTGACGGCAACGTATGGACTTCCGCTGGACGATATACTGGAAATCGCGACTGAGCGTGGTTTCAGCATCGATATGGAATCTTATAAGAAGCATGTGGCTGAACACCAGGAAATCAGCAGACAAACCAGCAAAGGTACCAAGCTGGCTGACCTGACAGAATACCTTAAGGTCATCAGCCTGGAACATGGGCCGACGGCGTTTCTCGGATATCCGGAAGAGAGCGGCCCACAGGCTATGGAAATGCTCCAGAACATGCTGGATCCCGAGGGATCGCTGGAGGGCCTGGAGCTGGAAGATGGGGATTATGACGACAGTGACGACGATGAAGGTCCTGATAACGCAGAGGACATGGAAACGTTGTTTAAGTCGAAGGAATTTCAGAACTTTCAAAACAGCATTTCGGATTTGTTTGGGAAGATGAAGGGGAAAGACGACGACTTTGAGGGCTTCATCGATGCCAACGAAGACGATCTGCCTTTCGATATGCCTGATGATTTTCCGTCTGACGAAGAGATCATCGACGCGATGGACGAAGATGATTTTTTCTCCGGCGCCTATCCTGTAGCTACAGTGCCAAACATCATGGTGCTCGGCATTTATAAGGATGGCAAAGCTGTATCTGAAGCTACTGCGGGTGACGATGTGGCGCTTGTTTTGGACCAGACGCCGTTTTATGCGGAGTCTGGCGGCCAGGTTGCAGATACAGGATGGCTGACCGAAGGCAACTGCCGGGTGCGAGTGTATGACGTACATAAGTCGGCCGATGAAATCTATGTGCACTTTGGAACGGTAGAAAACGGGGCGCTCTCTCTGGATAGCGTGCTTGATGCCGGTATTGATGTGGAACGACGCATGGACATCATGCGGAACCATACAGCTACCCATATCCTGCAAGGGGCGCTGAAGCGGGTGGTAGGTACGCACGTTACGCAGCAAGGTTCATACGTGGGGCCGGATTACCTGCGGTTTGACTTTACGAATCCGGATGCAGTAAGCGCGGACGCGCTGGCTGAGATTGAAAAACTGGTGAACGAGCAGGTGATGGATGACGTGGCCCTGCAGATCACCTGGATGAGCCTGGAGGAAGCCCGTGAGCTGCCTGGCATAATCGCGCCGTTTGGCGAAAAGTATGGGCAAAGGGTACGTGTGGTGGATATCCCGCAGTGGGACACCGAGTTTTGCGGCGGTACGCACTTGCTTTCTACTGGCGAGACGGGACCGGTTCTTATAGTTTCAGAGAGTGCGGTGTCGGCTGGGGTCCGGCGCATTGAGGCCGTAACCGGCCGGGCAGCTGTGGAACTGATCCAGTTGGAACGGCAGACCCTCAAGAAACTGGCGGAGGACCTTAAGGTTCCCCGGGCGAAAGTCAGTGAGCGAATTGCGTCGCTGCAGGAAGAACTGAAAAACGCGCGGCGTGAACTCAGCAAGATGCAGGCTGCATCAAGCGGTGCTGACGCAGCGGATGTGCTGGCGAAAGCAGAGACAATTAACGGGGTTAAGCTGGTGGTTCACCAGTTTTCCGGGGTTGATGCCAAGGGCCTGCGTGATGCGTACGATGCGATGAAGTCGCGTCAGCCTGAGAACCTGTTCGCTTTGCTTGGATCGGTAGTTGATGGGAAGGTTGCGCTGATTGCTGGTGCCAGCAAAGATGTGGCGGCGCGTGGCCTTGCTGCGGGCGATATCATCCGCCAGGCTGCGCAGGTGGCAGGCGGTAGCGGCGGCGGCAAGGCAGAAATGGCCATGGCCGGAGCCAAGGATCCTCAAAAGTTGCATGAGGCACTTGAATCCGGACGTAAATTTGCCCGTAATAAGATTGAAACTTTTTCCTGATCCAACTTGGAGGATAGCAATGACTACAGGGAAGCGACGTTTCGGTATTCTTACGGCCGGTGGTGATTGCCCTGGATTAAACGCAGTGCTTCGAGCTGTGGGAAAGACGATTATCGGTCACGGTCACGAAGTAGTTGGTTTCGAAGATGGCTTTCTAGGAATACTTGAACGCCGTTGGCGGCGGTTGACTAACTGCGATCTGTCCGGCGTACTTACCACCGGGGGAACAATGCTTGGTTCCAGCAACCGCGACAACCCCTTCATGTGGAGTCCAACTTCTCACCAGGTAAACGGAGAGCCGCCTGAGGACTATTCCGACCGCGTTGTCGAAGTCATGGCGGAGCTAAAGCTGGAAGGCTTGATCGTCATTGGCGGTGATGGATCCATGAGCATGGCGACACGGCTTATGGATGAGAAGGGCCTTAAGTGCATCGGGGTCCCGAAAACTATCGATAACGATCTGGCTGCTACAGATGTAACTTTTGGTTTTGATACTGCGGTGCAGATAGCGACGGAGTGCATCGACCGTCTGCACTCGACTGCCATGAGCCACCACAGGGCCATGGTTGTGGAAATTATGGGGCGCTATGCGGGGTGGCTTACGCTCTACTCTGGAGTGGCCAGCGGATCTGACGTGATACTGATACCGGAAATTCCTTATACAATGGAATCTATCTGCCAGGTGATTAAAGATAGATCGCAAGTCGGCAAGCGGTTCAGTATTATTGCAGTGGCTGAGGGAGCGAAAGCTCTGGGCGGCGAACTGACGGTCAGCAAGGTGATTGCGAGCAGTCCAGATCCAATCCGATTGGGCGGTATTGCGCAGCGGCTTGCTGATGAAATAGAGACCACTACTGGCGTAGAGGCTCGCGCGACGGTACTTGGCCACATCCAACGGGGCGGCACCCCGAGTGCGCAGGATCGACTGCTATCGACTGGTTTTGGACATACGGCGGCATGCCTTGCACTTGCGGGCCAGTGGGGAATGATGGCGAGCTACAGGTGTGGGGATTTTGTTTCTGTTCCGCTGAAGGATTCTGTAAAACAGCTGCGGAAGGTGCCGGTGGATCATCCGATTGTCAAATCGGCGCGGGCTATCGGGACGTCTTTTGGCGATGAGGCCATAACTCCGCCGGCCATGGCCGGATTCACCCTGCCAAATGGTGAGTTTTAGATCTTAGCCCTGTCTGTCTCCCGGAACAGATTGCTGCACGATGGACTGCTGGTGCGATAGCCGGTTTACCTGCTGACTGAGTTCGGAGAGTTCTCGCGCCTGCCAATCGCAGAGCTCACGCAGAGCGAGGGTTTTTGAGTGCAGGACCTCGAGGGTGGCGATGAGCGACAGGATAAACAGCGCTACCCAGCCGAACACAAACCAGAAGAGCAAATCGGTGGATGCCGGAATGATTCTAAACACGGTAATGAGGATCCCGAGCCCGGATACAAATAGAAGTGCAGCGACTCCGCTGTCGTACCAGCGCCCCTGGATGCGTTCACGGCAACGGTGAACCTTTTCAATTTCGCGGATGCGCAAAGTCGCGTCCATTTCGCGCAGCAGGAGTTTTGGATCACGCGTTCTGGGTGAATGCTCAGAAAATGCCATGACTCGCTACCTCCACCTGGTATCATCACCGGTCGAATCTTCCGGCTCATCATCGGCGAGATATGACTCATCTGATTCGACGTAATCAACGAATTCTGATTCTGTTTCCGGGTCCCATGTTTCGCGTGTATCATGGGGGACGGTCATTGACCCGTATTCGGCGGCGAGCATCTCCTCGCGCGCCCACTGCTGACGCAGGACCTTTGAGCGTCGGCGTTTTACTACGTAGGCAAACAGCAGTAGCAGAGCAGCAGCACCCCATAAAAAGCCGCTACTGAGAACTATGGTAAACAGGAAGCGTGGGTGCCGGAGCTCTGACCTCCATCGGTAATCTACTGATTCCAGGTGAATCCCGCCTGACAAAGACTTGAGGTAATCTTTACCCTCTTCGCCGCGTATCGCGCGTAGAAAGAGCGCCAGGGAATTGCCGAAGTCATTTCTTACAAGGTATCTGACCACGGAGTAGGATTGGGCGTAGGCCATGTCTCGCCGGGTTTGATCCGAGGGAAAACCATTTATGAGGTTACGGAGCGGAATGAGCCCGCCGGTGTAGGCGGCTATGGCCATTCTTCCCTCACTGGGTGCGTCTGCCCATTCCCCCGCCAGCGCCTGCGCTACGCCCTCATGCACCCAGCGCGGCACTGGAGCCGCTGTTTTGGCGTCCAGGTATACATGAGCCAGCTCATGAACAAGCACCTGCCTGATCTTGTCAGAGCCGGATTCAGCCATAGCAGGCCGACTGATGAGCACCCGTGCCTGACCGCCAAGAGATACTGCCAGGGAGTTTTCGCCAACTCCACCGGCCCGGGTCAGAAATTCCTTCTCGGTAGGGACTACTTCAAACGTAATGGGAATGTGCATGGCCTCGCCAGCCTGATCATTTACGATACGTAGAGCAGCGGTGGCATGACTGAGGACGGATTTTGCATACTTCTCATTTTCGGCAGGGGCTTCCACCCGAAGCAGCCGTTGTTCCAGGACAACAGGTGGTTTCTGAGCCACCAGGCCTGATAAAACAAACATACTTAACACGCAGCACAGGAAAATGCCCCTTATGGAAATCGTACCTGCCATGCGGATGTCACGGAACATGCATTCTCTTTTCACCCTCAAACTAGCGGGGATAGTTACAGTTTAATACAGTCCAGGAGGACACCTCTATGAAAGTGCTTCAACGTACCCTTGGTGCAGTATCTATCTTCTCTCTTCTAGCCCTTGCACCGGCCCAGGATTTGAAAAAGGCTCCAGAATTCAGCGGCCAGGATGCAGAGGGCAAAACACACTCGCTATCTGATTACAACGGCAAGGTTGTGGTGCTGGAGTTTACTAATCCTGGAAGCCCGGTAACGGGTAAATCAGGCTGTCCATTTATGGTTCCCCGATATGAGCAAAAGATCATGCAGAACCTTGCAAAGAGCGTGCAGGACAAGGGCGGAGTTTACCTGGCGGTTAATAGCGGACACTATAATACCGCAGCGGACTCCAAAGCCGTTTCTGACAAGTACAGCATTACGTATCCGACGCTGGTTGATACCTCGGGAACCATTGCCAGGGCATTGGGAGCGAAAACGACTCCTCATATGTTTGTGATCAATAAGGAAGGCAACGTCGTTTATGACGGCGCGTTAAATGACAATCCATCTCCCGACGTGTCGAAAGACGCCTCTGCAACGAACTACGTAGCACAGGCCGTGGAAGCGGCCAGTAAAGGCGAGGTTCCTGCTACGACTAAAACCAAGCCGTATGGCTGTGGCGTGCACCTGGCCAAGAACTAAGCGATAACCGCTGTTTTCTAAGCTTGCTGACATAACAGCAGGATTCAGGTAGAAATAAAAAGCGGGCGTTGTCTCAATGAGACGACGCCCGCTTTATTGTTACTTTAAACCTTACTTACGCAGACCCAGCTTCTCGATCAGTGCGCGGTAACGCTCGATGTCTTTCTTTTTCAGGTAGTTCAGCATGCTCTTACGCTGACCGACCAGCATGAGAAGACCGCGACGGCTATGGTGGTCTTTCTTGTGCGTCTTAAAATGCTCCGTCAGGTTTTTGATCCGCTCTGTGAGGATTGCGACCTGGACTTCCGGCGAGCCGGTATCTGTGTCATGCGTCTTGTTAGTGGAGATAATCTCCTGCTTCTTATCCGCAGTAACGCTCATGGTTTCACCCAATCTTTCTGGAAATTGTCTCAAACCCAGGGTATCGCCGGGTGACAGCGATTCTCCGAGTAAGAGATTCAGGGGGCATATACGGCTTAGGGCCGCAAAACCTTCATATTGGCTGGTGTAATTCTGGCAGCAGCGCTGTCAGCAGCTTGCTGAACTTTTCTTCTACCAGACGGGCATTTTCGACAACTTCTTTATGCGTGGTAACTGCGGGGTTTACGAGCAGGTTGGATATAAAGCTGATGCCCAGCACTTCCCTGCCCATATGTGCGGCGATAAGTGCCTCGGGCACAGTACTCATTCCGACCGCGTCCGCCCCTAAGATATTACGGAGCATATTGATTTCGGCCCGGGTCTCGTAGCTGGGGCCGTGCATGGCCACGTATACCCCGTGACGTAGCGGAATGTTATGCTCAGTAGCAGTAGCAACGGCCAGTTCGCGCAAGCAGCGGCTATAGATGTCACTGGCATCGGGGAAACGGGGACCCCATGCATCACTATTCGGGCCGACCAGCGGGTTCTTAAACATCCAGTTAACATGATCGGAAATGACCATCAGATCGCCTACGGAAAAGGTCGGGTTTAA
This sequence comes from Candidatus Sumerlaeales bacterium, assembly GCA_036675025.1. Taxonomy (GTDB): domain Bacteria; phylum Sumerlaeota; class Sumerlaeia; order Sumerlaeales; family Sumerlaeaceae; genus JAKFFN01. Next base: position 49,595 of record JAKFFN010000055.1, on the reverse strand, counting down.
GCCACCGGCCGCATTGCTGACCACCACGCGTTTAATTTGCGGAAACGCAAGCATGACGGCCCTTGGCAGCCTTGCGGCCTCGGCAGCTGTAAGTCCTTCATATAAATGCCTGCGCCCACTCATTACCAGCAACGGGGTGTGCATATCGCCTGCCTCGGCGACCATAAGGCGTCCGGCGTGACCCGCCACAGTGCTGCCGCCAATTCCAAAAATTGCATCGTATGCTAGTTCAGAAGAAGCGGAAATGGATTTAACAAATCCGCCCAGACCGCTTCCTGCTATTACAAGGACAGTTGCTCTGTTTGCGCCTGGCAATTGTCGGCGTATTTCATCCGCGGCCACCTCAACCGCAGCATGCTCAGAGGCATTGGCGGAGTCAGCGGATGCTGAGCTCAATTATTCTTCGTCTCCCAGAACTTCGTCGCTTACAAACAACTCTTTAATGCGCTTAGGGTTGGGAGCAAACATAACCTGTTTGCGGAAAGTGCGGTTCTTCAGCTTAAGAACCAGCCGGGCCAAGACCTTTAGAAAATCTCCGGCCTGTTTATCATTTGCGCCTATCATCACAACAATGTACACTGGCTTGTCGTCGAGAGACTCGAAGTCGATGCCTTTATGGCTGCGGCCAATGGCGATTACGAAATTCTTAACAGAAGGAATTTTCACGTGTGGCAGCGCCACTTCGATTCCTACGCCGGTTGAGATCACCTTTTCGCGTTCAAAAATCGCGGTCAGCAGCTCTTCCTTATCGGAAACATCAGGTGATGTGGCCAGGACATCTACCAGTTCACGCAAGGCTTCTTCTTTTGTAGTCGCTTTTAAATCAATGATGCGCGACTCATCTATCATCTTATCAAATTCTATCATGTTCTCTCAACGTTGTTAGTCTGCTGACTCTCTTGGACCGGTATAGCACCGGATGATACCACGCGATCCTGCAATTGAATCTTCACCTTTTGCATCTGCAACAAGTGCATTTGGTTATGCGATGCACTAAAACGGCATACATCGCTGATCGGCACTTTCAATACTTTGCTAATAGATAAAGAAACTTTTAGCAAATTAACTTTACCAGTAGTAATTTTCTTATCGGCTTACCGTGTTTCCAGGATTGGCATCGTCATAATTTCCATGGGTGCCGTTCTAAACCTGAGTGTGAACGGAGTATTGCCGAGGGTTTGGCCATTGAAAGCCTTCACACGCCGCGACACAGTAACGGTGTAAGCGGTGTTTGCCTGCCACTGCGTGGCGACGCGAATTGTTGTCCAGCCGTTAGCGTCGGAGTTGGTATAGGTCGTAGCTACACTCAGCCCATTGTCAGGCCGAACCCTTATGTTGCGTTCATTAATGGTCTCCGGGTCCAGCCGGGTATTGAATGTTATCAGGACAGGATTTTCAAGCTGATCAACATACGCCCTGTCTTCTCCATTTGCCGGTGACGTCTGGATAACACCCGGGCTAGCCGTCCGGAATGAGAACGTGTAGGGCTCAGCCATGGCTACGCCTTCCATGCTTTCTGCCGTATCATCAATGGTAATGCGATAGTTGGCGCCGAACTGGATAGGATTGTTAGAGTCGTCATTGGAGAGATTAATGATGAGAGTATCGTCATCCGCGCCAGCTCCCAATCCCTTGCCTATTAAAGCCGTAAAGGGCGTTGATGGTGTTAATGAGATTGCACTTCGCACCGAGGCAGGATTCATTCGAGCGCTGAATTTCACCTGGATCGGCAGATCGAATCCGACTACGACATCTCGGGCGTTATCAGCAGGATCGGTTGATACGACGCGGGGCCGATCTACCGTCTGCATCAGGCGAACTTCACCTACATTAGCAGGAGCCTGAGCCGCCACAACAACGTCTGGAACCTGGGCTGGTTCAAAGGTGTCGCGCGTAGCAGAAAGAGTGTGGGTTCCTGAGGGAACATTTGTTAAGGTAAAACTGCCATCAGCTGCAGTCGTGGCAATAAGTTGTGTGCCCGTAACAGCGACCTGTACGCCAGCGGAACTGTCCAGGGGCTGGTCTTCGGCATCAACCAGTACGACTGTGCCTGAAATGGATCCAACTGTTTGTGCTGCAGCAGCAGACTGGTTCAGTTTTACCGTCACAGAAGCAGAACGCTGGTTTTCCAGGTCGACCGGGATTTGCACCATCGGTCCATTTTCCATAGTGCCGATAATCGTATAGGTTCCGGAGGTAAGATTATCAAACCGGAACTGTCCCTGGTCGTTTACCTCTGCGATGTTGTCTGTGCCATTGATAGCGACTGTCACGTTCTCAAAACTGCTGCTGACCTGGCCATCAGGACCGATAAGCTCTACAAGCCCGACGATACTGCGGGGTTCTGCCGGACCAGGTGGAGGTCCGACGGGAGCAGATGCCGCAGTACGGGCAGCCACTGCCGCCGCGGTAAGTGCTGGTGAAATCGGATCGCCCGGCTGCTGCAATTCCAATGCGACTTCATTTAATTCCAGGACGCCAGAGGTTACTTCTATGGGATCACTGGTATATGGGCGGAAACCTTCTTTAAAATAGCTAAGGGTGTAACTGCCGGGATCGACGTTCACGAGCCGGTATTGTCCGTCGCTACTGCTGACTGTTACAAAAGCAGTGCCATCGACTTCCACCCGAACGCCGCCATTTTCATCCACCATATCCTGCAGCAGGACCCGGCCCCGTAAAGTGCTAAGTGTTTCTGTAGGAGACGTTTGAGCGACTGCGGCCGCGGCGAGCGTTGCCGGTGCGGGCTGCATTGGCGACTCAGCGCCGTGAACGGCCGGGTTGACCTGAATGCCTTCAATAATCTGCCCCTGAAACCCGGATTTTTCTGCCGCCAGATCGTAGGTGCCTGCGGGAACACCGTCAATGCGATACCGCCCCTGCTGATCCGTTCTTGCCTGGTAAGGTGTTCCTGCAAGGTATACGAGTACACCGGCGTGGCCTGTGCCAGGGTCAGGAGCAGCCAGTTGTACGGTGCCAGCTACTGATCCTAAACCAGTGGCTTCAGGTTGGGTATCGCACCCGGAAATCATGAAGCAAAGCACGATTAGCAGCATAGCCATCGTGTTGCTACGGAAATAGTCGAGGTGCTGCTGAACTAGTAATGGTTTGTTAATCATAACCTTTTGTTCTCCCAGGTGCCTATATGTCAGCCCTTAACGACCTGCTCCTTGCAACAAACAACCCCAAAAAGCTAAAAGAAATCCGTGAAATCCTCGAAAATCGATTTAGCGGTAAGATTTACTGCGCTGCAGATTTCCCGCAAATCGATGATCCCGAAGAGACTGGTAGTACTTTTGAGGAGAACGCCCGGCTAAAGGCCGACTATTACGCAAGTCATACGGGGCTGTTGGCCCTGGCTGATGATTCCGGGCTGGTGGTGGATGCCTTGGGCGGACGCCCTGGTGTATATTCGGCCCGTTACGCACCAACGGACAAGGAGCGTATTGAAAAGCTGCTGACGGAAGTGAGAGAATCCGGAAGCGAGGATAGGTCGGCACGATTTGTTTGTGCTGTATGCGTCTCTTTGCCTGACGGTACCCGGCTCGAACAAACGGGGGTGCTGGAAGGACGGATAGCTTTTGAGCCTCGTGGTTCCCATGGCTTTGGCTACGACCCGGTTTTCCTCGTGGGAAGTAGCACACAGACTCTTGCAGAGTTGGATGCGGAGACTAAGAATTCGATCAGCCACAGGGGGCAGGCCATGAAGAAAATTCAGGCTGACCTGCTAAACGCCCTGACGTCAAAATAACATCCGCGAATTTTTGCGGATAAGTATTACCACACAATACCATGACCAGGACCTGCCCGCTTGAACCTTCCTAACGTGTCTGATGTACAGTTTTCTACCACAGCCTGGGTCCTGTTTAACCTCTTCGTCCTCTGCATGCTCGCCCTGGATCTTGGGGTTTTTAACCGCAAAGCCCATGTTATCAGGTTTAAAGAAGCGTTAGGGTGGACCATCTTCTGGATAACCCTGGCCCTGGGATTCAATGCGTGGCTGTATTACGAATACGGCCCACAAATCGGCCATGAGTTTCTTGCCGGCTACCTGCTCGAAAAGTCTCTAAGTGTTGACAACATTTTTGTGTTCGTCATGCTCTTTACTTACTTTAATATTGCTCCAAAATACCAGCACCGGTTGTTATTCTGGGGTATTCTCGGGGCGTTGCTACTGCGCGGCGCAATGATCGCAGCGGGCGCCGCCCTGATCACCAACTTTAGTTGGATACTCTATGTGTTTGGCGTCCTTCTAATACTTACCGGTATTAAAATGGCCATCCACGACCCGGCTGAAGCTGATCCCTCCGAAGGTTTTGTTTATAAACTGGCTCGCCGTCTGTTGCCAGTTGCGGAAGGTGACTACGGTCAGAAGTTCCTGATCAAAAAAGACGGCAAGACCTTCGTTACGAATCTGTTCATCGTGCTGCTCGTTATTGAAACGACGGATGTGCTTTTTGCGATTGACTCGATTCCGGCTGTTTTCGCGGTGACTGACAATCCGTTTATCGTATACACGTCGAACGTCTTCGCTATCCTGGGTCTCAGGGCTCTGTACTTTTTGCTCGCTGGCGTTATGGACATGTTCCGGTACCTGAAGTACGGGCTTGCGCTCGTGCTTGCGTTCGTTGGTGTAAAAATGCTTCTTGGCCACAGCGAGTACAAAATCCCGATTAACGTGTCACTAGGCGTAATAGCAGCAATTCTTGCGATTTCAGTGCTTACGAGCGTCTTTGTGGCGCGCCGTGAAGACAAGGCCGCCGGTAGAGAAGGGTATGAACCTGAGGAATTACCGGGACATGATAAGTTCCCCGATTCTGAGTCCGAAAGCTATATTGAAGAGGATGAAAGAAAGTAATCGAAGGACTTTCGGTTATATCGCTTCACCAAACCTGTTCAGAACAATAACTCCCGGTACTGCTTTCCTGGCTTCTGTAAGCCACGACTGATACTCCAGTACCTTGCCATCGTGAAAAGCGAAGACGATCATGGTGACGTCTTTCTTCTGGAGCCACTCAGCGGTTTCTAGTGTCCAAACGCGACCCTTCCATGGGAGTTCCTGTATCTTAAACGGCATTCGGGCTGTGTAGGCTACGGTAACCGGAATGTCATAGCCCCACTGGAACTGGAAGACGTTTGAATGCGCATACGCTATTTCCGGCGGCATTACAAGCACTCCCCCACCCGTATAGTGCTTTTGCACAGCTTCAATCAGGCCGGGCGGACGAAGAAAGGCGTCGTTTCTGTAATCTACCGGGGCTACAGCGGGATACCTGATAGCTTCCAGGGCTGGTATTACAGCTATCGCCAATGGTAGCCAACGGAGCCAGGACTGTTTCTTAGCCTGTATGGCCAGCGCAAGGACTGAGGCTCCGCCAAGTGCAATACACAGGTGAGCTGGCCAGACCCAGCGCTGCGGCAGACGGATATTGTTTAACACAGGAATCTGCCGCAAAAGCCGCCCTGGCATCGCATTGAACTGGTCGCGACCCAGCATCAATGTATCACCCATTGCCAGCAGGATGAACAGCCACGCTAGCAATGCCGAGTAAAAACTCACGCGCAGATACTGTGGACGCTCGCCGGGCTTTTTGAGAATATACCGTATTGCACCAAAGGTGATGACCAGCAGAAGTGAGATAGGTACTATGCCCAGATAAGTACCCTCCGCCCAAGTAAATCCGTAGCCTTCCCGCAGCCCGGATATCTGAAAGCCGAGCCAACTGATCTCGGGCGGTATAATCAAGCTGGTTGCATCAACAAGACGAGGAGTATCCAGGCTTACGTTATAATTTAAGCTGTTATCTGCCAGCGAGACGACCAGCGGTATAAGATGAACACTGGCGGGAATAAGAGACAGACCATAGAAGATGAAAAATGGTAAAACCAGGTTCTTCAGCCGGTTATCACCCGCCGACGTTGCACCGCTTATAATTACCAGGCCGCCAAGAATACCAGCAAACACCGCCATGGTCTGGTCGTTAAGGAATGTGAGACCAAGCGTCAGCCCGGCACATATCATGAGGTTTATGGCCTTGGGCCTATGGCGATCAAGAAAGGCGCGGCGAGAAGCGGAGACGAATGCCAGGCAAAGAAGCATCCATTGAGTTCCATAAAAATGGTAATGGCCTTGCAGTGCAAACATCCTGAACCATGAAAATACTACCATTGAAGCAACCAGGATCAGGATAGGCCACTGACGGATTCCCCATGCTCTAAGTGCCCCAATCACAGCGAGTCCGCTTACGACCGTTGCCAAAGCCATAGTTATGTTGGCCCACAAAATGGATGCGGCTATTCCACCTGGCAACACCGGTGAAAACAGCCAGCCCAAGAATCCGTCAAGCCAGGTATGAGTGCCATAGAGAAAAAGAAAGCCATCCGGGTAGTACGCATTTGCGAACCAGAAACCGGGATGCCCGTGGTTTAAGGCATGCCTCACCCATCCAAGGTTCCAGAGCATTACCGTATTGTCTCCAATGGGGCCGGGCACCCGCATTGTGGGATCCAGCCAGACCTGCCACGTATGCATCAAGTGCCACCCAGCGAACCAAAGCACTGCAAATGCCCACCATGCATAGGGAAATCGAGGGCGTGTTTGAGGATCTCTCATGGGCCGCTATTTGCTTTTTCAGGGTAGCGTGCCGCAACATAAAAGGCGTGGGGTAAAAAGAATAGCTGGTAAAGCAGGTTGTTCCCATCATGGCGCCTGCAACAGCCCAGGCGATGCGACAGCATGGCCGGCTGCCTCCCAGGTGACTAATTTTAAGGATTCCATTACAATGGATATCGATACACTTAACGTTACCGGCCGTACCGAAACCGGTAAAGGCCCCAACCGTCGCCTTCGTTCGCAGGGCCAGGTTCCAGCAGTAATCTACGGTTCAAACGAAGAACCAAAGATGGTTGCTCTTAACTTTCGTGAGCTGGAGAAAGCTCTCTCCAAGCCTAACGCGGAAACAAACCTTTTTACCCTTGCCGGTGAAGGACTTGATAAGACTACCACTGTCATTCGTGAGATCCAGCGTGACCCGGTTACCCGCCGTTTTCTCCATGTCGACCTTTTCCGCGTGCGCATGGACCAGGAAGCTGAGTTTGAAGTTCCGATACATGCCACCGGCACCCCTGTTGGCGTACGTGAAGGCGGCATGCTTGAGACGCATCTGCGTTCGATCACTGTCAAGTGTCTGCCGGGCAAGCTGCCAGAATCCATTGTTGTCGACATTTCCAAATTGCAGGTTAATGAGACCCTCCACGTTAGCGACATTCAGCTGACAGAAGGTCTGACACTTGTAACTGATGGCGCCGAGACTCTCTTTGGCGTGCATGCGGTTAAGGTTGCTGCTGAAGCAACTGAAGAAGATGCCGCCCAGCCGGAAGTTATCGGAAAGAAAAAAGAAGAAGAGTAGAATTTCAAGTGCAACGCCCGACCCATTTATGGGTCGGGCTTTTTTTGTTTGCGATACCGCCCCGGCATCTATTAAGCACGATAGTATCATGGCCAATGATAATTCCTCTCTTCCTTCACTGGTTCCTGGCAGGGCCACTCTGCAGGGAACCGAACATTATACAGAGAAATTTGCGGAGTTGCACCCGAGCCACTTCCGCCTGTGCCATAGCCTTTTCTTTTCTTCGATCGGACTTGGTACTTACCTTGGAGCACCGACAGACCAGGCGGATGCTGCTTATACCGATTCCATTATAAGAGCTGTAGGATCTGGCTGCAACGTGATGGATAGTGCCATAAACTACCGCTTCCAGCGCAGCGAGCGAGCCATCGGACAAGCCCTTCAATATCTGTTTAACCGGGGTTTCAGCCGCGAAGAACTGGTAATCTGTACCAAGGGAGGATTTATCTCCTACGACGGTAGTTACCCGGCTGATCCTTATCAATGGGTGGAAGAGAATCTTATAAACAAAGGTGTAGTCACCCCTGAAGAGATTCACCCCAATGGGCATTGCATGTCACCCATGTATCTTTATCATGAAATTGCCCAAAGCAGGCGCAATCTTGGCATTGATACTATCGACGTTTATTATCTGCATAATCCGGAAACCCAGATGGGTGAGCTGCACGAAGTTCGGTATTACGAAGCCCTTGAGATGGCCTTTCGAGCCTTAGAGGCAGCAGTGCAGGATGGACGTATAAATATGTACGGCATTGCCACCTGGGACGGGTTTCATGAAGCGCCCGGTTCACGGCAGCCTATGCAGCTTGAGCGCGTGATTGAATGCGCACGGCGTGCCGGAGGCGAACGGCACCACTTCTGCGCTGTGCAACTACCTGTTAATCTCGCCATGCCGGAAGCACTGACAAATTTGAATCAGAAGGTTGGTGACCAGACGATGACACTCCTGGAAGCGGCCAGTGCGCTGAATGTCTGTGTAGTAGCAAGTGCGTCGCTGCTCCAGGGCAGCCTTGCTTCAAACCTTCCGGTTACGTTGCGCCAGGCAATACCAGAAATGGATTGCGATGCGGCGCGGGCAATCCAGTTTGTGCGGAGTATACCCGGCATATCAACCGCGCTTGTGGGCATGGGTTCACCCGACCATGTCTCAGTGAACATGGAACTTGCTCATATCCCAGCCATGAGCGACGAGCAGTTTCATGTGTTATTCGGTGACCGGTAGCCCGTATTTGTAATGGAGAATCCGAAGTAATATGACGATAAAAATTGGCATTATTGGAACGGGAAAGGTTTCAGCGTTATTTCATATGCCCGGCTATCGGGCATGTGACGACGTCGAGGTCGTGGCATGTTCAGATATCAGCCTTGAGAGGGCTCAGGCTTTCGCAAATGAATTTGAGATTCCGAATGCGTACGATGACTATATCAAGATGCTGGAAAGCGAAAAGCTGGATGCGGTCTCTGTCTGCACCCCTAATTACGCACACGCGGATCCGACTATAGCCGCGCTGCGGGCGGGAGTTCACGTTCTGTGCGAGAAACCGATAGCCACTAACAGTAATAGTGCAGCACTCATGGTGGCAACCGCTCACGAAACGGGCAAGATGCTGACCGTCGGGCACCATATGCGCTTCATGCCGAGCGCACAGTTTTTGAAAAAGATCATCGTAAACGGTGAGCTTGGCCAGATTTATTATGGGCGTTCTCACGCATTGCGCCGGCGGCTGGTTCCGGGATGGGGACAGTTTCACATAAAATCGAAATCTGGCGGTGGCCCCTTAATTGATATTGGTGTGCATGCTCTCGACCTGATTGTCTGGCTGATGGGCAGCCCCACAGCCGTTACAGTCAGCGGATCAGTATATACCAAGTTCGGCCATAGGCCTGACTTCTACAATCCCTACGGCACGTACCGGCGGGAAGAGTATGACGTCGAAGATTTTGCCAGTGCATTCATTCGCTTTGATAACGGCAGCAGCCTGATGCTCGAGGCAAGCTGGGCTACTCATCTGAAGGAAGAAGAGGCTTTCCCGCAAGTGATCCTGGGCGATCAAGGCGGCGCAGAGTTGATACCCTTTTCAAAGCCACCGGCAGCAACGCCGCTTCGAATCCTGAAATCGAGGGACGAAGCACTTATCGACATTATCCCTTCGGGCTTGCCTGAGGTAAAACCGCATACTGAAGAAATCAAATACTGGTGCTCATGCTTGCGCGGGGAAAATGATGTGCTTGTAAAGGCGGAGGAATCTCTTAACATCCAACGGGTGCTGGATGCCATCTACCTCTCGAGTGAAATTGGCGCAGAAGTCAAGATCGAGGAAATGATTATGAGCAATGAGGCAAAGCAGGTTCATGATTAGAAGCATAACTGTAACGCCAGGCACACCACCGCATCCCTGCATTTTATGAAGGATCGCATCCTTCTTATTAATTATGACTTCCCCCCTACCCTATCTGGGGTCCGCAGGATAACCAAACTTGCCCGGTATCTGCCTGATCACGATTTTGAGCCTGTCATACTTTCTGCAACCCCTAACGGTAGATCAGCAATTGATGTGGATGGGCTAAAGGAAGTAGAAGCCTGCGGCTACCAGGTTATTCGAACTCCCAGCCCGGACTTTGACCATGCAGCAGCGATGTTGAATCAGGTCCTCTCCCCTGTCAGAGTTGTTCGCAAAAAACTGGATCATGCGGCACCGCCCGTAAAATCTCCGCCTAAGACAGTTACCCTGCGCAGCCGCATGCTTAGTGGCTCTGCAAGCTTCACGCGCCGTATTATGGCCTTGCCGGACGACCGTATGCCGTGGCTTCTGACCGCGATTCCAATGGCGGAACATCTATTGCGCAGCCAGGCCATTCGGTATGTGCTAACGTCGTCCTACCCAAACAGTACGCACCTGATCGGGCTTTACCTGAAGCGCCGCTACAACATCCATTGGCATGCGGACTTCCGCGATGGCTGGACACAAAACCCCTATTTTGCGGACTATGTGACGCCGCTTCACCGGCAGGTCAATTTCAGTTTGGAACAGAGAGTAGCAGAGGGGGCAGACACTTTAACTGGTGTGAGTTCTCCTATTGTTGACCACCTCGCCACGCTATCTGGTCGGGGAAATGTTGTTCTATTACCAAATGGCTTTGATCCAACTGATCTTTCTGATGTGCCAAAGATGGAATTCGATAAGTTTACCCTGGCTTATACAGGTACCATGTTTATGCAGCGGTCACCGGATAGCTTCTTTGCGGCTGTGCGCGGTTTGCTGGATTCGTATCCGGGGCTGACCGATAATTTCCAGGTAATCTTCCGGAGCAATATGAAGCCAGAACATCTGGCTATGATCCGCGACCTGAATCTGGAGCGGGTGATTATCAACTGGGGAATGGGCAGTTGGCGGGATGCGCTAAGTCTGCAAAAGAGTGCGGACGCGCTGCTGGTGCTTGAGGGAGAGAATCCGAACAGTCACATTATGCTGACGCAGAAGATTTTCGAGTATCTTGCTGCGGACAAACCAATTCTGGCTGTCGCACCGCCGGGAGCCCTTGCTGATCTTGTGCGACGTACACGGGCAGGAGTTGTAATAGCGCCAGACAATGTTTTCAGAATTAAAGAGACGCTATTCGAGTTGTTTCTCGGGCGTGTGACTTTCAAACGCAATGAATCGCTAATAAACAGCTATACGCGTCAGCGCCAAGCGGAAGAACTGGCACAGATACTAAGGGGCAAAAATCGTGGCAAATTGTATTAATCACCCGACACGACGGGCGCTTCACGAATGCCGCAGATGCGGGAAGCCGCTGTGTGATCAGTGTAACGCGGAAGGTGGGCGCTTCTGCAGCATGGAATGCCAGCTGGAGTTCCAGGAATTCCAGGCTCGCATTCCGGAAAAGGCAGCGATTCCGCGGCGCCGGTTTTCCGTATTCGGCTGCCTGCGCACATTGGTCATCAGCGCAGTACTTGTTTCTGTAACGTGGTTTGCTCTGCATCAACTTTTTGGAACTACTGATCCCGAAGCAATGTGGACAGAGCTTAAGCGGATGGTAAGGGTGATTTTCTAAGTTGCGGCTGGAGGCGCGAACTGACCGCTTAGCCGTCTTAGTGCCGGCTTCCTGTATTAGAATTGGATTTGCAGATCATCTCTGGTTCCGGGCATCCTGTCCGGACCGTTTGAAGCGATCGTATAGATGAAGCGGCTACCTGCCGGCGTTTGGGTGTACCGATACTGCATGCCCCACGGATCAGCAAACGGCTGTTTGGCGTTTGTAACGCTGATGTAGGGGCCTCTCCAGTTGGTAGCACCGGGGGGACGTTTTATTAAGGCCTGGAGACCTTCAGCAGACGTTGGCATGCGACCCATATCAGCCATAAATCCGCTTAGGCCCACGCGCACACCTGAAAGACTGGCGTTGCCGGAAACGGTTCTTGCATTACTTCCGCCACTTACACCAGCCACAGAGCGCTGGTACCGGGCACGGTTAGCGTTTGCCGTGTTAGGATACTGTGCGGAAACACTATGAACAGTAGCCACAATCAAAATGGCTGCTATGGTTTCGCTGAGTACAATTCGTAGTTTACCCGACATCGAAATTACCCTCTTTGCGTAGACTCGAGTAACTTATATAACAAATCTCATCAGCGGCAACTGGATAGCGCATTTGACTATTTGCCAGCGCCGGCCGCTTTGCCAGTACCAGGCTTTGCGTCAGTGATTTTCACTTTGGATTCCGACGGATCTGTCGTGGTTATCTTCAGGCTTGCAGCTGGTTGTATCTCAAGACCCATTGCCGTAAGGATCTGGGCGACGAGTACCTCCTGCTCCTGCCGATCATCGAGTTCCTCCAGGGGAAAGCCCACCGTAACCGTTCTAAGAGCCTTCTCCTTCAGTGTAGCCACGGCAGCTATTCCCTTAAAACTGTCGTATGCCAGAACCGGTCTTCCGTTTTCCAGCGGCGAGAGAACTTCCGTAGGTCGTGGTTCGAAGTAGCGAAGCGACCTGCTACCAATGTTGAGAGTAACTGTGGTGAGATCGCGATCTCCCGACTTAATCACTTTTGTAAGCGTGGTTTGCGGATCAAATCCAGTCTGCAGCGCGTTCGTAACAAAAGCGCCCCATCGAGCAAGGGAGTCGGGCTGCAATCCTTCACATTCTGCCAGGCAGGCGCCAGAAAGCAGCAGCCGGCCGTTGGACGTGATATGATCGTGCAGGCCAGTAAGAACCTTTGTTGTAGCCAATTCATCGGGTATTGGGCTTCGGCCCATCTGGATAGCGATGGTATGGTACTTTTGAGGAATGACTGCCTGGGTGAGGAACGTAGCCATATCCATAGATTCGAAGCCGACATTGAGGCGATCTATACCGGCGCCTATTGTGCGGATCTGCTCGCGGTTGTTCATGATGTGCGGCACCAGTCTGACGAAGGAGCCTCCGTCCCTCAGCGGCCACCCCAAATGAGCTTCTTCGGTTTGTGACAGCACGGAATCGTCTAGCACAGTGGGTGCACCTTGAACAATCAAAACGCGAGGCCCGCTTGATACGCTAACTCCCAGCACCGTAGAAGGTTTGCTCTCACCGCCATCAGAGACCGCATTTACGCGGACATAGACAGGTTCCTGTTCGTTCAGATCCTGAAGAGTGTATTCTGTTCGTGAACCGACGTCAGTTCCGTCGTCGAAGGCCAGACCGTCTTTTGACTGGTAAATTTTATACCGGATCGCCCCGGTTTTTGAGGAAAGGGGATCTTCCGTTGCGGGTGACCAGGCAAGATCTGCCGCTCCCTTTTTGGCAGATTGCACTGCATATCTCAGGACTGGCGGCGACGGTGGCGTGTAGAGCTTAACGTCTTTCTTGCCGACTTCAGCAAAATATCGCAGCGTCGCCCGGTAGGCGGACTCTGCCATGGCCTCGCGCACAGAGAGTAATCGCATGAGCGCAGCATCTTCTGCGTTGTCGTGGAACGCGACTTCAACTATTGTTGCCGACATTTCATTGTTAAGATAGTCTTTGCGGATCTCACCAAAATTGATGTGGGCCTGGGTACGAACCGGGCGCACATTCCAAGTATCGTTCAACTGAAGACCTACGCTCGTCATTTCTGCGTTGAGTTCATCTGCCACGAGCTTCGCAAGCTCGATCTGGTGATCCGGCCGCAGGATGGCGTGAGCATTATAGAGCCCCATTACGCCGCGGCCTCCCACTGCATTTGAATGGAAACTCATGAAAAGCCGGTCGAAAAAGTCACCATTGGTTTCGCGGTTCATGTGTGCTGCATAGCGCGGAGCAGAGCCTACGTTATTACCCTGGTCACCTTCACCTTTAAATGCATCGTATATTGGAGGCACCGCTTCGGCAATACCTCTTTCTGTCCAGTAGCGGCTGGATTCCTCTTCGCGCGGGTGCCTGCTGATACCGCCGCCACGGTTAACGTCGCCCATTCCATTTCCAAAGCGGATAGCATCTGCAATAACAACCCGTGGCTCGGCCGCAAGCTGGGGATCGCGAACGCGATTGGTTATCTCTACGTAGCCGCCGTTGCCTTTTTCAAACATGTAGCTGCCGAGGTAAACCCAGCCGTTACCAACTTTGCGATGGTCGATATCGACCTCATTGACACCGCCGGCGTGTACGACGCGATACGTCTGTATTACGCGATCCGCGCCAGCCCGCGCCCAGCAGTAGACGGGGTAACGATCTGTAATAGGAATTACCGGCCTGAACCGCGCAACAGATGATTCTTCCGCAGCAGCGCGCGCGAAACGATAAGGGATTTCGGCGCCCGCAAATCCGAAGGAGGCGGTAGATTGGGAATCTGCCCATTCCCCGTGGAACCCTGCGTGCTCACTTACGTTATCAATTACGCGTTCAACATGCTGAAACCCAAGAGGCCGTATGGGAACGATGGTTGCGCCGGCCCGGAAACAAAGGTCGGCATAGAGATTCATCTGGTCGAGGTTACCAAAGTCCTCTATCATGCCGTATGTTATAGGCCGCTGGGTGTACCACAGCGACGTACTTGTGTTGTCATTTGTCCAGCCATGACCAGCACTTGCGTAAATGATGCGCCCTGACAATGGTCCTACAGGTTGACGTCCAATGCTGGCGCCATAAATGTCTCGAGTCGGCACAAAACGCGCACCTTCCCCCGGGTCGTCTTCGTTACCTGGAACAAGATTGCGGTACAGGCGAAAGTCGGCTGATTTATCTTCTTCGTAATCGTCGCTAATGGCTGCTGACCGGAGCCACTCAATGCGTTCGCGGTCCTTTGCCACTGCGGTCACTTCGGAGTAACTGCGGGTGGTTGCATCCTCGTCAGGAGCTATCTGGTCGTAATTCCGCTTTAGGGTCTCAGTTGTTTTGGCTACTAAAGGAGGTGTAGTCTGGGCACCATCCGACAACGAGACCAGATCTTTTAACGAACTCGTAGTTTGTGAATTCGGAGCCTTCTGCTGCGAGACTAGAGACGAAGTAGTCAGGTTGGATTGAGGCGTGGTTGTTTCAGCCGCAGCTGCGGTAAAATTCAACGCAAATAGAAGCAGTACAATTACTGGAAGTACGCGGGTCGATGTCATACTAAGAGGAAAGCACCGGCGAGAAAAAGGTTTCAAAGAAAAAAGCGGAGGCAGCCGTAATGGCAGCCTCCGCTCATGATTAGTTCGAACCAGGACTTAGTAGTAATACTCGTAGTGGCCTGGAATCCAGGTATAGCGAGTAACCAGGTGACACTCTGGCGGCGACGGTACAAAGTATCCGCCATCGACCTGGATACGCTCCCAACAGCAGCCGGTCCACACGTCTTCGTAAACCGGGGGCAGCCAGATGGGTACCGTTCCGCATTCTTCTACCGTATAAGGGGCCCAGAAGCCCGGAACCCACATGCGGCGGTGACCGTAGTCGATACAGCCATCGATCCAACCATGGCCGTAGCTCCAATAACGACCACCGGTAACAATGCCGTCATAGCCGTTGTAGCGGGTGTGACCTATGCTAATAAAGAGGTCGCTGGCATACCCATGATCATAGTAAGAGTGTCCGTCCCAGTAGTTCCATTCGAAACCAAACTCCAGGCCTCCACCACCGATAGGTGCAGGCGGCGGCAGGAAGTATGGGTCGTAATCGTCAATGTAATGTAGCGGCGCATTGATCCTGCCATAATCACCATAGGGGCGATAGCGGTCAGGGATGATGTTGTTCTGGAACTGGTTCCAGACGCCATTGTTGATAATGTCGATGTCTTTGTTAACATTCTTGATCTTGATGTTGTTGATTACAATCTTGGCATCGTCGCTAGACAGGTGGTTAAAATATCTGTCGTTGCTTAAATTACTTGGCAGGACGTCTGCTCCAACCAATACAGCCTGTTGTGCCTTGCTGAGCTTTTTACCCTTTTCATCGCGACGGAGCGCCTGCTCAAGTACCTTATGTGCCTGCTCAGCTTGTTTCAGTGCCTGGCGACCATCAGCGGAAAGCCTCCGACGTTCCTTTTTAGAAAGACCAGTTGCCACCTGCTGACCATCGTCATCTACCATTGTTGTGGCGCCAACGATGTCAGCTGTAGTGCCGCGACGCTCGGCAAGCTTGATTTCCTTGGCAGCCTGTTTTGCAGCCTGCTCCTGACCTTTAGCTTCCTGGGCAAGGCGCTTCTGCTCTTCCTTGGCCTGGCGGCGCTCTGCCTGCCGCTGCTGCTCTTCAGCTTTACGTGCTTCCTTCTGCGCCTGCTTGTCTCCCTGCTGTAGATCCTGCTGGCCACGCTGCGCGGTCTGCTGTTGCTGCTGCGCAGCTGTCTTTGCGTCCTGCTCGGCCTGCCGTTGAGCCTTGCGGGCGTCGTCTGCCTGTTTGCGGGCTGCCTGTTCTTCCTGGCGGGCAGCGTTACGTTCTTCCTCGGTCTGGGCTTTCTGTGCGCGCTGCTCCGCTTTCAGGCGATCCTGTTCGGCCTTCTGCTCCTGCTGAGCCTGGCGCTTGGCTTCCTGTTCGGCCTGCTGCTGTGCCTTTCGAGCCTGCTCGGATTCCTGGCGCGCAGCTCGTTCTGCTTGCTGCTCAGCCTTGCGATCAGTCGGCTGACCCTGCTGCTGCTGTCCCTGCTGCTGCTGGCCTTTAGCAGCCTTCTGCTCCTGCTGAGCCTGGCGTTTGGCTTCCTGTTCAGCCTGCTGCTGTGCTTTGCGGGCCTGTTCAGCCTCTTGCTTAGCTTGTTTTTCCTGCTGCTGACCAGCCTGCCGTTCCTGCTGCTCGCGCTGTTGAGCCTCGCGTTTAGCCTGGTCCTGCTCCTGCTTGCGAGATTGCTCTAATTCCTTTTCCCGCTGCTGAGTTGCACGGCGTTCCGCCTGCTCCTGAGCCTGTTCTTTCTGGCGCTGCTGATTGGCCTGCTGCTCCTGTTGTTCACGGCGTTGGGCTGCCTTTTGTGACTGCTCCTGCTGCTGACGGCGCTCTGCCTCCTGCTGCTTTTCGCGCTGCTGGGAGGCGCGCTGTTCTGCCTGTTCACGAGACTGCTGTTGCTTTGCACGCTCCTGAGCGGCCTGTCGCTCCTGCTGAGCCTCGCGCTGGGCAGATTTTTGCGATTGCTCCTGCTGCTGCCGGCGGGCACGCTCTTCCTGCTGCTGACGTTCCTGCTGTTGACGCGCCTGCTGCTGGCTAGCCTGGCGTTCAGCCTTCTGTGATTGTTCCTGCTGCTGGCGGGCCTGACGCTCTACCTGCTGCCGGCTCTCCTGCTGCTGGCGCTCCTGGCTGCCTGACTGCTGCTGGCGGCTATCCTGCTGCCGTTCCGCCTGGCGCGCTTCTTTGCGTTCGCGTTTTGACATATCTTCCCGCCCCGGCTGGGCGAATGCCAGCGAGGCAAAGACGCACGCACTTACCGTTAATGTGGCAATCCGGAATCTGTGTGACATGAGTGGGAATCTCCTTAACTATCACTGCGGGTAAACTAGGGTGGTTCTACAATATCAATTATGGGCTTCGGCCCAACATACGCAACTATAATGCCGAATTCATCGCAGGGTTATCGACTTCGCTTTATTGCACTTATACACTTTATCGTTGCATTAGACAGTGAGATTCTTACAGCAGATTCAATAGAAGTGATCGCGAACTGGACAAAAGCGCCGATGGTACTGGCGAGAATTCCTGCGGATGGACATTTGTAGAAACTGAAATGTTTCCCAAGACCATCCACGTCAAGCAGTTTGACTGATGATTCCTGACGTCATTGTCGCTGATCTTAAGCGTAATCAAAAACCCTATAGACTTCTCCATATATTCGGAGTATTACAGACCGCACTGGCGTTGGGAAAACTTCATGGGGGTGATCCTGGCAAACTCACGGCTGCTGCGCTCCTGCATGATTGTGCTAAGCACGTAAACCGGGAGGAAACACTGCGCCTGGTGCAACATGGTGCCATTATCCTTGATGCGTGCGACTACGACTACCCCGCTATATGGCATGGAAAAGTGGGAGCCTGGATTGCCCGGACAGTTTACAAAATTACAGATGCAGACATACTTCAGGCTGTCGAACATCACACCCTGGGCTGTGAAAATCCTTCGAAAACCTTACAGATTATCATGTGTGCAGACTTTGCGGAGCCAACGAGAATGCAGCCGCATGTTGAGGAATTACGGGCAATTGTCAGGAAAGACTTGCGAACGGGTCTTCGAGTAGTGCTGAACCGGAAAATAGAAGATTTAATTCAAAGAGATCAAAAACCGCATCCGGGAATATATAAAACAATAGAATCTTTGGAGAGCTAATTGACCGTACCCGTAAAAAACAGCATGACTGGCATGCAGAGGGCAGAACTTATTGCCAGTGCGGCAAGTGAAGGCAAAGCTGAACGTATAGTGATTCTTGATTTGCGGGAACTTAGCAATATTACAGATTTCTTTGTGATTTTCAGCGGCACCAGCCAAATCCATTTGCGGGCGCTCGGTACGCGCATTGAAAAAGCACTGCGGGAACATGGTTTGAAAGCTGGCCAGGTGGACGGTGAACGTGGCACGGGTTGGATGGTATTCGACTATAGCAATGTTATGGTCCATGCGATGCTGGACGACTCGCGTCAGCTTTTTGACCTCGAAAGACTGTGGGGAGATGCACCCAGAATCGATTGGGAGTAATTACTCCGCGATTTCGGCTGTATAACCGAAATCGGTTAGACCTGATTAACTAAGAAAGGCCTCGGAACAAACATGGAATTCAAGATTGGCGATGTGGTCGTAGAACCCAGCATTGGCATCTGCAATGTGGAGGGAATCCGGCGTATCACTGTTGATAAGCAGACGCAGGATTATTACGTCTTTCACGCGCAGAATAATGCCACGGTGCTTGTTCCGAAAAACCAGATTGAGAAGCGTGGTGTGCGGAAGCCTATGAGCAAAGAAGATGCGAAGAAGGTGATGAGCCTTTTGAAGCAGCCGACTTCGCCTAACCGTAACGACGCGCGCATGCAGTACAGTGCGTACCGCGAGATCATGAACAGCGGCGACCCGAACAAAATCAGCAAACTTCTTCGTGATCTCTATACCCTTGATCAGACAAACGAGCTGAAGGGCAAGGAGCGTGAGATTATGGAGCAGGCCAAGAAGTTCCTGCTGGACGAAATAACCTATATCAGCGCCGACTCAAAAAACAAGGTAACTGATGACATCCAGGAATCTCTGAAGACGATGTATAAGAAAAAAGTGATGAAAGACCGCGAAGCTCGCAAAAAGAGCGCGAGCACTCCTCTCTGATTTCTCTTTCACATAACTTCTGCTAAGATCGTATGCGGCAGCTTGACTACTCAAGCTGCCGCATATTTTTTGCCTTTGCCAACTTCATGAACCCCCTAATACGCCAGCTTAACCTACAGAAACACATCGAGACTGCAGCCACCGTGCTGTGGGGGCTTGCAGCGGTGCTAACTCATGGTATAGCGCCCTGGTTCTTCTGGATCACCATGCTGGCTCTACCGGCATTTGCTATTGTCCGGGCTGAATCTAGTTACCTAAGATCGCCGGTGGGGCGGCGGATACTGCTAGTATGCCTGGTTATGCTGGTTCTCCACGTGGGCTGGGCATTAGGAAGATCCCATTTTTATGATGCCTCCGTGTTTGGTACCTACTGGAAGGATGACCACAATTACTTTCGAGAAGCCAAAGCCATAGCCGGTGCATGGGGCGCTGGCGAATACCCTGAGATAGGACTAAAGGGCTCACCGCCTTACCTTGGCACCCTCCACACGGGTTATCATCGCCCGCTCAGTACGCTGTTCCTGATCTTTGGCTCATCCACAATTTGCGGACTTTTGCTTAATGCGGTATGCGCTGCCTGCTTCCCACTTTTTTGCGCCCTTATCAGCCGCTACTTGTGGAGCCCGGATTCAGAAGGTGGAGCGGATACCTTGCGAAGCGACTACGGACTTATTGCGGGCATTCTGGCCGCCTTGCACCCTACACAGTTCTATTGGGCGTCATATTTAATGAAGGATACCTATGTAGCGTTCGTGTTTCTAGCGGGCCTTACACTGGTGCTGGGCGCGTACCGCAGAAAAAGCACCCGCCTTGCAGTGGGAGCGCTCTTTGTTCTCCCTTATATGTTTACCGTTCGGGCTTACACAGCGATGGGCGTCGTAGCAGGGGCAGCACTGCTCCCCTTTATGCGGCTAAAGCGAAAGATTTTGATCCGGAGTGCAGCAATCGGCGCCTTATTCCTTGTGCTCATTGGCGCCTATACTACCGGCGGCAACGCCATATTTAGACAACTCCGTGATAGCTTTCTGGCATTGGCGCCCCCAGACATTGGAACGCCCTCGCAGCTACTGCTTGGAATGGCCGCAGGCATTCCAAGGCTTTTCCTCGCGCCGTATGCATGGCTCATTCTTCCAGAACCCACTCCGATGTACGGCATGTATCCTGGCATGTGGTACTTCTATTTACTGATTTATCCATTGGCATTTGCCGGGCTCTATCAAGTTGTGAGAAAAAACATTTCCGCGGCCGTTGTCCCTCTTGCAGTGTTGGGGCTGTCAGCTCTCATTTTTTTGTCAGCAGTTTACCAGGGGGAGGCATCCAGACAGAGATTTTCCCTGGAATTTATCCTGATAGTTTTTGCCGCGTACGGAATGAGGAATTTCTCGAGGGCGTGGGCGTTTACCATTTTATCTCTGGAAGCAGCATTTGCCGTCGGGCAGGTCCTCTCCCTCAGGTAGCGCAACAGTGCAACGCTTTGCTTGACTCGCAGGTTCTCGCCCCGCAGAACCCCACCAGCCTTAAATTGGAAAGATTCCATGCCCTTAAAATTTCATCTACTTAAACTGATTTCTCCCCTATTACTTCTGTTCTTCGTAGTCACCAGTGGGGCCTCATTATTTGCCCAGACCACAGAGCCATTAACAACTACCGCGCAGGAAGTCACATCCGGCAGTGCACCCGTTGAAGTAGATTATGAGAAAATTGCCGAGCAGTTTCTGTCAGAGCCTATAACCACGGAACAAGCTACGCGTTCGGCTCTGATCTTTGTGCTTTTCGTAATCATTGCAGTCGCTATCGCTACGCGAAAACTACCGGCCATGCTTGCACTGCCCCTGATGGCCTTAGGTATTGGAATGGTTGCTGGTGTCCCGTTCCGTGGCCCTGACGGCATACTGCAGGCCATACTTGAGGGCAAAACTTCGCCTGCCCCGTCTGGCAGTTTCCAGCTTTACAAGGCAATCATCTGGGTGCTTTTCGGCGGCATTTTTGCACGGTTTATCAGCGATGCCAGAATCGCCGAGCGCATTGTAAAATACGCAGCGGAATACGGTGGGGAGAATCCGTTTAACGTCGCGCTGCTTATGTCAGCCATCACCATACTGATTTTTACGGCGGCGGGCGGCCTGCCGATGATCATTATGCTGGGTACTGTGATGTTTCCGATTTTGCTGTCATTGGGGGTACCAGCTCCGGTGTGCGGCAGTATATTACTTCTGGCGTTTCCCATTGGCGCTGCGTTAAACCCTGCAGAGTGGGCACGGGTATCCGAGGTCTTTTCTGTATCAGTTTCCCGGGTCAGAGCCTACTCTCTCATTTGGGCTTCATTGCAGGTAATTGTCCTCGTTACTTTCCTGACAATCGAGTTCCTCCGCATGAAGCGCATTAACCTGTCGGGACGCAGCATTGCAGCGTCGCTAGGCCGCTTTGCGCTGGTAGCTGCTGTCCTAATGCTATTTGTATTTTTTGACAAGTTTGAGCCTCTGATTCCGAGTTCCGGCCGGGCGGTATTTCATTCCATGGTAGTAGCTAAAGATAATATCAGCGCCGGCCTTAAGTGGGTAGCGTGGGCAATACTCGTTATCGGCATCATCGTAGTACAGTTTAACTATCATGTAAAAAACAAGATATTGGACGGGTGGACGCTGCTTACGCCTATATTGCCGCTGCTGTTTCTCCTTGGCCTTGGCTTCGGCGAGGCTTTTATACCTGCCTTTATGGCGTCACTTGCCTACGGTGTGCTTACTACTCCGGACCCGCAAGCGCTTCAGAAACTTGGCCGCTCAATAATGAATGGCGTAGCTGACGTGGCTGCGCCTGTGATACTGATGGTTGGTATTGGAATGCTAATAGCTGCTGCAACGCATCCAATGGTAGAAAGTATTCTGACGCCTGTTCTGGCACGAGTTATCCCCACTACTCAAATGGGATATATCATCTTTTTCCTACTCGCGGCTCCCCTCTCACTTTATCGTGGGCCACTGAATTCCTTTGGTCTTGGTGTAGGTGTCGCTAAGTTGATGCAGAACTTTATGCCGCCAGCAGCTACGATGGGTGCGCTTCATTCCGTCAGTATGCTGCAAGATCCCACGACTACTCAAAACGTGTGGATTTGTGGTTTCTTAAAGCTGGATATAAACGCGCTGCTATTTAAGTTGTTTTTCTATAGTTTAGCTCTCGTCGTATTAGGACTCATTTTATCGGCAATATTGTTTTTTCCAACTGGGGCATAAAAGGGGGCGTAAATGAAAACAGCCGGCTGTTTAGGCCGGCTGTTTTTCTTTTTAAGCAGTTGGAGTTACTCGTTAGTTGGTTCCCCGTCAGAGGACCGGGACTTTTCCCACCGTTTGCGTTGTGCTTCGGCCATCCGCTTACGTGCCTCATCAGACATAGGCTTACGTTTGCGCCGACGGCCTGTAACCGCGGAATCAGCGGCAGTTGACGCTGTTTTTGCGGATGCGCCACTAGGGCGACCTACCGTACGCGAAGAAGAACCGGAAAGTCCTTTAAGCTCCAGACTTAAAGTACCGATTATTCGGTCACCTTCAACTAGCGCAACGTCTAAAACTTCTCCAAGTTCAAGTGCGACTTTCATTGATGTTTCTCCTAATGAGAAAATGGTCTTGTTTACTTATAAAGTTGATCACTTAAGTTATGCCAAACTCAATTAATAATTATCGGTCTAAGGTAAAATCCACATATTACCTCCTGCCCAAGGCTTAGCTTCCACCGCCGTACGCTGTAGATTTCGCTTGTGTTTCTCACGTTGACCACGCGGAATCTCGTATCATTCGCGGGAGACAAACGATGTCGGTACCTGAACTGTCGGTTCAGCTGAAGAATATACCGGGGCAATTAACGCAGGTTACTGCAATCCTGGCAGAATCCAACATTAATATCCGGGGGATTGCGGCATCAAGTACAGGGAAAATAGGTTGGGTGCGCCTGGTAGTTGATAATGCCAAGGTAGCTGCAGAAGCGCTCGAGGATTGCGGGTTTACCGTAGACATCGGTGAGGCGGTTGCGATGAAACTTTTTGACGAGCCGGGCACACTTGATAATGCACTGAGGATTCTTTCCGATGCGCGCCTGAACGTGGATTATATCTATACCTGCTCCGGCAAGTCCACTAGAACGCAACTCGTTATATTCGGTGTTCAATCGCCATCGAAAGCCGAAGCGCTGCTTAGAGCAGCAGATGTCGACGTTGTCGATATAAACGATTGAGGATAATTTCCCATCATTCGCGGCTTTGTTTTCAGGCGGGGAATTTGCAGAGACCTGTAGCGTAATAGAAAATGCTTTTTGGCAGCTGCCGGGATGGCGAAATTGGCAGACGCAAGGGACTTAAAATCCCTCGGCCTCACGGCCATCCGGGTTCGATTCCCGGTCCCGGCACCACCTGATTTTTTCTATCGTCCTTTTGCTATAAGCTGCTAATATGTTAATATCGCACAATAACAGTGCATAACTAATAAATTGGCGAATAACCGTTGACACACGTTGCCATCTATGGAGTTACATCTAAAGTGAATCGCACCAAGGAGCCAATTCCCGTGGAAAGTCGGATTTTGCCGACAGCTGATCAGATGGTCGATACAAGGTACGAAGCGCCCTGCATAGAGATGGTTCTCTGCGCTGAAGCCTTGGAACGGGAAATCTTCTATGCGGGAACCCTTACGGTTGAAGATCCCTGGACTAACATTCCTGATTAACTGCCGCAGGTAGCTGCAGGAATCGTCAAGTCAGTACACATCGACAATGTGAGTCTCATCTTCCTCAAAGCGACGTTTGCGAGTGGCTCCCTCCGGCATTTCATACCGCAATGGAGACAAGGCGTGAAGCAGCGACGGATCCATTTCCTCTTCTGCTACAATTCGAATGCGCTGCTCGGGCAATATCTTTTTCAGAGCGTAATAGAACGGTGGGCTAAAAAACACCAGGGTCTTCTCGATACTCCTGGCGTACCATTTAGAAAATGTACCGTCGGGCACATTTTGAAGAGTAATAGCTGTCCCCTGTCCGCGGTAATGACTTACCAGGCCCTTTATTAAGCGAACAGTTCGTGCATCTTCGCCGGACAGATCCAGTTCAAGCCCCTTAACATGCTGACTCATTTCCTGTACCATTCGAAGGGTAAAGGCTGTCACACCTTTTACATAAACCTCATCTTTCCGCCGGTGTACTGTCCCGCCAATAAGCACAGGCGCACTCGCGTGTAAGGCCTGGTCGTAAAGTCTACTGATCTTGATAGGCATGGTCACTACGTGGCCTTCCAGGTCGAGAAGAATATGTTCTTTCTCCTCTACAAGCGGGCTGTCGCTTTCAACATGATCGAGAAACCCAGCCACATGGACTTCGCGACCGACCATACGTGGCACGAGGTCGCCAGGGGCCAGTGCCCGGCATTTGTCTACAAGATCTTTATAGAGCAGCAACTGATCAAATCCAATACAATATCCGGCTGCAGCTATCTCGTTACGGATTATCTCCTGCAATGGCATTTCGGGTGCATCGGGCGGATCAATGGCAACGATCGTTTGTGGCCGATCATCCTGCTCGTCAAACAGGCTGGGCGATCCGGCATTGCGGCGGGCCGCTTCCACGTCGTGCTCTATAATATGCAGCATCTGGCTCCGCTTATATCCGAAGCCATCCAACGCCCCTACTTTCACAAGGTTACTCAAAAGCCGCGTGTTGATGAGCTTTGAATCAGTTCGCCGGATTAGATCCATAAGATCATTGAAATCGCCGCCTTTGCGCGTATCATGCAGTTCTGCGTAGGCCTTTGGCCCCATGCCAGTTACAACTAAAAGACCTGTACGGATTGCCTTATGGACCTGACTGAACTCATACACGCTCAGGTTGATGTCCGGCGGCAGAATTTTCAGACCCATCTGCTTGGCTTCTCGCAGGATAACTGTAAACTTGCGACGGTTCCTGAAGGTGTGGGTCAATAGGGCCGCCATGAAGCTCATGGGATAATGTGCCTTAATATAAGCGCACCGGTAGGTCAGCAAACATTCCGGCACATGCTCACGGACGTCACCTTTGCCTTCATTATTCGGCGCCCGTTCCATACCTTTTACTTTAAGGAGCTCCATAAAGTTCTTAGGACGATGGGCCCGGAGAAGACTTTTTAACGTAATGCTGCTGAAAGGCTCGATGCCGTTAGTAAGCCCTCTGCTGAGAAGTTCATAAGTTGCTTCGTCATCCATGGGAATGCGGTCTGAATCAAAGGCTGCGTTTTCCTCTTTTCGTACCCATGTAGACGCGGAATCAAGTATGTTTAAAACGGGGTCAGTAATGACAGTTATACGAGGAATATGAAACAGGTCGAATGCCTGACCGTCCATCTGGGTGACAAACTGATCATCTACAGGCACTCGCGGCGTCAGATGGTTTAAGTTTTCCGAGGAAATCGCAAACTGGTTTTCATCCAGGACAAGTTCTTTCGGGCGCGGCAAGAGGCGCGATAGCAGGAAATTCTCAAACTCGGCACTGGGAAGGGCCACGCCGTCTACCTTGCCGGGAAAAAAGTCCTCAATGGGAGAGTCGACATTGAGGTTTCGATTCTCCTGAAGTTCGGAATCATGATCAACGCGTCCCGGCTTGGCATACAGCCATGCCCGAACATCTCGGCCAAGGCCCTGGCGCTGATACCATGTGTACTTGCCTACAGCGCTGCAGAAATCTGATCCAAATGTGCCTCGCATAAACTCATGGAGAGCTTCAATGTGCCGAACGGGCATCTCCACAGAAAGAGCGGGCTCGCCTTGGTTATCACGGCTAAAACCCAGGAATCGCATTTTGTAATCCAATGGGTTGATTCGCGTAATTCCAAGGATGTAGGCCACGAGGCTGGTGATCATATCACCGCGGCCTACGCCGACGCTGATTTTGTTTTTCCTGACAAACTGCGCGATGTTCCAAAGCAGCAGCATGTTGTTTGAAAGCCCGTGGCTCTTAATATAGTCGAATTCTTCATTGAGGCGGTTCTTCATTTCGGAAGAAAGCTCAACGAACTTGGCCCGCGCCTCCCGAAATGTGAGGTCCCAAAGGAAGCTGTCGGCATCGAAGCCTCTCACAAAATCATGTACAGGGAAACGGCGTTTCTGGTAATTCGGCTGGAAAGAACAGCGATCTGCCAATTCTTCTGTGGCATACAGGGCACGGGGATACTTCATAAACCTGTCGCGCATTTGCATGCCGCTGGCCAAATGCTGCGAGTGAGCAGTTTCACGCGCTGCCTGGAACTGGAGAAAACTTGGGAAACGTCCTCGCAGCAGGAAATCGCGGGCAAGACTGTCTTCCGGCCGAAGGAAGGCAACCGCATTGGTAGCCACTGTTCTTACGCCTAAGAAGTCGCTTAGAGCAAACGTACGGTCGTTAATCTGCTTTTGTCGCGATGATTCCACATCTTCCAGCTGAAACACCAGGTTTTCCCGTCCAAAAATTCTGGCAAGTTTCCTGATGTAGTTCTCGGTCTCCTCAATACGGTTGTTTAGCAGCAGTTGATAAAGTTCTGAAGAGGAACTGCCCGTCATGGCGATCAGCCCGCC
The DNA here is from genome assembly GCA_036675025.1 of Candidatus Sumerlaeales bacterium. Taxonomy (GTDB): domain Bacteria; phylum Sumerlaeota; class Sumerlaeia; order Sumerlaeales; family Sumerlaeaceae; genus JAKFFN01. The sequence continues at coordinate 22,913 of JAKFFN010000055.1, read as the reverse complement.
CGAGTACTTTTCCAGCGCGTCGAGGTCAATTCTAACACGCCTTGAATGGGAATGCGCCAGATTTACCAGGCTTACCAGATTACGGTACCCAGCCTCGGTTTCCGCGAGAAGTACGATACGAAAAGGTCTATCCGGAGTTATTGTTCCGTGTGCAATGGGAACAATAGTAAGATCACACCCGATAACCGGGCGTATACCAAAATCCCGACAGGCGGCGCAAAAACCGGGGATACCGGCGAGAGTGTCCTGGTCCGTCAGGGCGAGCGCCCGCATTCCCAGGCGCTCGGCGTAACGCACCAGTTCGCGAACGGATGCTACTCCATCGGGCGAATAGTGACTGTGTACGTGAAGATGGACAAAATCCAACTGATTCCAAACCTATTACTACATTGTGGACCTACTTGCGGGTCTGCTAACCTGCTCGGCAAGCATAAACACGCTACAAGTAATCATCGGCAGCTTTTTCCTTCCGGAGAAAAACAAAGGTTTTTCTTGCCGACGTCTGTGCACGTTCGCACGGTCTATCCGAACCAGACACTCCCACTTTAAAGGTTACTGATATGGCAAAAACCCTCAACATCGGCATGATAGGCTATGCATTTATGGGAAAAGCCCACTCCGCTGCCTATCGCGATGTTGCCCGTTATTTTCCAGACGTAAAGGTAAAGCCTGTAATGAAAGCTATTTGCGGACGAAATGAAGGGGCTGTAAAGCAGGCTGCCGAGCAGTTCGGCTGGGAATCTTATGAAACTGACGCCATGCAGCTCATCAATCGCCCTGATATTGATATTGTGGATGTGTGTACACCGGGGTGGGCCCACAAGGAGCAGGTAATTGCAGCCGCAAAAGCAGGGAAACATATCATCTGCGAAAAACCTATCGGAAATACCCTGAAAGAGGCCAGGGCAATGACTGATGCGGTTAACAAGGCAGATGTATCGAGCCTTGTTATGTTTAACTATCGCCGTATTCCGGCTGTCGCCCTAGCGAAGCAGCTCATCGATGCGGGTGAAATAGGTACGGTTTACCACTTCCGCGCGCAGTACCTCCAGGACTGGATTGCCGACCCGAATTTTCCTATGGTATGGCGGCTGGACAAGAAGCTTACCGGCAGCGGCGCCCTCGGGGATTTGGGCAGCCACATTACTGATCTCGCACGGTTCCTGGTTGGTGAGATACTGGAAGTCAGTGCCTCGATGAAGACATTTATAGAAAAGCGACCTGTAGAACCTGGCTCTAAGAAAATGGGCAATGTTACCGTGGATGATGCTGTTTCCTGGCTGGCTAACTTCGAGAATGGGGCGGTAGGGACTTTTGAAGCCACTCGATTTGCGCGCGGGCGGAAGAACGCGAACGGGTTCGAGATCTATGGGTCAAAAGGCAGTTTGATATTTAGCTTCGATGATATGAATCATCTGCAATTCTGGTCTGCTAAAGACTCTGACAAAACCCAGGGATTTCGTAAAATAATGGTGACCGAGCCGGTTCATCCCTATATGGAGGGCTGGTGGCCTCCGGGGCACATTATCGGTTATCAGCACACGTTCGTAAACACCATCCACGATTTCCTGGATGGATTGGGCAGGCGCAAGCAGGTCTTCCCGGATATGAATGATGGACTCAGATGCCAGCAGGTTCTGGATGCGGTGGAACGAAGTGCGACTTCAAGGCGTTGGGCAGTTGTAAAGTAGGCGTGTAAACTTCCCATACAGACTGGGCGGAAAATCTCTCTAGACCAGATCCTCCAGACTCACAGGCTTCAGTGAAGCAGGTTCTATTAGCACTCACAGCCTGTTCCTACATCCGTTTGTGAACCTAGCGATTTGCAGCCGGCGCACTAAGGTGTGCCGGCTTTCGTTGTTCAGACATACAGGTCTGCCTATCTTCCCCCCGTTAGAGACAGACCCTTTGGCACGCCATTTGATTATAGAATCAGATGAGTTTTTGATTTCACCCTAAAGAGGACTACAAGAGAAATGAATACGACAATGAGAATGAAAGCCATCCCTTACGAGCCGCAAGCTCACGCGGTGGCCCATGACGGGATTGTGTTTGAACAGGTGGTAACTATTAAGCGGATAATGGTCACATCTGTGATGTTGCTGATGTTTACACTGATGGCACTTGGGCTCAGCACCGCTCACGGTTCCGTTGCAGGATCGTGGGGTTCCAGTTTTGAATCCGCAGTAAGACAGTCAGAGCGCTCAGGTAAGCCGATTTTTCTTTTAATTGCCAAAAACGGTTGTCCGGCCTGTGCTGAGATGGAAAGCAATCTCGCCAGCAACTCAAGCCGCCGTGCCCTTCGAGGGGCGATTAAGGTGCGCGTAGAATCAGCTTACAACCCCAACCTGACTGCGCGCTTTGCTTCGGCAGGAACACCAACCACAGTAATCTTCGCTCCGGGCAACTACAGTTCACCGGTGTACCAGTACACTGGCGTGATGGATCCCGGAACAATTAGCCAGGTGGGTCGCAGTCTGGAAAGCATGAACTAATCTGCTACCATACACCCGATTTGCCTGGCAGGTCTGATCGTCGCCGGAGGCAGCCCAAAGTTGGCGCGTCCGGCGACCTTTATTTGCCAGAGTCAGTAAAGTCGCCGTAGAATAGATCAGACGACCGTTCAGGTTAGCCAGTTTATCGAAAATTTCGCTTTTACAGAATGCCTTCAGGCTCGCCCTGTAATAGGCAAACGATCTTGAAAGAGATCAGGTGCGTTCCCATCGTCTAGGGGCCTAGGACACCGCCCTTTCACGGCGGCGACACGGGTTCGAATCCCGTTGGGAACGCCATTTTTTTTGTGCGCGATTTCTCTCAGCGCAAGTGCTAAGTTTTCCAATAGGACTTTTCTGCAAAATCGGCCAGAGATTTGAGAAAGCGCAGAAAAAACTTTCTAACTATGGTTATCAAGTCTAATCTATAACGCGATTGCTTTATAGCAACTTAGCCTAATAATACTAAGGCAACGTGCTGTACTTAATAGACTTAAACGGTGAACTAGAGTTTCGCCTTTCCTTATCTGATTATCCTTTAAGCAATGGTTAAGTACTGATCAACTTTTGTCAGTAGTTTGTTGCAAGTTCAGTAGAATTTACATGTTGGCGCAATGGTTTTTTTCTTTTAGAGGTCTCTACTAATGACGCGCTTTGTAATAGCAGCTTTGCTGATCGTCAACGCGGCGGGATCCCTGGCAACAGCCGCGACTTTTCCTCCCGATAAGGTAGCCACAGTGGTGGTTCATGGATTTGATCCAAGCGGCGCCCGAACAAACGGCATGTTTGGTGCTGACCTTAGCAAGGGATATGTTACGCAGTTAGCTAATACCCTAGGGTTGCCCACAGGCGACATTGCTCCAACAGCGCCAAATCAGATCGCATACTCTACTTATTACGGCGATCAGCATCCGCCATACTACACTGCACAGGATATTACTGAAGTCGATGCTGCTGGAAATGGTGTTCCACGTTATGCGTTGATAATGGCCAAGTACATAGAGCATGTTGTGCAACGTAGTGGTGCTGAACAGGCCAATATCTATGCTATCAGCTTTGGCGGATTAATCAGCCGTTACATGATTGAAAAAGATCTTGAGGGGTTGGCAAGCAGCGGCAAGATAGCACGCTGGATTGTTATTGAAGGTTTAATTGCTGGAAACCATGGAGCCACCAATGGTGGCGACATCTTTGAAGAATTCTACGATGACTTCTACGATGCTCCAAGCATTGACGTGGAGCATATGGAGTATGAGTGGGTAAGAAACCATATTAACGACCCGAGAAAAACCAGTTCTTCTCCTTTCTTAGGACAGTTTCCGGTCCATATATGGCTGGCCAGCGACGATGACTTTAACGAGCATTTCATAACCCTTTTGAGCGAAAAAGCCAATGATGGGGTCCAGTTAATAGAAGATTCGCAATTTGAGAACCTGCCTCCGCAGTGTCTCTATCTTGGGCTGGAACCTACATTAAGCACCATGCACACGAATCATGAGAGCACTAAAGATTATGAGGGGCTGAGAGCCGGAATTGGTGCTCAGATATTTGGTCGCAAGCGCGTAACGATAATCCTGGAAGAGGTAAGAGCCCGAGAAGAGTTTGATGGTGATGGCAGTGGTGGCAATGGAGAGTACGTGTTTGGCGTTCGTGTTTTCTCGCCGCAGGCACAAGTGCTTTACAATATTACAAATCCAATTCACCAGGTGCGTGCGGATGACGCCAGTATTCCCTATGTCGAAATGGAGCAGGATACTTCTGTTACCGTAAACCTGAAGTGGTTTGACGATCTAGTGCAACCGAATGAGACTGAACTGCGCCTTGAGTCCAATGTTGAAGAAGTAGATGGCGACCTTATCTACGGTATTGATGAGGAACCAGGGGAAGTGTACGAAGAAATGGATGACATCACCCAAGTTGTAAGCGTGGTCACCCCAGGCCGGTATACATTAGAGACCGATGAGTGGCGAGCGCTAATCAACGTTCATATAACAGAATATCCACCATTCGAAGATATTACCGCAGCCCAACGCTGGGATCTTTACGAGTAAGAGCTGTTTTCGCAGTATGTTGTCGCTATAGCTGTGTAGTCTTACCTGATACCGTTTGGCCAGTAGGGGCTAGCAAAGCATCGTATACTAACTGCACAATGCTTGCATAGGCCTCCCCAGTGGTTGCCGCCATGCCCATTTCACAGGTACGGCAGCTTGAGTAGTACCGAGTCTCGCAGCCAGAACTGTTTTCGCTGCACGGACCATGTTTCAAGTCATAAGCGCAGGGGTCTCCAGCTTCCAATTTCTCAAGTCCGGATTTTCTGCGAACCTCGCTGGCTTCGGGGGTTGTGGCACTGATGGTCAATTCCGGGAACAGTAGACCGCGGTCGCCGGCGAATCCGCAACACTCTGCCAGAATTGGCAGTTCCACTTCAGCAGCGAAAGTTTCGGCGACTTTCTTCAAGTCTGGCGTCCACCCCTGTTTCATAACTGTACAGGTAGGGTGAAGCACCACACGCCTATTAAGCTTGGGCCAGTCAGTGCGCTCAGGAATTACCTCGCGTGCCAGCCATGAAGCGACGTCCAAAAAACGTAGTTTCTTCCATTTCGTTAGCGCGTCACCCGTGAGGTAAGCATCGCAGTGAAGAAGTTGACCGGTGCAAGGCGAAGTGTCGCTGATGACCGGCCACTGACCTTTGTCGCTGGCCTTCCATAAAGCCTCAACTGTTCTTTCCGCAGCGATTCGTCCGGCATCAGCAAAACCTTTGCTGAAAAAGGGCTGGCCGCAGCACAGGCCCCCCAGTTTTTCAGGCCAGACCACTTCCCTGCCGCAAGCTTCGGCTATTCTCACTATGGCTTCAGGCACTGATACTTGTGAGGGTTCATTGGGAATTTCGCCCATGGAGCGTGTCAGGCAGGTGGCAAAGTAGACAACTTTTGGCTGCTCGTCTGAAGTACGCTTCGCAAGGCGTGGCAGCTTATGCGCTGGCGCAGGAATGGGGACCTGTTCGGGCAGGTGCGGTATTTTTCCGCCGCTCAGTTTGTTTGCGACCCCCATGACAACGCGGCCGACTGCCATTGCAGGTGCACCGCCGTAATGGACAACGGCAAGGCCGGCTCGTGCGCCACTGGCGGCGAGTCGAAAATTCTTAGCAACCAGCCTGGCCATCTTTGCAGACCATGGCTTATGTTCTGCGGCGCGCAGCACCTTTATCATTTCGCCAGTATTAATTTTCACCGGGCAGGACGTTGCACACATGCCATCGGCTGCACAGGTTTCTTTGCCGTGATATTCGTATTCTGCAAGCAGCTCATCCGCTGTAGCACGGCTTGACGCGTCGCCAAGTCTATCCAGTCGTTCAATTTCCCGCAATAGCGCAATACGCTGTCTGGGCGTGGTGGTCAGATCGCGGCTGGGGCAGCGTGGTTCGCAAAAACCACATTCGATGCACTTGTCGATAATTGGCGAAAACGCTGGCATTACCTTCAGGTTTTTCAAGTGTGCCTGCGGATCATGGGTAAGCACCACGCCCGGGTTTAACACATTGGCCGGGTCAAGTAGATGCTTTACGTCCCACATGAGCGCGGTCATTGTTTCGCCCCATTCTCGCTGCACAAAGGGCGCTATATTACGCCCTGTACCATGTTCCGCTTTCAGGCTGCCGTCATACTTTTGCACGATGACCAAGGTCATTTCATCCATGAGAGCCGCGTACCGGTTCACCTGTTTAGGATCGGCAAAGTCGGTACAGATAACGAAGTGGATGTTGCCATTGCGTGCGTGTCCAAAGATTATGGCATCTCCAAAGGAGTGCCGTATAAACATCTGCTGCAGGTCCTGAATGGCATCAGCGAGGTAATGCGGCTCAACACATACATCCTCGATGATTACTGCGGTGCCAATCTCGCGCATTCCACCCACGCTGGGGAATAATCCCTTGCGCATGTGCCAGTACTCAGCCTGCAGCCTGGCATCTCGGGTGAAGGATACGGGGGTCAGCAGCGGGAAACGGTCGAGTATTGACTGGGCCATATCAAGTTTTGACGCCAGTGCCCCCTCTGTCTCCTCCTGGAACTCAATAAGCAAAGCTGCGCAGTTACTGTGAACTGAATCAGGCAGCCCTTCAGACTTAACAATGCCTGGAAAATTCGGATCGTATGCACCAATGGTGAACGGGTACTGCATATCATCAACAACAGCAAGCATACTTGCCCGGTCCATGATCTCGAGCACGGCTGCGCCCGCCCGCTCCAGCGGCGCAACGGCGCGACCGGCATCCACCAATTCCTGGAAGTAAACCAAGGCGGTAGCTTTCACCGGTTTGTCTGGAAGTGTGTCCAGCGTAGCCTCGGAGATGAAACCTAAAGTACCTTCGCTGCCGATAAGCAGGTGTGCCAGGATATCCACGGGCCGCTCATAGTCCACAAACGCGTTCATGGAGTAGCCAGTGGTATTCTTGATGGCAAACTTACGTTTAACTCGATCTGCCAGTTCTTTGTCGCCGCGGATCAAATCCCTGATTTGCAGCAGTCCTTTGTAGATGGCGGGGCGATCCTGCTTCAGTTGCTCATCGGCGTTGGGTTCAGCGGTATCAAGCGTATAACCGTCAGCAAGCATCAGGCGCAGGCTGTGCAGAGTATTGTAGCTGTTAAACTGCACGCCGCAGCACATGCCACTGGCGTTATTGGCTACTACGCCGCCCATCATGCAGGCGCCAATTGATGCAGGGTCGGGACCAATCTTTACCCGGTATGGCGCCAGAAACGCATTTACGTGCGCCGCGATGACACCCGGCTCCACAGCTACCTGGCGTGCCTCGTTTAAAACTCGCATGCGCTTCCAGTGCGAAGCGAGATCCACCAGGATTCCATCAGTGACCGCCTGGCCTGATAATGATGTTCCTGCGGCCCTGAATGTCACATATAAGCCGTTTGCGCCGCAATACTGCAGCACCTGCCGCACCTGTTCATCCGTCTCAGGCTGAACCACCATCCGCGGCACAAGGCGGTATATACTCGCATCGCCGGCCTTTGCAGTTCTCTCGATAAGTCGGGTGAGAACCTTTGCCGGGCCTATTCGGGCACCAAGTTCTCGCGCGATTTCTTCATTGGAAAGATCTTTGCCAGCGATTCTGGCAGAAGATGTGGGATTTACGGTGGCAGACATTAAAGTGTATTACTATCGTCACGCCCTCTCTCATCAAGTGCAGAAAGGTAAATTCAGCTATTTTTAAGCGGCCGATGCGCGTCACGGGTCTTTGAATAGCTGATAACATGGATTACCACTACACTTGCAACTTGGAACGCGGCTTGTTTTGGTTGTCTTTACGTACTGTAGCAGTCGCCAAAATCGGGAGCAAATGCGAGTTATGATTATCGGAGTTCCGCGCGAGGTTAAAGACAACGAGTTTCGAGTTGCGATGGTGCCGGCGGGGGTGCGGCAACTGGTGCTGGACGGCCACACAGTAATGGTGGAAAACAATGCCGGAGAAGGCAGTGGAATCCTCAACGCAGAGTTTGTGGAAGCCGGTGCGGAAATTGTCCACTCCCCTGCGGAGATCTTTGGGCGCGCTGACATGATCATGAAGGTAAAAGAACCTTTGCATTCAGAATACGGCATGATCCGGGAGGGGCAGATCGTTTTCACGTATTTTCACTTTGCCAGTTCTCGCGAACTGACGGATGCGATGATGGCGAGCAAGGCGATCTGTGTCGCCTATGAAACCATATCCACGCCTGATGGGAAGTTGCCCCTGCTGACGCCGATGAGCGAGGTAGCCGGACGCATGAGCATACAGGAGGGGGCGAAGTACCTGGAAAAGCCTCAGAAAGGGCGCGGGATATTGCTGGCAGGGGTGCCGGGCGTAGAGCCTGCCGATGTAGTAGTACTTGGTGGCGGCGTGGTAGGTACGAATGCTGCCCGAATGGCTGCGGGTCTGGGCGCGCGGGTGATTCTACTGGACATCAACCTGGATCGAATGCGGTACCTTAGTGAAATTATGCCGCCTAACGTGGTGACGGTCATGAGCAACGAGTACAACATCCGTCACCACATCCGTGAAGCGGACCTGGTGATCGGGGCAGTGCTTGTGGTAGGAGCGCGTGCTCCGCGCCTGGTGACGCGCGACATGCTGAGCATAATGAAGCCGGGAGCGGTCATAGTGGATGTGGCAATTGACCAGGGCGGATGTGTAGAGACTTCCAGACCGACAACGCACGCCGAGCCAATATTTGTAGTCGACGGAATCGTGCATTATTGTGTTACGAATATGCCCGGTGCTGTTGGCAGAACCAGCACGTATGCGCTTACCAACGTTACTCTGCCGTACGCCCAGAAAATCGCGCGGCAGGGATTCCCGGAATTTGCCCGGGAAGACACTGCGCTGGCGGCGGGAGTGAACATTGCTGATGGTCAGGTGACCTGCAAACCTGTGGCGGCTGCTTTCGAAATGAAATACTTTACGCCTATTGAGAAGTTCTTTTAGCTATCCATCGCACAGCAGAGCCGGGTGCGAGATGGTTCCCGGGCGGTCTTTATTTGTGTGCAATTCCGTCAAAATTATCTGTCCGCTAACTGTATCTTGCGGTCATGAACCTCCGCCCCATCATTCTGGATCGCTACCTGTTTCGCGAGTTCGTTCTTGCGTTTGTGGCTGTTATTTCCTTCTGTGCCCTGCTTTTGCTGGTGGGTTCAATCTTCGACAAGTTCGGCGAGATCCTTGATTCCGGCGCGCCAATTTCCACAATAGCTTATTACTTTCTTTCATCGCTGCCGGGACAGTTAATGCACGTTATTCCGATAGCATCCATGCTGGCGGTGCTTTTTTCGGTAGGGGCGCTTGCCCGTAACAACGAGGTGCTTGCCATGTTGACGAGTGGGGTGCACGGCCTGCGGCTTAGTATTCCTATCGTTTTCGGCGGCATCATTATCGTGATAGCGACCTTTATTATGACGGAATATGTGGTACCGCCGCTGGAGCGCGCTAACAAGATTTACGAGCTGAAACTGGAAGGCGAAGACATCCGCGAAATCACCATGAACGCTAACGTGTTTGCCCGTGGGCGGAACGAGTGGTTCTACATGGCGCGGGTTTACTCCAACCAGGAAAAGGAGATGATGCGGCCGAGCATCGTCAACCTTAGTGCGGATCATTCTGCCGTCAGAATGCGGATTGAAGCTGATTCGGCCCAGTTCCAGGAGAATAATCGGGATCAGAAATCGAGTCTTTGGCTTTTTGAGAATCCCAGGATCTGGGAGTTTGATGCTGACGGAAAGCTGACGTCCTACACTGCTGAAGCGGGTAGCAAAGTCATTGCCTTGGAAGAAGATCTTCCGACGATCCTGGCACAACAGCGGAAGCCGGAAGAAATGAATTACCACCAGCTGAAGGAGCGCATCCGCATCCTGGATGCCCGGGATCAACCGACGGTGGATCTTCGGACTGACCTGCTCCGAAAGCTTACCTATCCATTGGGTATCCTGATCATCATGATGATTGGCTTTTCATTCGCCGTTAAGAGCCGGGCTGGTACTGCGATGCAGATCATTGGCTATGGTATCAGCTGGGCTGTGGCTTATTACCTGGTGAATGCTATTCTACAGGCGCTGGGACGGGCCGGGTCTATTCCGCCGGTGGCTGCTACAATAGTTCCCTCGGTCATCTTTGCGCTGGTGGCTTTCTACATGATGCGGCGCAGTTACCAGTGGCACGCCTGAGGAGTTAGAAGTCCCAGAAGTTGGTTAGTTTATAGGCGGCGACTGCCATGGTTATAAAACCCACTGCGATAGCCAGGCCGCTTAAAATCATCTGGGCAAAATTCGATTCGTAAAATATCAGGTGGTACGCCGGCCAGATCATCAGTGCCAGCCCCAGCAGAGCGAGTATAAAGCCACCCATTATCCCGGTAGTATATCTCCTGACAAAGACAACAAAGGCGAAGTAGATGACCAGTGCCAGTACCAGGAGTACGGCAAAGATCAGCCATTGCACGGCCGAAGTGACGGTATAACCCCAAAGTTCCAAAAATGTCGGCTCCGTAAGTTCTATGGTTAAGTTAACAGCATGTGTTGTACCACAACCAAATACAGACGAGAGCCAAGCCGCCGCGGACCCGGCAGGGCCCGCGGCTTAACAATTTAACGAGTTACTTTACTTCTTTTACCTTGGCGGCGATGGCTTTTGCATCAATGCCGAACTTCTCGAGAAGTGCGTTGGGCGGGCCGGAATGAGGTACACCGACTACGCCTATGCGGTACACGCGGACGTCGTCTTCACAAACAGCTGAGGCTACGGCTTCGCCAATACCGCCTTCGAGATAATGGTCTTCTACGGTGAGGATTTTACCGCCGGTTTCTTTGGCGTTCTTGAGAAGCGCCTCTTTATCGATGGGCTTTACAGTGAACAGGTCGATAATGCGAACGCTGATTCCTTCAGCCTTAAGTTCCTCGGCGGCTTTCAAGGATTCAAACAGGGTAACACCGCCGGTGACAATAGTTACGACGTCGTTGTCGCTTTGGAGTACGACTTTGGCTTTACCGATGGCGAAATCGTCGGGGCTATCGTAGATCACCTTGGTTTTCGGCCGTGAGGTACGGATATAGGCAAAGCCTTTGTACTCGGCAGCCAGGCGAACGGCGGCTTCAGCGGAGACGGCGTCGCTGGGATAGAACACTACGCCGTTGGGGATGGTGCGGAAGAGAGCAATATCTTCGAGGCCCATCTGGGACGGACCGTCTTCACCGATGGAGATACCTACGTGGCTGCCGCACAGCTTGATATTTGAGCGGCTGATACCGGCCATGCGCACCTGGTCGAATCCGCGGGAGAGGAAGACGGCAAAGGTGGATGCAAATGGAATCTTGTTAACGGCGGACAAGCCCGCTGCCACGCTGATCATGTTCTGTTCGGCGATGAAACACTCGAAGAACCGATCGGGGTGGGCTTTCATGAACTTGTCGGCGAAGGTGGAGTTTTTAGTGTCTGCGTCGAGACCGACGACGTTGGAGCGGGCAGAGCCGAGGCGGGCAAGGGCTTCGCCGTAAGCTTCGCGGGTGGCAACTTCGTCACCCTTTTTGTAGCCGGGAGCCTCGGGGGCTTTAGTTTCTGCCTTAGGTGCGGGGCCACCTTTTGGTTTTTCAATTTCGAGTTTGTAGTCGCTGGTGATGCCAGCGGCTTCAATTTCTTTGATGGCCTTTTCTGCATCTTCGGCTTTCAGGGGCTTGCCGTGCCAGTTTTCCTGGTCGTTAAGCCAGGAAACGCCATGGCCCTTATAGGTGCAGGCTACGATGCACAGAGGCTTGTCGCTCTGACCAGCCTTGCTGAAGGCGTCGAGCAGGGCGGATACATCGTGGCCGTCAACGGCTACGGCGTCCCAGCCAAAGGCTTCAAAACGGGCACGGTAAATCTCTGTGTGGTGCTCGAGGGCTGTAGCCTGGCTCTGGCCAAGGCGGTTCACGTCGATTACGGCGACGAGGTTGTTAAGCTTATAGTGGCTTGCCATCTGGGCGGCTTCCCATACGCTGCCTTCGGCAGATTCGCCATCACCAAGAAGTACATAGGTGCGGTAGTTCGTTTTGTCGAGATCGCGGGAGTTGAGTGCGAGACCAACGCCGGCGCCGAGACCTTGGCCGAGGGAACCGGTGGCTACGTCGACAAACGGCAGACGGGGTGTGGGGTGGCCTTCGTAGGGGCTGTCGATATCGCGGAGGGTCATCATCTGCTCTTCAGTGATTACCCCGGCTTCAACCCAGGCCGCGTAAAGCACCGGGGCGGCATGGCCCTTGGAGAGGATAAAGCGGTCTGCGTAGAGATTTTCGGGATCTTTCGGATCCCATTTCATCTCGTTAAAGAAAATGACCGACATGATTTCCGCGGCTGACATGCACGTGGTGGGGTGGCCCGACCCGGCCTTGGTGGTGCTCCGGATGGAGTGGATACGCAGAACGTTGGCCTTGGCCTTAAGAGCCTCTATGAGCTTGGAATCATGCGACATGGCAGCGCGACGTTACCTTCCTTGGGTTTATCAGTCTGATCAAACAATTCGAACAATTGCGCCCATCCCCGATTCAGTACGTCAATTACTTTACGGAAAATGTGAAGCCCGCGGCTTCGGGTACGCGGGATAAACTGGAAAAAAGCGCCGGACTTGTTAATGGAGTTATCCACAAGGTGAAGAATTTTTTTTGGGGTATTAATTCTAAGCCTTTTATTTTCAGTGTTTTATGCGGAGAAATTCGATTTAATTAAATTTTAAGTCATTTCAAATCAATGATCTATGCGGAGAAATTCGGTGCACATTTTTGTTTTTTTGGTTGGATGGGTCGTATGGGGCGTATAGGACCTATAGGACCTATGGGTAAGGCCGTGTGCTGGTGGTTTTGATCTGCTTTTTTCATATTATCCTGCTCTGTCGGATGAGATTTATTAACTAGATAAGCAGATGAAAACGGGTTTAGTAATTCCCGCATGTACCCTTATAGACCCTTACGGACATAAAATCTTGAGTTTTAAAAAGCTGCTGCACAGAAGAATCAGCGTTGGCTTTTCCATCCTGTAAGGCGGGTACGTCATGTCTCTGTTTGGTCTCATTAAGAAGATTTTTAGTTTTGGTCGCCGGTCCGCTCCACCACCGGAGCCGGGTATTAACTCGCTTGTCTGGCTGCTTCGGGAACCGCGGCGGGTCAATGAAGAGACCGTGCTGATACTGGCGCGGAAGGTACTGGGCGACGATCTGGTTACTGTGGCGGAACTGCCGAAGAACCCGGATCTGCCGGGTGACATGTTTATGATTGTAGCGGAGCCGCGCCGGGGGTTTGGTGTTATCTTTGCGCCGCAACCTTATACTACCGACATGGAGAATGAGGCCGCGGAGATTCCCGAGTTGCGCAGGCGTAACCTCTTTGAACAACACAAAGCCTGGATGGCGATTGACCTGATGGGCGGGGATAATTCACCGGAAAGCTGGGCGGTGGTGGCAAAACTGCTGGCGGAATTTGCGGGGCCGGATTGTCTGCTGATTTACGCGCCGAGCCTGGGGCACATGGAACCGTATTCGGATGAACTGATTGAACAGCTGCAGGGGCAGGATCCGCTTTCGTTCCTGGGCCTGAGCGGCGAGCCTCCGGTGGTGCCTTATGAGGCGGACGCAGAGGAACTGAAACAGGCGGAGGATGAGGCGAAGTCGCGCTGGAGCGAGTTTATTAATGCGTTTAACGGCAAAAGTCCGGACCATGAGGATTTCGCGGTGAAGACGGCGTTTAATACAGCCGATGGTGACCAGGAACACATGTGGGTGATGGTGGAGGTAGTGGAGGGGAATACGATACGAGGCTTGCTGGGTAATGATCCGATTAATGTGCCGGAGATGGAAGCGGGGTGCCCGGTGGAGATCAAGCAGGAGGCGATTAGTGATTGGGCGTATACGGATAAGGGGGAGCTGGTGGGCGGGTTTTCGATGAAGGTGTTGATGAAGGGGCAGGGGGCTAGTGGATAGTGGATAGTGGTTAGTGGTTAGTGGTTGTTGGTTGGGGGTTGGGGGTTGGGGGTTAGTAATTTGTGGCCAGTGAGCGGTGTAGGTGGTAGTGCTAAAGCGGTAGAAAGCCCGGCTGAAGCCGGCTGCAGGGGTTGTTTGACGCCTAATACACCCCGCCTAAAGGCGGGTGCAAAGACTGGCCGGCTGAAGCCGGCTGTTCATCTATGTGATGCTTCGTGCTCTTGAGAGTTTTAAATGCTGTCTTTGCGCCAGAGGTCACCGCTGCTGTTGGTGCCGTTAGTGACATCGAAAGTAAATGGCATGAGAGCGGTTGGAAAGCCCGGCTGAAGCCGGCTGCAGGGGGTTGTTTGAAGCCTGATACACCCCGCCTAAAGGCGGGTGCAAAGTCTGGCCGGCTGAAGCCGGCTGTTCATCTCTGTGATGCTTAGTGATTTCCATAATCTTTGAAACTGCCCTTTCGCCAGAGGTCACCGCTGCTGTTGGTGCCGTTGGTGACGTCGAAAGTGAATGGCATGAGGGAAGAATCGTCGTTGGGTTGCAGAAAGTCTCCGTTAGGATATAGGTCGACGTCTTTGTCTGGTCCACGGGAGTAGACAAGGTAGGCTGCGGGCGATGCGTAGTAGAGATATGGTTCCGGTGCGGCTTCAGATGGGGAATATCTGTCCGGCATCAAGTAGCACAGATGTTGGACAGGAGTGGTCAATGAAACCGCACTTGAGCCTGGTGGATACGATTCCCAGTCTATATAGTAGGTTTCCAATGCAGTAGCCATGGTACGCAGATCGCTTAGTGCCCTTGAGGAACTGCGAGGAGGAGTGGTGAGGTAATTCGGCGTGACGGTTAAGATCATCAATGCTACGCATATGGTGATTCCGAGTATCAGCAGGAAGCGCTGTGTTTTTGTATACGGAGGTTTCATGTTGTGAAGTTGAATCGCTTTTACGTAGGTTGGAGAGTGGAGAGTGGTTCAAGTTTGGATTGTAGCATTGAAGTGTGGAGGGTTACATTGGGAATTTTTAGAGGGTGATTTGGAGTTACAGAAAAGCGGCAGCAAGCTGCCGGCACTCCAAATTTGTTGGATCGTTGTTTTGACGTTATCATTCCAGTTATTGAGTTTCTTTTGATTTGACGGATTTTGGGCTCCACTGTGACAGGCGGGACGCCTGCCCTACTGATGATTGGGTCAGTAATGGTCGTGGAGTTTTTGGGTTTCGTTATTAATGGTTTGTTTGAGGGGGAGGTTCTGGCTGGAGTTGCCTACCTGGATTTCGTAGTTGCCGGGTTCGGTTTTCCATTTTTTTAGGGTTGGGTCGTAGTAGGCCAGGGCTGTGGGGCGGAGGTCGATTTCTACCTGCTTTGATGCGCCGGGCTCCAGCTTTACCTTGGCGAAGCCTTTGAGTTCTTTTGGCGGACGGGGAAGCGCTGCTTCCTGCTGCGGGGCTACGTAGACCTGCACGACTTCGCTACCGGCGCGGGTGCCGGTGTTTTTGACGGTGCAGATTACGCGATAAGTGTCGCCTTGTTGTTTTACCTGGAGGCCGGCCAGGGTGAATGTGGTGTAGCTGAGGCCGTGACCAAAGGGGTAGGCGGGCTGGATTTTCTTCTCATCAAGCCAGCGATATCCGGCAAATATCCCTTCTTTGTATTCGGTGCTGTAGGCATGGGTAGCTTTACGCTCTTCGGGCGTGAAGCCGGGTGGGGCGGGTTCTTTATCGAGGACGAGTTTGGCTGGCCACTCCCCTACGGCGTGGACGGCGTAGTCATCGAGCTGCTTTGCAAAGGTGTAGGATAGTTTTCCGCCAGGGTTGAGCTGTCCGGTGAGAACATCTGCAAGGGCATGACCGCTGGCCTGGCCGGAGTAGTGGGCGGCGAGGATGGCGGGAACTTTTTGGCCCCAGCCGGTAAGCGAGACGGCGCCATTGTTTGCCAGGACGACGACGGTTTTGCTATTAGCTGCGGCTAGCCGGGCGATGTCGCGGGCCTGATCTCCGGGCAGGTCCATGTGGGGCAGATCGCGGCCTTCGCTGGCGATGGTGCCGGCTGCTACAAAGATTATGGCGTCTGCACCGGCGGCGGCCTGGACAAGGGTTTCCGTTGATGTCTCATTCTTGCCGTTGCCATTGCGGGCGCGGCGGCGGCGTGCGGATGTGGTTTCGTCATCCCATTCCTGGGCCGCTTTGCGAACCTTCGGGTTTATGGGCGCGGAATATGGATGGTGGATGACTTCGGCATTGGGGAAGGCCGCGCGCAGGCCCTGTAGCGGGGTGATGCTAATTGCTGCGGGGACACTGCCGGATCCGCCGCCCTGGGCGACGATGTCGGCAGCGGGGCCGGTTACGAAGATTCTTTTGACCTGGTCTTTTTGGAGGGGCAGCACGCCATTTTCGTTTTTCAGCAGCACCATGCCTTCGGCGGCAAGCTGGCGGGCAGCTTTGCGGTGGGCGGGACTATCAAGTTCGCCTTCCGGCTGTAGCGCCGGATCAAGCACGCCGCTGCGGGCATAAAGCCGGAGGACGCGGCGGACTTTGTCGTCGAGGAGTGCTTTAGAAACGGCGCCTTCATTGACGGCTTTCAGCAGGTTTCCTTTGCCGAACACATAACTGCAGAAGCCGGTGGTCATATCGGTTCCGGCAATGGCGGCGGGTACAGTATCGTAGGCGGCGCGCCAGTCTGTGATCATGACGCCGTCGAAGCCGATCTCGTCTTTCATGATGCCCTGGAGCAAATCCTGATGGTGGGCGCAATGGGTGCCGTTGAGGAGATTGTTACCGGTCATCATGCTCCAGACGTTGCCTTCGCGGACGGACATTTCGTAAGGGAGCAGGTGGAGTTCGCGCAGGGTGCGGTCGTCCATGTTGGAGCTGGTCTGGTGACGACGGTGTTCGCAGTCGTTGGCGACGAGCAGACATGCGCAGGCGCCTATCCCCTGCTCCTGCACGCCCTGGATGTAAGCGGCGCCCATCCGGCTGACGAGGTATGGGTCTTCTCCGAAGTTTTCAAAGTTGCGGCCGCCGAGGGGTGAACGGATGAGATTGAGCATGGGGGCGAGGAGCACGTGGCGGTTGAAGGCCTGCATTTCTTCTGCGAGAACGCGGCCGAATTGCTGAGCGGCGGCTTCATCCCAGGTGCACGACAGGGAAAGGACGCTGGGCAATGCGGTGGTTTTGGTGCCTTTGTCGTCGTCAACCGGGCGCAGCCCCTGGCGACCATCGAGCATGTAAAGCGGGGCAATGCCAAGGCGGGGGATGCCGCCGCTGGTGAAGTTGCCGTGGCAGATGTTGACCTTTTCTTCCAATGTCATGCGTGACATCAGATCGGACACGCGGTCTTCAATGGGGGCTTTGGAATCTTTATAGGCCGGAACGGTCTGGGCGGTGGCGAGTGTCAGTGCGCCCGCGACGAAGCTCAAGCAGAAAAAGGATCGGATAGACATAGGCTGGTGGGTAAGACGCGCGTAAACCTCATGCAAGCTGAAAGCAACGCGGTGTGGATATTAGACGATGTATGGGAGCAGGTACATGAAGACGAAATAGATGACTGCAACGGCGACGAGCACAAGCAAGGCGAAGAGTACCACCTTTAACCAAACTGGCATCCGCTGCATCGGCGTGTCCTTTTCTGTCGGAATTTTAAGGGTAAGACTGCCTTTTGGGTGCGATGTTTCCGGGGGGTGGTTGGATATAAAAGAGGGGCTCCTCTTTCGAGGAGCCCCAGTGTCGCCTAAAGATCCAGTTTTGTACTTTCTGGTGAAGGAGAGTTTTAGAAGATCTTGAAGGTGACAGGATCTGGTTCGACGTCATCGCAGTGCGGCGCGCAGAGGCGGCCGTTGTTGAAGTCGTCGAGTACATTGTTGAGGAATGATGCCTGCTTGGTGGTCAGTTTTCCGTTTCCGACTGACGGAATAGAGAGGTCACCTATGAGAGCATCAGCCTGGGTAATGTACGTCGAGATGCAGGAACTGTCGGCATTCTCTATGACATTCAGCTTGGCAGCGATCAGCTGATGAGCCAAAGCAACCAGGCCGTTCTTTTTAACCGGCGTCTGGAGTATCTGGATGCATTGTGCTTTGGTGTAGGGCACGGTGCCAAGAGTCAATGATTCTACCGGCCAATCTTCCGGATGGTTTTTCCAGAAGCCCTGGGTCAGGCTGCAGCCGTCGGGGCAATCTGCAACGATTACGTTGAACGTGCAGGTGCTCTTATTGCCGCAGTCATCTTCAGCCGTGACTGTTACAACGTTTGTGGTGCCGCATGGGAAGCAGGCTTCTGCCTCTGGCGGATCAAACGTAATTGTAACGTTGTTATCGCAGGCGTCTGTCGCAGTGATAGTCGGATAATCAGCCTGGGAGCAGGTTGCGGGGGCAACTGGCGGTGGCAGATTAATATCGGCCGGGCAAGTAACTGATGGAGCTGTGTTATCCCGAACAGTGATTGTCTGGTCTTTGGAGACTTCATTTCCACAATCATCCTTGGCTGTCCATGTGCGGACGATTACCTTTGTCGCACCGCAGCCGGCAGTTGTCTTATCGGTAAAGGTCGGAATCACAGACGCGTCGCAGGTGTCTGTTGCAGTTGCTACGCCTGTAATATCGGTGCCGGTGCCTGAAGGACAATCCAACGTTTTATCTACGGGAACGGTGAGTGTGGGTGGGGTGTTATCGCGAACCGTAATGGTCTGGTCCTTGGACACTTCGTTTCCACAATCATCTTTGGCTGTCCATGTGCGGACGACCACCTTTGTCGCACCGCAGCCGGCAGTTGTCTTATCGGTAAAGGTCGGAATCACAGACGCGTCGCAGGTGTCTGTTGCAGTCGCTACGCCTGTAATATCGGTGCCGGTGCCTGAAGGACAATCCAACGTTTTATCTGCGGGAACGGTGAGTGTGGGTGGGGTGTTATCGCGAACGGTGATCGTCTGATCACAAGTTGCCATATTGCCAGCTGCATCTGTGGCCTTCCAAGTGCGCACCAGCGTTCCGGTGTTGCCACAGGCAGGCGTAAATTTATCGCTAGAAGTCACAACTACGCCGGGGCAGTTGTCTGTTGCAGTGGCAGTACCATTTGTAGGGACAGTAGTATCAGCCGGGCAATCCAATGTCTTGTTTCCCGGACATGTTATGATCGGCAGCGTAGTATCCTGGATGTCGACGGTCGCATCATCCTTGTTATCAGCGTAGTTCGTCTCGATGTCAGTTGTAGCAACCTCTGCCTCGTTCTTACAGTTGCCTTCTGTACACCCGGATTTCGCTACTACCGTAAAGGTTCGGCTGGCGCCGGCTGCGAGGGTTCCCAAGTTCCAGGCCAGTGGATTTGCACCAGCGTCTACCGGGGCCGGGTCAGCGCTGACAAATGAGACGCATGGTGGGAGTGAATCTGTTAACACGACGTTGTCAGCTGCTTCGGTACTGGTGTTTTCGACTACGATCGTATAGTTGAAGTTGGTGTTAACTTCAACAGTGGCCGGGGCAGTCTTTGTGACCTTGATGTTCGTCGGGATAATCGTAAAGATGTCTTCCATAAAGTTATAGTGGAAGCTGCTTCCCGAATGGTCGTGCACCAGGTAATCCAGATGCACTGGCTCGATGATGTTTTGCACAACCTTTACGACGAACAGGGTTTCAATTTTACCACCAATTTTTCCGGTCTGGCTTTCCATGATCATTGGATTATTGGTGCAAGAGTTGTTTGATGTCATGTAGTTATCTGTATCCGTGAAATCAGTAACCCAGCCACATCCGTCTACGTAGACCTTGTTCGTGGTGAACTTGCCTGTTGTCTTTACTAGAGGATCAAATGGTGCCACGAACTGGGTTTCGTTTTGCAAAATCTCTCCGTTTGCAGGTTCATCATAAACGGCTTTTACCGCCACAACCTGGAAGATATCATTCGGAAAGTTAATGCTGGTTTCCTGCTGATCATATCCTGTAGCAGTTTCGCTTTTAAGTGTGAACATACGGGTTTGTCCTGCAAAAAACGGCAGTTCCGGATTATCCACTTCCAGCGTTGGCGCAACAGAGTTTCGGTTTTGAGAGAGAATTTTCTCCACAAACAGCTGACGATTATCTGGGGTAGACTTCGCGGGCACCCCATCTGCAGAAACAGTTACCTTGTATAGTTTTGTAGTAGCTGAATTGCCGATTATACTGAAGAAACCAGGCTCGTTGTTCAATGTAGGCGTGGTGATTTTTATGTTGAAGTAAAAATCAGCCACCTCATTTGGAGCCATCGTAGCCTTGGTCAATTCATCAAGGTTGTCCAGGTTTACGTTTGGGTTTCCTCCCGGACCGAGGACCGCCTTTACTACAACATTATTGGCGGGCACTGCACCTATATATTTCACACGGACTGCGAGCGGGAAATCGACAGGACCGTCAGTACTAGGTTTGTTGCTATCAAGGCCAATTACATCCCATGTAATGGCCTTGATTTCAAATCTCGGTTGCGCATAGGCGGAGTTCATAAAAAGAACCGCCGTTAAGGCTACTGCGGCTGTGATAACTCTTTTAAATCGCAGGCAGGTGCATGCAGGAAGATAGGTCCGCCAGGCGCACGGTGTGTGGGCCGGGGAAGAGTCGTGTGAACACATGAGCTTTCTCCAGTATTTCAATAAGGTAGGTTGAAATGAGGGCCCACTAAGTTGCGGGCAGGGGCAAATAAGAGGAGGCAGAGCGACATTGAATCGCCTGCATGCCCAGAAGCATTCCAGGATAGCAGATGCTGCTGCCTGGAGATATAGGTGGCTACATACGTGCAGCCCGGGTCGCATCGTATGTGAGCGGGTTAATCAGGCCGATGGTAATCGGAAGACGGTGCGAAGCAGGTAATCAGACCCTATATTGTTCGCATCCGTGGCGGGAGTAGCGCACACTGGCGTCGGTCTTGTTCAATGTTGCAGTACAACTACTACTTTCTTCCCCCACTGCAAACTTCGGACGAGACCTGGAGCTCTGGCGGGGCAGCAGACTCATCCGGTTTTTACAATGCATTACATAACAAGAGCGGTGAAGCATAAACCGGGCCTAATCTGCATAGAAATGCAGCTTGGTGGCGGATAAAAATTGAACTGCAGTGAAATCAATTTCGGGTGCAGATAAGAGCTTCTTACCTGGCGCACTCAGCGCGCGTAAAGCCGCTGGTAAAAAGGTTAAAGCGGGTGTAAGTTTGAGGTTTAGATGTGAAACAAGTACCAAACCGCGGGGGCGCCGGTTCTAGTATTTGCGCGGCACGGGAGCAAGGCTGCATTTAATTCTCCGTGACAAGAATTCCTGCAGCGCAGGGAGCTAAGAAAACGCGTGAATCAGCTGCCTGCCGACGATACGAAAAAGCTATTGGGGACTTTGAAGGAATTCTGGGGCTATGCAAATTTTCGCCCGTTCCAGGGTGAGGCGGTGCAGCATATTCATAGTGGGCGGGATACGGTGGTGGTATTGCCGACAGGTGGGGGCAAGTCGCTGTGTTACCAGTTGCCAGCCATTACGCGGGGGCGGGCGCTGGTGGTTTCGCCGCTGATCTCGCTGATGCATGACCAGGTGGCGGCGCTGCAGCAGCTGGGGGTTGAGGCGGAGTTTATTAACAGCACGGTATCGACGGATGACTTTAAGCTGATCATTAACCGGTGGCGCCAGAACCAGGTGCGGCTGCTTTATGTGGCGCCGGAACGGCTGCTGTCTGAGTGGTTCCTGGGTTTCCTGGATCAGAATCCGCCGGCGTTTTTTGCGATTGATGAAGCGCATTGCATTAGCCAGTGGGGGCATGATTTCAGGCCGGAGTATCGACGATTGAAGACGCTGCGTACGCGGTTTCCGAAAATTCCGATCTGCGCGCTGACGGCGACGGCGACCGAACCTGTGCGCAATGATATTGTGCAGCAGGCGGGGTTGCGAGACCCGGCGATTATTGTGGGTGACTTCCACAGGCCGAACCTGCATTACCGGGTGGAGCGGCGGAGCAACCGCAAGCAGCAGGTGGAGGATATTTTACGGGGGCATGAGGGCAAGGGCGGGATTGTGTATTGCATCTCGCGGAAGGATACGGAATCGCTGGCGACGCATTTGAGTGGGCAGGGATTTGAGGTGGCGGCGTATCATGCGGGGCTGGAGGCGGCGCGGCGCAAGAAGGTGCAGGAGGATTTCACGGCGGAGCGACTGGATGCGGTGATTGCGACGGTGGCTTTTGGAATGGGTATTGACCGGTCGAACGTGCGGTTTGTGGTGCATGCGGGTATGCCGGCAAGTATTGAACATTACCAGCAGGAGACGGGGCGCGCGGGCAGGGACGGGCTGCCGGCGGAGTGTGTGCTGCTTTATTCTGGAGGCGACGGATCGAAGTGGCGGACGATCTATGAGCACCAGGATAACGTAGATGACGCGATGAACAAGGTGCGCGCGCAGCGGCTTCGAGAAATTGAGCAGTTTGCGACTTCGGCGAAATGCCGCCACCGGCAGCTGGTGGAGTATTTCGGGCAGAAGTGGACGAAGACGGATTGCGGAAATTGCGACAACTGCGGCGGCGATGGTGCTGAGGATAATTGCCACCCGGAAAGCACTGTGATCGCGCAGAAGATCCTGTCGTGTTGCATCAGGCTGCAGGAGCGCTATGGTGCTGTGTATATGGCGAAGGTGCTGCGTGGTGAGACGGAGGGCGTGCAGCCGTATCATTATGAGCTTTCGACGTTTGGCCTGCTGCAGGATGCGCCGATGGCGCAGGTTCGGCGTTGGATTGATGAGTGCCTGTCGCATGACCTGCTGTTCAGATCGGATGGCGAGTATCCGGTGCTGAAGGTAAGCGCCGAGGGGTGGAAGGTGCTGCGGGGGCTGCGGGAGGCTGTGTTGAGTGTGGCGCCTGCGCGCGGGCGCGCAAACAAGGCTACGCGGCAGGAGCGGATCAGGGAACATGGTGCGCATGCGGCGCTAAATCTCGAGGATGACGAGGGGCTG
>JAKFFN010000398.1:0-3450 GCA_036675025.1 Candidatus Sumerlaeales bacterium | reverse complement strand
TGAATTATGAATTATGAATTATGAGTTATGAATTATGAATTGTGGGGCGGCTGCGCCGCGGAGGATCAACGGAGAACTGAGAACGGAAAACGGATAATGGTGAATTTGGGGCCTGACGGGTTTGGGTTTTACTGTGACAGGCGGGACGCCTGCCCTACGGTTGGTGGGCTTGCGCATAAAGGTTTGTGGCTGGGTTAGTTTGATATTTATTGTGGGTGCTGCATTTGGTTGTATCGGTGTTGGTGCTGCTGATGCTGATGCTGAATACTGGTGCGCGTGTTGGCCGTGATTTTGTTTTTGGATGAGGTTTTGCGCTTTTTATGGCGCCTTTGCAGAGTATTATAGAAGAGGATAAAATCCATAAGGGTGAGGATTCCAGCATGGCGTGGCGCCTGCTGGCTTATCTGAAGCCTTATTGGGGGCAGGTGGTGGTGGCGAGTGTGCTTTCGCTGCTGATTGCTTTGCTGACGCTGGCGGGGCCGAAGATTGTGCAGGTGGCGATTGATCGCTATATTGTGACGGGGAATGTGCAGGGGGTGATTAACCTGGCGGGGCTTTACCTGCTGGTGACGATCATCATTTTCGGTCTGGAGTATTGGCAGCAGTGGAGCACTGCCTATGTGGGGCAGAAGGCGATGTTTGACCTGCGGAAGAACATTTTTGATCATCTGCAGACTTTGTCTCTGCCTTATTTTGACCGGCATCCGGTGGGCCGGGTGATGACGCGGGTGACGAGTGACGTGGCAGCGCTGAATGAGCTTTTTGCGCAGGGGCTGACGACGCTGGCGGGTACGGTTTTTATGCTGGTGGCGATTGCGGGGATCCTGCTTTACAAGGACTGGCAGCTTACGCTGCTGATTTTCTCGTCGATGCCGCTGCTGATTATGGCTGCGATGTGGTTTCGCAAAACGGTGCGGGCGGGGTACCGGGAAGTGCGGGCGAAGCTGAGCCAGATGAATGCGTATCTGCAGGAGAACCTGAGCGGGGTGAGAACGGTGCAGGCGTATAACCGGCAGGCGCTGAATTTCATGCAGTTTCAGAAGCTGAACGAGGGGTATCGGCAGGCGAACATGATTACTGTGTTTGCGTATGCGGTGTTTCTGCCGATTACGGAACTGATTGCGGCGCTGGCGCTGGCGGCGATTGTGTGGTATGGAGGGGTGGCGTCGCTGAACGGGGCGATCACGGTGGGTACGATGGTGTTGTTTATCCAGTATTGCCAGAAGTTTTACCAGCCGGTGAAGGACCTGAGTGAGAAGTTTAACGTTCTGCAGACTGCTATGGCTTCGGGGGAGCGGATTTTTCACCTACTGGATACGAAGCCGGATGTGGTTACGCTGGCGCAGCCGGTGAGGTTTGAGGGACTGAAGCAGGGGATCACGTTTGAGAATGTGTGGTTTGCGTATAAGGGTGATGAGTGGGTGCTGCGGGATGTGAGTTTTGAAGTGAAGCGGGGCGAGACGGTGGCGCTTGTGGGGGCGACGGGGAGCGGGAAGACTACGGTGACGAGTCTGCTGGCGCGGTTTTATGATGTGCAGCGGGGCGCGATCAGGCTGGACGGGGTGGACATCAGGGAGATGGACGCGAGGGATCTGCGGCGGAAGCTGGCGATTGTGTTGCAGGATAATTTCCTGTTTTCGGGGGATATCGCGGGTAATATCCGGCTGGGGAATGATGACATTTCTGATGAGGAAGTGATGGAGGCGGCGCGGCTGGTGAACGCGCAGATGTTTATTGAGAGTCTGCCGAACGGGTACCGGCAGGAGGTGCTGGAGCGGGGGGCGACGCTTTCTGTGGGGCAGAAGCAGTTGCTGGCTTTTGCGAGGGCGCTTGCGTTTGATCCGGATATCATGATCCTGGATGAGGCGACGGCGAGTATTGATACGGAGACGGAATTGCTGATACAGGATGCGCTGGAGAAGCTGCTGCGGAACCGGACGAGTATCGTGATCGCGCACAGGTTGAGTACGATCCAGAATGCGGATAAGATCCTGGTGATGCATCATGGGGCGATTAAGGAGAGTGGCACTCATGGGGAGCTTTTGCAGCAGGGGGGACTTTACAGGAGGTTGTATGAGCTGCAGTATAGCCATGGGACGGGGCGGGTGGCGGCGCCTGCGGCGCAAATTACTGGGTAAATACTAATTACTAATTACTAATTACTAATTACGAATTACGAATTACGAATTGTGGGGCGGCTTCGCCGCGGAAGATTGGGTAGAAGCAAATGCATAACGCAGAGGCGCAAAGGGCACAAAGGATAAGGAAAGAGGATCAATTGGATTGGTGGATGGGAGGCTGGGTCATGGATGGTGAACGTGACGCGGTTTCTTAAGGCAGAGCGCAAAGGGCCTAAAGGTAGCAGAGAGGCGCGGAGGGCCGAAGGGCGCTGACTTGCAGGAGGGCCAAGGGGCGCTGATTTACAGAGGGCCATGGGGCGCTGATTTGCGGAGGGCCATGGGGCGCTGATTTGCGGAGGGCCAAGGGGCGCTGACTTGCAATGGGCGCGGGGTTCCACGGGGCGCTGATTTGCGGTGGGTGTTTGGCCGGGGCCGGTTTGATTCGCGCTTTTCTGTGGGTTTAGCATGTAATCTGCTATAGACTACCTTTGGAGTTTTTACGAGGGTCTGTTATGGCTTTGACTGGTTTGGGTTACAGGCGTTTCTGGGTGGTGCTCCTGGCGGCGGCGGGTGCTTTATCTTGCCGTCCGGGAGCGGGGCAGACTGGTCAGGAGGCGGCGGCGCTGGCGGATATGCGCAATATGGCGCAGGCTATGGATATTGTGGCGCTGGATACGACGTTTTATGTGTCGCTGGAGAACCTGAATGACCTGGATTCGATTAATACGATTAAGCCGTATGATTCTATCCAGGACCAGGGCGGGGTGTGGGTGATGTCTCCGAATGAGGGATTTTTCCGGCCGAACAGGGTGAACCTGGCGACGGCTTTTCTTTCGTGGAAGGGGCCGTATGTGACTTATCAGTCGGACCGGACGCAGGTGGGGACGACGCCTTATGACGAGGGGAGTCCGCTGGACCCGTGGGGGAACCCGTATTACCTGTTTAATCCGCTGGGGCTGATTCGTGGTGACCAGGGGATGATTACGCTGGAGCTTTATGGGGACGGGTTTGACCGGTATGTGATCGTTTCGCTGGGCGCGGATGGGGAGATGAGTGTGGATGACCTTGTGTTTAATTTTGGGGGCTCAATTTCCGGAGCGCACCTGACGAGTTTACGGGGGGATGGGGTGTCGTTGACTTCGCCGCCGGGGGCTACCCCGACGTATGATGTGGAGGCGGGGTCGACGGTGACGCTGCGGGGGCTGAACTTTGGAGCGCCGGGACCGACGAAGTCGGTGATGTTTGGGGGGACGGTGCTGACGAATGTGATCAGCTGGGGCACGCGGGAGATTGATGTGGTGGTGCCGGAGACGCTTAGCGGAACGGAGGG
>JAKFFN010000077.1:0-3477 GCA_036675025.1 Candidatus Sumerlaeales bacterium | reverse complement strand
GGAAAATTTACAGCAGCGGTTACGTGAGCGGGCAGCTTGGTATTTTCGATCCGGAAACCCGCACCCATAAGCAACTGGGTGGCGTGAAGCAGGCTGAAGGCGTCACCTTCTACGATAGCCAGCTTTTCCTCGGGACTTATCCCGGCGCCATTATTTCGGTATTTGATACTGCGAAAGAGCCGGGCGACGAAAATCCGAAATCTCTCTTTAACCTTAAAGAACAGGGCCAGGATCGTCCGTTTGGCATGCTGGGTGTGCCCG
The DNA here is from genome assembly GCA_036675025.1 of Candidatus Sumerlaeales bacterium. Classification (GTDB taxonomy): domain Bacteria; phylum Sumerlaeota; class Sumerlaeia; order Sumerlaeales; family Sumerlaeaceae; genus JAKFFN01. The sequence goes on along the minus strand of JAKFFN010000077.1, from coordinate 3,216 downwards.
AAGAAAATCGCGTGTTCATCGGAACTGTTCCCGGCTATGGTCTTCTTGGCGGCGCACTGGCTATCTATGATCCAGACACAACGCTTACTGCGGTTCACAGAAACCTCATAAAAGATCAGGGAATTGTTACTTTCGCTTACAAAGACGGCATTCTCTACGGCGGCACGACTATACACGGCGGGCTCGGAATCGAGCCGACGGCCAAAGAAGGAAAGCTGTTCCTCTGGGATGTGAAGCAGGATAAGATGGTAACGGAACTGGTTCCGGTGCCTGGCAAGCGCGGCATCAGCGGTCTGCGCATTGGCCCCGATGGTAATCTGTGGGGCTGGGCAGAGGGTGCACTTTTTATTTTCGATACGAAAGCCCGTAAAGTCGTCTATGCTGAAGATAAGCTTTTCCCCAATACCGAACCGCGTCATTTCTGGCGCGGCGGCTCCATGACTGAGGCGCATGATGGCAAGTTCTACGGCTGCCATTTCGGCAAACTTTTCGCGCTGGATGTCGCGTCCAAAGAGGTAGAAGAAATCGCCGGCGGAGGACTTGAAATTGTCACCCGCGACAGCAAGGGCCGGCTCTATGTGATCCAGCGGGAAAACATGCTGCAACTTACGCCCCGGTCCCGTTAGGAGTAACCCGCTTCGCAAATGATTATCCGTCGCCAAAAAGCATAGCCACAACCATGGTTTCTGTGATCGAAGCGCGCGGGCTTACAAAGCTTTACTCGGCCAAACAGGGAATACGAGATCTGAACCTGCAGGTTCATGAGGGCGAGATATTCGGGTACCTCGGGCCTAACGGATCAGGCAAGACAACCACTATCAGGCTGATGCTGGGTTTCATCCGCGCTGATAAGGGCGAGCTGAAACTGTTTGGCAAAAAGGTGAGCGCCGGCAGTGTGAAGGGGCGCAGCAATATTGGCTACGTTCCCGGCGAAGCGGCCTTGCCGGAGAACACCACCGGACGTAGGCTATTGGCTTTTTACGAGCGCTTAAGCGGCCGCAAGGCCGTGAATCGTGCAGAACTGTGCAGGGAACTGAACCTGGCTGACGCCGATCTGCGCCGTCCGGTCCGTTTGCTTTCGCGCGGAACGAAGCAGAAAATAGCGATTGTACAGGCTCTGCAGCATGATCCGGAACTGATCATCCTGGACGAACCCACCAGCGGCCTGGACCCGCTTTCCCAGGAAGCCTTTTTTGACGTATTGCACGACCTTCGCGACCGTGGCCGAACCGTTTTCTTCTCCTCCCATGTGCTAAGCGAGGTACAGCGCCTTTGCGACCGCGTTGCGGTTCTGCGTGAGGGTAACCTTGTTCTGCAGTCGACCATGGTAGAAATGGCTGCCCGCGCGGACCGGTTGCTTTGGGTGAAATTTGAAGGCGATGCTGGCAGCCAGCAGCCTGTAACGGCAAAGGAAGCCCCCGCAATTGCCGGCGCCCGTTTTATCAGGAGTGATTCCGGCGGCTGGCTCCTTTACCTGGCATCGGGCAGCGAGAGCCAGAAATTAATCCACGAGCTCGCCCGGCTTAACCCCATAGACTTCCGCCTTGAACCTGCGCTCGAAGAATCATTCCTCAAGCTTTACGGCGTTAACGTTCGTTCGCTGAAGCGCCCGGAGGCCGCCCGATGATAGCACTCATTCGCGATTATCTGCGGCGTTCGTGGCTGCTTGGCCTGTTGGCCTCTGGGGCTGTATTCGGATTTCTCGTCATAGCCTGCCGCGTGTTTCTTCAGATACAACAGCGTGGCGGAGCATCTCCGCTTACCAAGCTCATCCCCAAATGGGTGCAGACGGCTTTTGATATCGGCCCCGCATCAATGACGGAGCTGAATGGGTACCTGGCCGTCATCTTTCAGCATCCCTTTGTGCTTACGGTATTACTGGCTTTGCCAGTTGCCCTGCTGACCGGGTTCTTCACTGGCGACATTGAAAAGCGAAGCATCAGCCTGGTACTGGCGCGGCCTGTCAGCCGGTTTGGCGTGGTCGCTGCCATAGCCATTGTGGTATTGGCGTTCTGCGCCCTGGGCGTCGCCTCATTGTGGGCAGGCTGCTACTTTGGCGCGATGTGGAGCGGGCAGTCCGAATCGCTTAATGCAGGCGCAGCAGTGCAGGCGGCGCTTGGACTGGCCATGCTGGTATTCGCGTTTACCGGCATCTTCGCCGCTCTATCCGCTTTCCTCAGTGTACGTGGAGATGCCGTGGGCTGGTGCCTCACGGTAGTCCTGACCATGTATGTATGGAACTTCCTCGCACAAATCTGGTATGCCGGCGGCGGTATGGCCAATTACTCCCTGTTCCGATTCTATCAGCCAACCGAGACTCTTCTAAAAGGTGTGGCACCGAGCGTTGAGAACTTAGGCGTGCTGGCACTGGTCGGCGCTGCGGGGTGGGTGGTTTGTGCGCTCTGTTACAGATTCCGCAGTTTCACCGTTTAATGGCGCGGAGAATGCATCGGGCGCTTAACTAGTCCTGCTTACCGGACATTGATTCCTCGAGAATCGAAGCGTTCTTATGCTTAACCAGCGTGTACAGCATCCGCATATTCGGCACCTGAATGCCTGCAGCCTCGGCGCGGCGTACGGCCTCGCCGATAATCGATTCCACTTCCAGCGGCTTCCCGTTTTCATAGTCCACCTGCATGCTGCTATGGTAAGGACCCATGGATTCTGAGTTCTTCAGCATCTTTTCCGGCATGGCGGGGTCAATGGGAACACCTGTGGCCGTGGCCGCTGCCACGACTTCGTTCATGAGAACGTGAGCCAGTTGCCGTAGTTCCGATGACCCAAGCACTTCAGCTACATTGGCCGCTGCTGCCACGCCTAATCCATTAAACGGTATGTTCCAGACCAGTTTTTCCCAGCGCGCCTGCATCAGGCTGCCGTACACTTCACACCGGATGCCGGCGGAGCGAAACAGTTCAGCAATGTTCTCGGTTCGTTCCGACACGGCGGTGCCAAACTCACCCATGCGGATCCATCCGTGGTCCATGTGGTGGATTACTCCGGGCGCGATGCGATGTTGGCCGCATCGCCACCCGCGGCGACCCGGAGCGGGCGGTTGTTGCGGTCCACCGGCACCACGGTCTGGCCTTCGCGCAGGAGATGTCCGCCGGCCGCGACGACCCAGTCGCTGGCCTTCACCCCGCCCAGTACCGGCACCGAGGCTTCGCCAGCCTGCGCAGAAGGTGCGGGCGGGAGCTCGGTGCCCGGCCCGTGCAG
>JAKFFN010000179.1:0-3490 GCA_036675025.1 Candidatus Sumerlaeales bacterium | reverse complement strand
CGCACCACAATTAGTAATTAGTAATTAGTAATTAGTAATTTCACCGCGAAAGGCTCTCTATGTCTCAAGTAACTTCGCCCTCACTGTCCACTCTCCCCGGCTGGCAAACTCTCGCCCCCAATCTCGCGGTCCTCCTCCGCCCCGATACCTCCAACGACATCGTCGCCCTCATCGCCTTCATGCCCATCGGCGCCTCCGCCGAATCCCGCGCCGACGCCGGCATTGTTTCCCTCACCGGACGCATGCTTCTCCGCGGCACTCGTCGCCTCACCTATGCCGAGCTCGCCGACGCCATAGACGGCATGGGCATCTCCCTCTCCTGCGATGCCAGCGACGACTACACCAATGCCCACGTCATCACCACCCGAGATACCCTCGCCGAATCCATCGCCCTCTTCTCAGAAACCCTCTTCGAACCCGCCTTCGAACCCGAAGAACTCGAAAAAGAACGCCAGACCACCCTCGCCGCCATCCGTCGCAGCGAAGACGATCTCCTCTCCACCACCCTCAAAAATTTCTACAGCGAACTCTACCCCACCCACGGCTACGGCCTCCCCACCAGCGGACTCAAAGAATCCGTCGGCGAGCTAACCCGTGAACAAGTTATCAGCACCCACGAAGAACTCACCACCAGCCCCATCCGCATCGTCGCCGTCGGAAATTTTACTCCCGACGAAATCAACGCTCTCCTCCTTCAGCATTTTGTCCCCCGCATGCGCCCCGCCGTCGACGCCGCCTCCCTCATCACTCCCGCCACTCCCATTCCCGCCGATCCACACACCATCTCCTTCACACGAGAAAGCGAACAGGCCTACCTCGTCATGGGCTTCCCCGCCCTCAAACCCACAGATCCCGCCTACGCCGCCAGCCGGGTCCTCAATGCCCTCCTCGGCGAAGGCATGAGCAGCCGACTCTTCTCCGCCCTCCGCGAAGAAAAAGGACTCGCCTACGCCACCGGCAGCAGCTACTCCGCCATGAAACACGCCGGCCAGCTCTTCGGATACATCGGAACAAAACCCGAATCCCTCGACATGGCCCAGGAAGGCATGCTCGCCGAATTCCAGCGCATCAAAACCCAGCCCATTCCCGAAGATGAACTCCTCCGCGCCAAAAACTACCTCATCGGAAAATTCCTCATCGACCACCAGAAAAACTTCCGCCGCGCCTTCTACCTCGGTCACTTCGACCAGATGGGCCTCGGCTGGCAAATGGACGACCTCTACCCCGGCCTGATCGCCAGCGTAACCGCCGAAAAAGTCCAGCAAACCGCCAACCAAATCCTAACCACACCCACCACCATCCGCCTGACACCCAATAAACCCTAATACTAACTCCCAAAGGTCCCATAAGTCCCATAACTCCTATTCGTCCTATTTGTCCTATAGGTCCTATTCGTCCTATTGGTCCTATAGGTCCTATAGGTTCTATTGGTCCTATAGGTTCTATTGGCAGCGCCACCAGCCAAACCCAAACCCGCGAAGCGCCCTCAATCGTAGCAGCGCACCTTCTAGGACTGCGCCCGCTTGCTGGCGCTCTTGGAACGCTCACCTCCAACACCCAACACTCAACCCCTGCCCCGTCTCCATAACCCCCGCCACGCAACCGCCCTCCCCCCTCCACCAAATAAAAAAAGCAGTCCCGGCAAACCACACCAGGACCACCTTCTCACCTTCTCACTTCTCACCTTCTCACGCCGCGCAGCGGCCCTTCTCACCTTCTTACGGCGGCGTCTCAGCGCCGCCTAAAAAAGCTGCCAATCTTCCACCGAAGCCGCAGCAAACGCCCCGCCGCCAACCAGCGGCTGACCGGCCGGACCCGCCGTGCCATATGCCTGGTTTGACACCACAGCAAATCCACCCGCAGCCGGGTTCAGCGTAATAAATTCCGGATCGCTATTCACAACACCCGTAGTCGTAACGGTATAGTTGCCGTCACTATCAATGCCATCCGCGCCATAGGCCGTGCTGTTCAGCGTATACGGCCCCGCCAGCACAATCGCGCTGTTTGTCGCCGTAAAAAAGGACGGCGCTGCCGTACCAGTGCCCGACTTAATCAAACGGATAACATTGTCAGCATCGGCCGCACCACCATCGCCTGCCGCAATCACATTGCTGAAAGTATAAGTCACCGCATTCGGGTCCGCCGGTCCCAGCAATGCCACGCCCCCGTTATTAGCAATCGTCACATTCGTGAACAGACTAGACGTGTCCAGGTCGCCCATCAATGTGCCATTCTCCAGTTGATTGGCAATAATACACCATTCAACATTGGTCAGCCCGGAGGCCGCTCCAGCCTGGTTCGTCACGTTAATGCCAGAACGCTCATTATTGATAATCTTGACCGGGTTTCCTTCCTCACCACGCACCTGCACCGAGAAGTTCGTAGTGCCCCCAGGCTGAAATCCATGGCCGCCATTATACGAAAGCACCGTCCCCGGACCCAGTATCCATTCCGACCCTACCGATCCATCCGGAAAACCGCGAATCGCATCCGAACCCTGGTCACCATCCACACCACTCACAACCACTCCTGTCATGTTCAGGTAATGCAGCTGGTTACCGCCGGTTTGCGACTGCACCAGGATTCCCTCGTCCCGGAAACTTACTGTTCCCGCCGTCGTGACTGGCGGCGTCAATCCATCCAGGGCTCCCGTGGGCTGGTTGCTCCCGTTGTTCGATCCGATAAAGATGTTCTCAAGCGTGATGCTCGTTCCCAACAGGTTATCCACCTGGATTTCTATACCAGTCTCAGCCACCTTGGCCGTATAATTCTCTGGCGTAACTCCGGCCACAGGCGGAAGAACAATCAAATCCTTCACCGTAAGGTTCCCCTGCTTCCGCAGGTAGATCATTCCCGATTTCCGCGTCGCAGCTTCTATATCCGCTATAATAACTGGACGCACGCCCGGTGCACCCTGGATGATCATGTCATCCGGCCCCGTCGCAAACTCATCCAGCGCAATCCGGTCGTTCTCAAAAAACGGACCCGCATCAATAAATGTAATCACATTAGGCGCCGCCGGATCAGCCTTTACCGCCGCCACCGCCGCAGTCAGGCTTGTGTGGTTAGCCCCTGTCGTACCAACAGTAACTGACTGACCCATCGCCGCCGAAGCCACCGCAAGCGTTGCCAACCCTGCAAATAATTGTTTAGCCATGCCACCACTCCTCTTCCAATATAAATATAATAAAGCCCGCGCCGCCAGCCCGATGTACGCACAAAACTCCCCCCCGTAGCTAGCCCACTTGCTCCTGACTCTCTTTGCTGCTAAAACAGTATCCAGCAGTCAACAATAATCCAAAACAAAACAATTAATATCAAAACCAGCCCCCCCGTCCCCCAGCAACAGAACAGGCTCCCCCATCACTAATCCGGGTCCGCTGCGCCCCTTGCGCCTACTGCGGCCAGGTCTTCCGAGCATCCCCCCTCTCTACACCACCCCCGCCTTTTGTACATTATGTGCCTTTTTGTGGCTATTTTTTTGCGCCTC
>JAKFFN010000057.1:0-3491 GCA_036675025.1 Candidatus Sumerlaeales bacterium | reverse complement strand
GGTGTTTGCAGGGTTTCGAGTTTTGTTTGGGAAGCCGGCCCTGGGTGGAACTGTGACCCATGCGGCTGACAAGGGGCGATATTACCAGGCGCTGATGCCGTATAACATGCACAAACTGGCGCTGCAGCCGGGGGGATATTACCGGGTGCCGCCGGAGTCGACGCACAGGGGCAAGTTCTTCATGCTGGCGTTTGCGGCGGTTTTCTGGAACGGCATAGTGGGCGTGTTTGTTGTCAAGAAACTGTCGGGTTCGGATGGGGATTCGGCGCCGTGGTGGTTCCTGGCGATATTTCTTCTGATCGGCCTGGGCATTCTTTTCGGAGCCGTAAAGGCGCTTTTCCGCTGGATCATGGTGGGCGAGACTCAGCTGGATGTGAGTGTGTATCCGGTGGCGCCTGGGCAGCGGCTGGAGGTGCTGGTGAGCCAGTCGGGGCAGTTCAAGATAGACCAGGTTAAGATTGACCTGATCTGTGAGGAAAAGGCATCGTACCGGCAGGGTACAGATACACGCACGAAGACGGAGATTGTGCGGGAGGTGGCGGTGTGTGATCTGCCGGGAATGACGGCGCGGGACGGCAGAGTACTGGCGCACCAGACGGCGCAGGTGCCGGCGGATGCGATAGTGTCTTTCAGGTCGAGCAATAATCAGATAAACTGGCTGGTGCGGGTGAAGATGGTGCTGCCAGGCCGGCCGGATGTGGAACAGCGGTTCCCGCTGGTGGTGGTGCCGGAGCGAGTAGCGCAAGAGGCACTGCGGGGAGCGGCTGCGAGTGGGTGAGAACTCGTCCGACGTACGTGATAATCCCAGATCAGGATTAATCATTCTGACAACACATCTCATGATAGTGCCGTTCGGCTTATACATGCTTTGGAAGGGAGCCGCCCTGGACAATGTAATCGGATGGGTTTTGTTTATTGCTTTACTAGGATGGTTAGGCTTTTGCTTTTACGCCATACGGCTAGAGATACTCGCATTAACAACAGGACGACGGCCCGCAAAAACTTGCCGGCTCCAGCAACCAATTAAGACTGAGCTATTACAATTATACTCAGGAACTCCACCCTATGCTATTAAGCCGGAAAGTCTCCGTTTTAGAAAATTGCTCCTCAATACACTCACCGTCATACTGTGCGTCGTTTTATTGACGCCATGTGCAATCGGTATTTTAGTAACCGCTGACGACGGTGATGTAACGCTTTATCTGACCCTGCTAGGTGGGGCCATTGTTGTTATCGTAGGCAGTCTCTTGCTTAAGTTTTACCGCGCAATAACATTTCCAAAACTGCCATACATTGCAATTACCGCCCCTGCCACACCTGGAAGCTCCTTCGATGCCATCATTAGAATTCCCGAAGCTCACAATATTAAGCGGATAGCAGTGGACCTGGTTATGGAAGAAGCCGCGCAGGGCTGGGAGAATGATTCCTACAAAAATGAAAAAGCTTACGTAGTAACAGAATCCGTCTCCAGATTGCTACAAAAACACATACTGGAAGGCGCTGTGGAAACCCGGGTGAAACTTGAGTTGCCATGGAATACCATGGTAACTTTTAAATCGAAATCCAACCAGATAAACTGGTTCTTTCTGGTGCGACTTGTCCTAACTAATGACCGCGAAGTCGAGCAACGCTTCCCGCTGGCAGTCATACCACCCGGGCTGGTCTATGAGGGAAGCGATGCGTCGCAAAAACAAACCGCATAGGCCAAGGAACAATGCCACGGCAGATTCCTGGTTCAAACTGGCATTCTCCCTGTTCTTGCTTCTCTTCAGCAGTGGCTTGCTGTTACTTTTCGCCATAAGCGAATCTGGTGAAGGCAATGTAGCTGTGGCTTGGGTGGTTATTGGATTTTTCATACTTCTTGGCCTTAGCGGTACCTACACGAGCATCCAGGAACTGCGCGGAAAGTACGACGATTTCGACTCACAGAAACTGCCTGCATGGATGGACGAAGATTTTTACGTAGCAGAGCACTGCTACAGGAAAAAAGTCGACGGGTACTATCACCTGAAACCCTCACTAACGCCCGGGTGTGCGGCAAGGGGTTTACTGATTATCGCGGCAATGTCTGGTGCAATAGTCACTGCCCTCATGGCAGGAGAACAAGATTTCAGGGATGGAATCGATAACCTCGCCGAGCTGGTGTTTGTGGCCGTTTGGTATCTGATCCCCCTCATATTCCTGGTCTTGGGACTGCGATTCTACGTGGAGAGCAAATTAGGCAACGTAACGATCCGCATCGCACAGCCCGCAGTTCCCGGCCAGGAACTCGACACCATAATCTGCTGCAAAAGCCGTTTTCCCATGACTCGCCTGGCTGTAGAAATCCTCTGTCAGGAAGAAGCCAAATTTACCAAAGGCACGGATACAGAAACGAAACGGGAAATTATAGCGAAACTCCCTCTATGTGATATCGGAATGCCGAAGCCCGGGCAATCGGGCGAAGTATGCCGCAGAACTTTTCGCATCCCGTTAGACGCAGTACCCTCTTTTAAAAGTCAGCATAATCAGATTGAATGGCTTTTTAAGATCAGTAGAGATTTTGTTTTCTGGCGAAATGTCACCAGCGAAATTCCGCTTAGAGTATTATCACGCGAAATGTTTGAACAGGAGCAGCGCAAGTGGCCGAACTGAATTTACAGATTCTGCTATCCGAATATCGCGACAGCTACGAGCCCGGCTCCGAACTTCGGGGGCAGGTGGTGATAACTTCGCCGGATGGGGCTTGGGAGGCGGATAGCATCGAGCTGGTGTTGTTCTGGCGGACGTCGGGTATTGGAACGCGAGATGAGGGCGTGGCGGAATCTCTGCCGTTGTGCAAGAAAGACGAGAAGATCCCGTCACATTTTACGCGGGATTTTGAGGTGCAGATTCCACTGCACCCGTACTCGTACTCGGGCAAGCTGATCAAGATCAACTGGCACCTGGGCCTGTACGTGAAGAAGGGCTGGATGAGCAACGCGGAGACGGAGATTGACCTGGTAGTGCGGCCGGCGGGTTCGGATGTATCGACCGGTGTGATTCCGATGGCGGGTGAGCAGTCGATTTTCTATGATGACGACGGCAGTCCGCTTGCGGGTGGGCCGCCGTTAATGAGTTGAACACGGGGCGGAAGAGCAATCCGTATAGTAGCCACCTGGTGGAGCCGGCGCGGGGTGGGTATATCTTCGCGGGCAAGGTGGGGTCGGGAGGATTAGAAAAGATCGTGGGGCGGCTGGAGCGGCATGGGTGGCGGGGTGAACTGGTGGGGCCGCACGGGGCGGGGAAATCTACCCTGCTGACGGATATCATTGGGCAACTGGCAGCGCGCGGACTCAGAGTTAGGCGGTGGCAATGCAGTGACCGGCGGCGGGGCCTGGAGCGGGAGTGGCGTGGGATGATGCGCAAATGTGACGTGGTGGCTATTGACGGTGCTGAGCGACTTTGGCCGTGGCTTCTGTGGGCGGTGCGGGCAGAAACGCGGCTTCGGAAAAAGGGGCTAATTATCACGA
>JAKFFN010000019.1:0-3494 GCA_036675025.1 Candidatus Sumerlaeales bacterium | reverse complement strand
CGCGCAGCAGATTCAAGCACCAGGCTCAGAGGTACCGCGGAATTTATTCCGTAAAGTGGACGCCCCATGCACCACCATCCTTCCCCGCGCAGCGCCAGAAGACGTCAACTCGGGTAACACGGGTGCCCTCACCCGTGCGTGCCAGACCAACGCTCCCTCCCAGCAGCGCGCAGCGGATTACAGCACCAAGCGTAGAGGTACCGCGGAATTTATTCCGTAAAGTGGACGCCCCATACGCCACCATCCTTCCCTGCGCAGCGCCAGCCAGCAACTCCTCCTTCAGGCGGCATCCAGATTCTCGTTAGTTGAGCACCATTGAGGTCGAAGGAGCATCCGTGTTAATCCGCGACGTTGAAGTAAAGATCATCAACCCCTTTTCGATTCCCGGGCCATAAAGATTTGACTACAGCCATCTCCGGTGACCGGTTTCAAGTAACGTTAAATCACTGGAGCCGCCATGTTCAGCCGTACCGTCTACGCAGCCGCAATCGCAACAGTATGTCACCTATGCTGTGGTGCTGAGAGCGAAACGTGGGAGCACGATACTCATCCAAGCGCAACCATCACGTTAGACAATAACCTCTGGACCTTACGCGGCCCCAACAACGTCCACTCTCACATCGAACACGAACCTGAGAATTCTTCAAACTTCCGCGCTTCCGCATCCATAAAGGCGCCCGCCGCCGCCGAGCTGTCTCCGTCTGTGTTTCTCTATTGGAAGCCCGATACCTGGGTACGCATTGGTTACATTTCCGGTAACGATATTTACCACGTTCATGGCCCCGGTGTGTACGGCATTATCTGTGATAACGGTAAGGAGACCAGGTACAGGCTTACCACGACGAACAGCGCGGATTGGTCCTACGATCCTGAGACCGGAAATCTGCATCCAGCGGCAACCGATTCCCGGTGGAATAACCTGGCGCTGATGCTGACGGATAGTGAACTCAGCTTTCAGATTGCCGGCGAAACCGACAAATGGGAAACATTTCGATCTGTTGAAAGAACCGAAGCATTTCAAGAGGCGTTTCAAAAGGTCATCATCGGCAAAGGCTACTACGCTGACAAATCCCACACCGCGAGCGACCTCGATAACGATATGACTGATGCCGGCCCCGTTACAACTGCGTCAATCAGGAATGTGTCGCTTGAGCCGGTATTAAGTACAGAAGCAACAGTTACGGCGAAAGAAGGCGAGCATTACCGCGACATATACGGCCTCGCCGAGCTTGCCAAACCAGGCGATCCCACCTATGATTCCGTCGCCGCATACTGGCCTCCGCTTCAATACACCCGCGATGCGTTGAGCGTAGCCTCGCATCCCAATGAATTTGTAGTACTGCCTGATGGCCAGATAGGAATGTGGCCGGCGCCCGATACCTTTCCCGCAGCCGGCAAGGGCAGCAAGGCCTGGTTTACCCTGGGCGCCGACCGCACGCGTTTTGGATCGGGCACAACTGTTAGCCGTTCGCTTCAGGATAACTGGCTCCCCATCCTTACATGTTCGTACCGTCATAACGGGATCCTCTATAAACAAAGCCTCGCAGCCTGGTCGAAATCCATGAGCCCCGACAACCAGCTGACGGCCTTTATCAGGATGGAGGTTACCAATGTAACCACGTCGCCTGCCACCACGAGCTTGGGTCTCTTTGGACAAAACGAAAAGCAGGACCTGATAAAATGGGATGATATCAGACTGCAGCCGTCAGAGACAAAGGTGTTCTACTGTGCTATGAATTTCCCGACGGACGACAGCCGTCTACGCGCTTCAAAAATCGATGCTGCTGAGTACGAACAAAAAACAGCAGAGGTTCGGGATACGTGGCAGAAGATCATCGACCGCGGCATGCAGATTTCCATCCCGGAACAAAGGGTCATGGACGCATGGAAAGCCTGGATTGTACACGTCTATGCCGGCGTCGATAAGGTGAATGGCTACTACGAATTCCACGATGGTGCCGGTGGATTTTACGAGATGATCTACGGCATCAGCGCCACGCGCGGATCACAAATCTTCGACTTCTTAAACCGGACCGAAGACTCCAGGAAGTGGATTGAGGCCATGCTGAACATGGTTAACAAAGACGGGCTGTTCCTGGTGAATTCCGGACTTCCAGACCAGGGCGCCCTTATGCAATCTGTGTATCATCATTTTCGCGCAACCAAGGATAAGGATTGGCTCAAAAAGGTCGCCCCTACCCTTTTAAAGATGAGCCAGTGGAGCCGCGAGAACCGCAAAACGGCTAAAGCGCAGACGCCCACCACCAGCCCGGTCCACGGCATGATTAAGGCGCGCCCTTACTGCGACCACCCTCAACCAGAGTACTATATCGTGTCAGATATTTACCTGGCAAACGGACTGAGATATCTCGCCGATACCCTCCAGCAAATCGATATGACATCAGAGTCGGAATCGCTTCGTGCGGAAGCTGACGAATACTCAGCGGACATCCAGGAAGTGCTGGCGAAATCCGTCTTTGAAGTTGACGGGTTTCAGCTGCTTCCACTGTTCCCGGAAACCCGGGAGCTTCTCCGCGCTACCGGCTGGATGGGCAGTAATTATTACTCGTTGCTGTCAACCTGCCTGCTCGATAACGGTGGCCACACGCTTCCCCCGGATTCTGACTATGCGAAAATGATAGTCGAAACGCTGGAACAACGCGGCGGACTCTTAATGGGATTAAGCCGCTTCTGGGGTGGAATCGATCACGCATACACGGCCGGCTACTGGTACCACAGGCTGATTAATGGAGAGCCGGAAAAAGCCCTGCTTGGGCTCTACGCATCCATGGCCTACGGCATGTCACGCGACACGTACTCCTCCGTAGAAGTTACTTTTGCCAAAGACGGGAAGAACTTTCCCACTCTTCCTCATAACTATTCGAACCAGGAACAGTTGCGCCTGGTTCGAAATCTTCTCGTAACCGAAACCACGGACTCTTTGTATCTCGGTGCCGGCATTTCCCGCAACTGGCTCGCGACCGGGCAGAAGGTTGGTGTGGAGAATGCGGGAACTCCTTGGGGTAACGTATCGTATTACATGACAACCCTGGACAACCAATCAATCCAGATGAGTCTGTCCGCTCCTGCAACTCCTCCTCCAGGCGGCATCCGGGTATTTTTCCGTCATCCGGAGTCTCGTCAGCTGAGCACCGTTGAGGTCGAAGGAGCATCCGTGTTAACCCGCGACGCTGAATGTATAACCATCAAACCCACAGCGCCCGCTGTTAACATCAAAGCCATCTACTAACACACGAAGCGCGAATCCTGGGAGCGCGAATCCTGGGAGCGCGAATCCTGGGAGCGCGGGCGTCCCCCCGCCGGTGCGCAGCACCGGAATAACCCAACCCGCGCCGCGCCAAACCGTAGGGTCGACGTTCCGTCGACCACTCAAAACCACACCCCACCCAATCCCGCACAGCGCAATTAACGTAACAACGCACCTTCTAGGACTGCGCCCGCTTGCTGGCGCTCTAGGAAAGCTCACCTAACCC
>JAKFFN010000113.1:0-77595 GCA_036675025.1 Candidatus Sumerlaeales bacterium | reverse complement strand
GCGCCCAGCATGGATTCCAGCGGCATTCTTTGCGCATCAATGGACGCCTGCCACCGCGGGAAGCGCTGTTCATCCCATACAAACGATTCAATACGTCCGCTGCCCGTGATGTGCCCGAGGCCAGGCCGGTTACCCTGTACCACGACTTCCCGGAAGTTTGTTACCCTGGGGGAATCGTCCTGTACCATGTTAAAGGTAAGCTTGGCGCGGCTTCGCCCGGCCTCCTGACCGCGAAACAGTACAGCAGGTGCAACGAGCTCCGCTTCCAGGTCAAACTTCTTGTTTGTTATGGGCGGCTGTTCCGGTTTGTGAAGATCTTTTCCCCACCCCATCGCCCACACGTCAAGTTTCATAACGCCGGCAGAGCTGACTCTAACTTTCAGTTCAGGGAAGTTGTCTGGCCGCAGGCGAATGCTGCCACTCAGGCGACAGTTCTCTGTGTCGGAAAACGCGCATGACATCGTAGCATCGTCTGAAACAGTGAGGGTATCGTTTTTTACCAGGACCCGGCCCGTCAACTCTGTGATGCGGCCTTCGGGAATCTTCCTGCCGTTCTCCTGGCGCGCTGGCGGCATGGCGATATGGCGCACATTGGCGTCGTTAAAGCGGAGCTCTCCATCCAGCGAAAAGGTTTTATCAACTATACTCTTGTCGGCCAGAGTTCGCGCGGCCTCAATCATTTTGGTAATCGGCATTGGCGGCGGTTCTTCGTCAGAAGAACGCGCTACCCACCGCAGATCGCATTCCAGCGCACCTGACATATCCAGGTACTTGTCCATTTGCGGAAACGTTCTTTCCACCATTTCGAGTAATGGTTCCGCCTGGATTTGCAGATCGATACTGTTCGCGGCAATGGTGCCGCCTAAGGCGACCTCTTCCTCATTAAGAAGCCCGGTGAGTTCCTCCAAACGCATTGTTCGCCCGTCCCAACGCAGCACGCCGTTGACGTTAGTAAAGCTGCCCTGCATGAAATCGAGACCTGGAGCAAACGTCACATCGGAAACCCGCACCGTCCCGGTAAAGCGGCTGCCGAGATCGTTTGCCGGGCCTTTTACAATAATCTCTGTTTCGGCCATGCCGGCAAGCTGATATTCAGCCAGGTTCTTCTGCTGCTCGGGTGTAAGGTAGGGGCCAAGGCGCGCGAGATCCAGCCGGCTTCTCAGCGATGCAGAAACTTCGGCATCGCGCCAGAAAAAGTTATCACCGCTGATAATGCCTGAAACTTCCAGCTTGTTACCCTGCATGGTGCCTGTAAGGTTATCAATTTCCAGGCGGTTCTCAACAATGCGTGTATTGCCATTAAGCCCTGCAATGGGTGCTGGAAGGGCGGCATAAGCCAGGCCAACATCCTCAAATTGAATTTCGCCCTCAATTTGGGGCGTGGCAGATTGCCGTGAATCAGCCAGGTTGATCTGCTGGCGCCATGTACCGTTGCCGCGGATACGTCCAGAGCCGGAGATAGAGGATTCTGCCAGGCTGTTTCCGTGAAGCGCCAGCACCTCTTCCAGCGGAATAAGCGTGCTCCAGTTCAGATCAAGATTACCTGCCTTCGATACCCATGGATCGCCCTGGAATGAGCCATCGAGGGCAACCCGGGCGCCTGCGTACTCGCCCGTCATATCGGCAAAGTTAACCTGCTCCGCACCGAAATCCACATCGCCATGAAGGTTCTTAAGGGCTGCCGGCAGCGCGGGAGTAACCAGGCTGATTCCTCTAACAGAAAGTTTGCCGCCGAGGCTTTTAACGCCCTCTGTGCTTCCGGCAATTCTCATGTCGACTGCCAGGCTGTCGCTGGTAGCCTCCACATCCCAGCCTTTGGGGAGCAGACGCTCCAGGAGCACGCGGTAATCTTTACTAATCCGCTGCGCGCTAACGGCCAGGTTGTATGAGTGGACGCCAGTGAAGGATGTGTTACCTGTTAATTGGGCTAATGCACCGGCGCTTTGAAGCTTTAACGCACGAATATCAGCTGTCGTATTTGATGTGTTATAATCCAGGTCAAGGTTGAGTCCCAGCTTTTCATCGGAGAGTTGAGTGCTGTTTTCCGGGCTGATGTAGGAAAGGCTGTCTGCCAATACATTGCCGTTCAGCCGGAACTTGTTACCTGTTTTTTCCGATTCCAGGTTCAATTTCAGTCCTGCGGCCCGAATGGATGTTTCCGGCATTTCCCGGAACATGCGCGTCAGCGCGATGCGCTCTGCACCGCCTTCAATCTTAATAGCGTTATCAGCGCCCAGGTGAACGATGGTGTGGATACCCGCGGCCATTGTCCGGGTGGTAATATTTTCTGCTTCTGCGGAAGGGCGATCCGCATGGCCCTCAAACTCAAAGGCCACATTGCCCGACGGCTCATTTGTAACCGTAAGCTCCCCTTCCATAACCATGGCGGGTTTTGCGGGGCCGGGGCCGGGAAGAATTCCTTCTTCTTCAACAAATGCCAGCTCGGCATTTTCAATTGTGAGTACTTCAAAGGGAAGACGACCACCGACATCGGATCCGGGGGGCTGGGCTTTCTGAACAGAGTTCAGGAGGAACTGCGACTTCTCACCAAGCCGGACTGACCGGTGGGAATAAAGCATATCCAGTTGGCTGGGGTTCTTAAGCACGACCCGGGTTAAAACAGATTCCGGATTGGACAAAAGCTGCCACGGACGAATGGTTGCCAGTACTTCGTCAATAAACAGCACCGGGGCCTCTTGCTTGCCCGGTTCCATAAAACGCAGGTTGCGAATCTTGTACTGTCCCGTGGCGAGGGTCAGGCTGGCAGAATCATAAGTCACATCAAGACCACTGACACGCTCCAGGCGCCGGAGCACCCGCTCGTGCAGGGTGCTGTTGCTCACTGGATGGGTATAGAGCCAGGCGAAACCACAACCGGCGACTACCAGAACGACTACTGCGGTAAGGATAAACGCGAGGCAGCACGAACGTCGTGACCGGGGAACCCGGCTCGGACGTCTACTCATGCGGGTAACCTCCCGGCGCTTTCCAGCTCATATCCAGTTGTAATCCTTTATTACTCAGAACGCGGCTGCCAATACGTAGTGACTGCCAAAACTATGATTTTTGTGGCTTTGCATCCCTATCAATACTTGGTACAAGCTAATGCTCATTACCGACCTGAAATATCAACAGAAACGAAACGCCAGTGAAGTCTCCCTGGTGTTTGATGACGGCTCAGCCATCGCCTTAGACGCCGATGTGGCAGTCCGGTTCCATGTTGCGCGAGGAATGCAGGTTTCGCCGGAACTGCTCGAGGAGATACGGCAGACGGATGAAAATGTGCGCGCACGTAAAAAACTTATTCAATATCTTGCACTGCGCAAAAAATCGTCCAGTGATGCGCGCATATATTTGAAAAAAGCCGGCTTCTCACCGGTATCAACTGACGAAGCAATTGCAGCGGCATTACGACTTGGCTATCTCAACGATGTGGACTTTGCTGAGGCGTTTGCACGTACCCACCAGAAAATCGGAAAGAAAGGACCGCGCGCGGTAACTGCAGAACTGCAGGCACGGGGCATCACCCGTGACGAAGCGCAGCGGGCAGTGGCTTCCATGGCAGAACCCGAAACACAGATGGAAATGGCGAGAAAACTCGCTGCTAAAAAATATCCCATCTTGAAAGACCAACCGGACCAGGCAAAGGCATCGCGCAAACTTGCCCAGCACCTGGCCCGTCGTGGATTTGATCCGGATATCTGTGATCGCGTAACCCGCGAGTTTTTTGGCGACCCCACAGTGTTTTAACATGTCCATTTCTCAAGCTCCACGTAAAAATCCTCACTAAATAAACGCGCCCCTGTTCTGTGAAGTATGGCGGTAACCAACCACCCAATTTCACTGACATACTGGAAGATGACCTGAATGAACGCTAATGACCTGAAGGGCCAGACGATTGCATTTGCCGGCAGCGGCGGGCTTGATAGCTGCACGATTACCCGCTGGCTTACCGATCTGGGAGTGAAGGTTGTCAGTGTGACGCTGGATCTGGGTCAGCCTGACGAAAGCAGCCTGGAGGAAGTGCGGCAGCGGATGCTGGCGGCTGGCGCCGTGGATGCCGTGGTGCTGGATGGGCGCGCCGCCCTGGCCGAAGAGGGTATCAAGGTTATCCAGGCACAAGCTCGGTATGAGGGCGACTACTGGAACACTACGGGCATTGCGCGCCACGTAACGACCGCACTCATCCTTAACGTGATGCGTGAGCGGGGCATCAAGATTCTCAGCCACGGTGCTACCGGCCGTGGTAATGACCAGGTGCGGTTTCAGCTTGTGACGCACATGCTTGAGCCGGATTATGAAGTTTATGCCCCATGGCGCGACCAGCAGTTCCTGGACGCCTTTGGCGGCCGCAAGGAAATGATCGACTTCTGCATCGCACGCAATGTGCCGGTGAAGGCAAGCCACAGCAAACCCTACAGCACCGACGCCAACTTGCTGGGCCTTACCCACGAGGCGGGCAGGCTTGAGAGCCTGGAAGTGGGCGCCTACGAGATTGAGCCGGAATTTGGCGTGCTGCCGACCCAGGCGCCGGATGCGATTGAAGAAGTTTCGGTTACTTTCGAAAAAGGTGTGCCCATTGCCCTGAACGGCAAGAAGATGGAACTGCTCGACCTGTTTGAGGAATGCAACAAGATCGGCGGCCGCAACGGCGTTGGTATTGGTCTGCACCTGGTAGAAAATCGCTTCGTTGGCATCAAGAGCCGCGGAATCTACGAGACTCCCGGCATGGAAGTCATTGGTAAGGCTTACGAGTACCTGATCCAGCTGACTCTCGACCGTCGCAGCCACAAGCTTTTTGCAAGTCTCAAGGAGATGCTGGCTGAGCAGATTTACCAGGGCTACTGGTTCGACCCCGCCAGCACGGCAGCCAAAGCTGCCGTTTCGCACTTCTCACGTTTCTCCAACGGCACAATCAAGCTGCAGCTTTACAAGGGCCACGCCATTTATGCCGCAGCTACGGATGTTCCGAACTGCATTTACTCGGAAGCGGCTGCAAGTATGGAGAAGGTTGGCGAGTTTAACCACGCCGACAGCGAAGGCTTCCTGAAGGTGTTAGCCGTTTCCGCCCGCATCCTGGCCCGCCAGAACCAGGTGGACGTGGCGAAAGACTAACAGCACGCAGACTTTCACAATACGAAGTAAAGAGACCCTGCCGGCCTGGCAGGGTCTTTTCGTATTATATAAGTGCTTATTCTTCGGCTTTGGCTGCGCCGTAGGCTTCCGCGATTTTCCGCCGGACTTCGCCCTCAAAGTAACCGCTGGCTACAAAAGGATACAGGTACTTGCCCGGGCAACCTGTAGGCGTGTATTCCATGTGACCCTTAATGGTGGCAGGATCAATGTTGTAATAATCAGCCGCCCAGGCCATCACGTTTACCATGGAATCCAACTGCGCCTTGGTGGGCGCCTGGATAGCGGTATTGCCCATGAGGGTGACCAGGAGCTTGCCGGATGGGTCGTAAGCGGTATTGGTGTCGCCAACCTTCATGACGTCCCGGCCCTCATAGATGTTGCCCTCCAGGTCGATGAGGTAATGGTATGGCAGGTCGGGCCACTTGCGATCATTCCAGCCGTAGATCTGCAGGTTGCGCAACTTCTGTTTCGGATCCATATCGGGGGTCAGTGGCTTCGGACTTCCCTCATGGTGCACAGTCAGGGAGGACGGGAAGTGTGACTTTTCAGTGCCGGAGCTCTCTCCGCCACCCCATTCGGTTTTAGTGACTATGGTTGGCTTCGGAACTTTTGCCTGGGTATTAATGGTGCCGCTGGTATCAGGCCCAAAGGTGCGTCCGATGTCCATTTTTTTCCGAGCCATGGGGCGTGGGTGGCTGCTGTCGAGAAATGGCTGAGCATTTGCCGCTGTGGGTGCCAGGGCCAGCGCTGCCACTATGGCGACCATGTAAGTATGTACGGGAATAAGCACAGCTGAACCTCCAGTGTGACGAATGAATTCTCGTAAATAACGACCGAAAACCCATACATGGGCAAACCTTTTCGCATATTTGCGGGTCATGTATCTTGAAATGGCAAATATGGCGGGGCACATACTCAATTTGTGCGGTTTGAGGAGATTCCAATTTCAACAAGAGAGCGCGCCCGTGAAGGCCAGGCGGACGCGCTGGAATCGCTATGCCTGCTCGTGCAGCCGGATGCCTATGCCGTGTTGCTGTCTTTGCTGCGAAACCACGAAGATGCGTCGGATGCCCTGCAGGAATCGATGGTGCGAATGATCCGGTTTCTGCCACACCTTCGCGACCTGAATGCGTTTCCCGGCTGGCTGATGCGGCTGCTGGTTAATCAGGCAGCCGTTACCTACAAGCACCGGTCTCGCCCGGTTGTGGATATCACTTCGTTGGATCCATCAGCGGCGCAAAATGCAGTGGCGCCTACGGCAAGTGCCCCGCTGTCGCCGCGGAGGGCTGCGGAAAACCACGAAATGGCAGCAATTATCAACGAGGCCATAAGCCATCTGCCGGAACGACAAAAGGCCGCCATTGTACTTTTTGAAATGGAGCAGCTTAGTATCCGCAAAGTGGCGGAAATTATGGAATTAACCGACGGTGCTGTAAAGTTTCATCTGCACGAGGCGCGCAAGAACGTGCGGCTGGCGCTGCAGGAAGCGGGCATTGCGAACGCTGCACTGTTTGAAGGAACCCAGACATGAGCCCCGGCCGCGGCATAACATGCACGCACGTGCTGGATCTGCTTGACGACTACCGGCGCGGGAAGCTGCTCCCGGGCCAGCAGCAGGCAATAGCCGATCATTTGCAGAGGTGCCCGGAATGCCAGGCCGAACTGGAGTTGCGGGAGGCCATGGCACGACAAATGGTTGCGGCGCTGCCGGCCGGTGAATTGCAAACAAGGCTTTCACCCAGTGTACATGCTGCCATTACCGGCGCTACGCGGGGAGAGAGGGAGCGAACTCAGAGGAAAACGTCTACCTTACTGCCAATGATGCTCACGGCAGCGGCGCTGATTATTACGGTAGTTGCAGTTTTCCAGGTGCGAAACCCTCTGACTCTGACAAAAGAGGCTACCATTGCTGCGTCGGCAGAGAAACCCGTCGCTTCTGAACAGAGAGATAGTAACTTGTTTATCCGCGAAGATAATATGGAAGCTAAAAAGATGGATCAGCCGCTGGCGCAGACGAGCATTGTACGTAGCGAACAGGCCGGTGCTTTAAAGGATTCCATAAGCAGCGACAAGAAAGAGGTGGCGGCGGCGGAGGCACCTGCGGTACTGCCCTTAGCCATGCCGCCGCCGGCAACTGCAGCGCCGGCTGAAAAAGAAGGAATTCAAGGTTATGGTCAGCCGGCAGTAATGAGCCGCAGGATGAGTGCAGCTTCAGCCGGTGAACCGCGCGGAGCCGCCCTTGGCATGCAGGACAGTGCGCAGATGCCCGCACCCGAAGCGCCTGTAGCCATGGATGCCGCGTCCGAAGCGGTCTTTTCCGTGGATGCCGCGCCCCCGGCACAAGCGCCCGTCCAAAACGCTCAGCAGCAGAGAACATTAGCGGGAGCTGTTGCCGAACAGCAAAAGGCCGCGCCGGAACATAGAGTACGTTTTCACGCGAAGACTGCCACAACAGCCACCCTTTCAACTTCGACACTCGCAACAACGGCTCCAGCGCAGGAAACAACCGGAACAGCAGTAGCGCCCGAAGGGGCAAGCTATTGAAGAAGCGGTTGAGCCAGGCGACTCCTATTTTTCTCCTCGTTTTCGCACTGGCTTTTTATGCGGCAAACGCCTATTTCCGTCCGCCCGAGCCCGCAGACAAGGAACCTGAGCGCCTGCCAATTCATGTCTGGTGCACTGCAACTCCGGCTCAGACTATTATGGAGTTTAAGCCGAAGTTTGAGGAGTTGTTTCCGCAGTACCGGGTGGAGATTCAGACGGTGGCCTGGAACAGCCTGCAGGAGAAAACCCTGTGGGCGGTGGCAGCGAACAGTAACGTTCCTGACCTGATCCTGGGGAGTTCAGAATGGACGGGCGGCCTGGCGAACAACGGTGCGCTTGATCCCCTGGACGAATATCTGCCGCCAGAATTCTTCGAACGCTTTTTCTCCACCGCCCTCGGAACCTACCAGTATCCATATGTGAACCGCGCAAATCCGAACGAACGGGGCGCAATGCGGCAATATGGCATCCCGCTGGACCTGGACATGATGCTGTTCTTCTACCGGACGGATATTGTACAGCCGGTGATGGATCACCTCGGGCTGGCAAGTTTTCCCACATCGTGGCATGATTTTCAGCGCCTGGGTGAGGCTACCTTCACCCCCCGCACTTTGCGTGGCTCATCTCAGAACCTTCTTTATCTGGATCCGGAAGACCCGGTTCCAATCCGCATGGCGTTTCTTCCAGCATCGGGAGGCAAATTGTTCAGCGAGGACTTAAGTGAGGCCGTTTTTGATTCGCCGGAATCCATTGCTGCATTCAGCTACCTGAACCATCTGATAGAAAATAACACAGCAAAAGAATGGAACCGTGTCACGCAAGGCGATCCCACGGAACTGATAAAATCGGAGCGTATTGCGGGATATATTGCGGGGCCATGGTTCGCAAAAATCCTGGAACAAAAAGTGCCTGAGCAAGCTGGTAAGTGGCGAGTGGCTTTGTTCCCCAAAAGAGCGCCGCAATACCCTTCTACTGGGCTGGGTGGCTCTTGCCTGGCCATGCCCTATAACGCCAGTAATAAGCAAGGGGCCGTGGAACTGGCCAGGTTCCTGGCTTCAGAAGAATTTGCCCTCGCCTACTTCCGCCGGGTAGGCAGCCCGCCGCCGCTGCGAGAGGTGTGGAATAATCCATTGCTCGACCAGCCGATGCCTTACTTCGGCGAGCAGCGCGTTTATAAGGTTGTACGAGAAGCTATCGACGACAGCAGACCGCTCCAGTTACTGCCCAATGCCCAGGTGATGAAGCAGCATGTGCGCTGGGCCATGCATGAAATCGTAGCACGAGACGCAAACCCCACCGAGACACTTAAGATGGCCGTAAAACTGTCTAATGAAGCCCTGACGGAAATCCACTAGCCGCTCCGAGTTTGTGCGCCAAACTCCATCCGCCCTCAGCTGAAAGTTAGAAAGGGTTAGCTTCGCCTTCCGGCCCGGCTTTCATTTCTCCGGCAATGCCCGGGTAGACCAGGTAGATACGATCCATGCCGTGGCCCTTTTCCACAAACGCCGCCACGCGTTTACCGTCAGAGCTTGAAGTCGCATCGCGTAGCACGTGGTAAGTGCGTTCGATGCCATCCACAGTCTGCTTGTCTTCGCCCACATAACGCATCATGCGACTAAGACTTTTGCTCAAGCCGAGAACCTTATGCTTCGTGGAGAGGTTGTACTCAACTTCTTCGCGATCGTTCTTACGGCTTTCCAAGCGGACATCCCCCGAACCCAGCTTGATCCCGTTCCACGAAAACACCGTATCCTGGTCAATCGAGATTTGAGGCGCCCGCCGGTCTGCATGGCTAACCGGCGCTGACGCGCCGCTCTTTCCTGCCGCAGCCGTACCACCGGCCACACCCAATCGCTCGGTTACCACCTGTTCATCAGAAACAATATTTGCGGTGGAATTAAGCTTTTTCAGAACCTGGCTGGCAACATCGCGCAGAGATTCGCGGCAGCCATCACCTTCAGTGGCCACGGCCTCATACTCCGAATACTTTCCGCCGGGATTGAGAGCCGCCTGTAGCTGATCCAGTGGGAGAGCATCGGGCAGATCGCGCTTGTTGTACTGCATGACAAAAGGAATTGTCTCAAGGTCGAGGCCATAATCCCGAAGATTTTCTTCGAGGTTTCGAAGACTGTCGAGGCTGTCCTGGAAGCGGCTGGCCTGGCTGTCTGCCACAAAAACAATACCATCCACACCCCGAAGCACCAGCTTACGGGTAGCATTGTAATAGACCTGCCCGGGCACCGTGTAGAGCTGGAACTTTGTTTTAAAACCTTTTACGTCGCCGATATCCAGCGGAAGAAAATCGAAAAAGAGTGTGCGGTCCTGCTCCGTTGCCAGCGACACCAAATCGCCGCGATGTTTGGAGGGCACGTTACCGTGGACGTAATGCAAATTAGTCGTTTTGCCGCCGGCTCCGGGGCCGTAATACACGATTTTGCAGGTGATCTCTTTAAACGCGTAGTTAATTGATGGCATAAACTTCGTCGATTTCCCTCTGGTCTCAAACACGGCTTACAGCGGAACGCGCTACAACCGTAATAATACAGGCAATGAAATCTCACCAAAGTGCGTTAGCAAGCAATAATTCACATCCCGGTTGGATGTGCTACATATCGCTCTTCATCAGCACCTTTAGCTCGTGATTGAACTCGCTGATATCGCGGAACTGCCGGTAAACGCTGGCAAAACGCACATAGGCAACTTCATCTACCGACCGCAACTGGCTTAGCGCCAGCTCGCCTATCTTTAGTGAGCTTACTTCCTTTTCCATGTTGTTATAGAGCGATTTTTCCACCGTCTGTACTATGCGCTCAACCTGCTCCATGGTCACCGGACGCTTCTCACACGCCCGCAGCAGCCCCTTGGTTACTTTCTCACGGTCGTAGGCTTCCCGTTTGCCGTCGCGCTTCACCACGATAATAGGGGTTTTCTCCACCATTTCGAAAGTGGTAAAACGATGGGAGCATTCAAGACATTCGCGGCGGCGGCGGATTGCATCACCGCGAGGATTCTGACGCGAATTAACCACTTTGCTTTCGAGGTGTCCGCAGAAGGGGCACAACATCTATAACAGCCTCCGGGCTGGAGATACACTATACGACAACCCTGAACCCCATTTACTTTAGGACGTCAACCATATTTCCACAGATTTATCCACAGGCCGAGCCTCAGCTCTCATTCATTCGCGGTTCATCTTCGAGTTCGGCGTGGGGCGTGTCCAGCCTCTTAAACTTGCGCAACTGCGGGAACATTCCCGCCCAGGCACCTACCACGAGTATCGTACCGATACCCCCGATTACCACCGCCCTGACAACGCCAACCCAGTGCGCCACCACACCGCTTTCAAAATCGCCAAGTTCATTGCTTGCCCCGATAAACACAATATTTACAGCAGCCACACGCCCGCGCATAGAGGGCGGCGTGAGCACTTGGACCAAGGTATGCCTGATGATAACACTCACCATATCAGTGGCACCCATGATAAAAAGCGCCACCACCGAGATATAGAAATTTTTACTTACGCCAAATACAATAGTGGCCACGCCGAACCCGGCTACGCACCACATCATGGTAGCCCCGGCCCGCTTCATGGGCGGCAAATGAGCCACCGCAATAGCCGTAAGCGCTGCGCCAACGGCCGGCGCGCTTCGCAACACGCCAAAGCCCGTCTCGCCCACCTGCAGGATATCTTTTGCATAAACCGGAAGCAGCGCCGTGGCACCACCAAAAAGTACAGCGAACAGATCCATGGATATGGCACCCAGCACAATCTTTCTGTCCCAGATAAACCGCAGGCCGGCCAGGACCGTCTGCCAGCTGGCCTCCGCGGTTTCCATGCGCCCGGTGCGCATACGAACCGTCAGTATGAGCGAAAACGCGATGACCGAACATGCAGCATCTATGGCATAGACAGCGTGCGGACCACCGAAGAAGTCGTATATGAAACCCCCGCTGGCCGGGCCAACTATCATTACCGCCTGCCAGATTGTGGAGTTCCACGCCACGGCATTGGCAAAGTGCTTATCAGGTACCAGTTGCGGCATGAGCGCCTGGCTGGCGGGGCCGTAAAAAGCGTGGGCTGAGCCGGTTATTACCAGGGTTGCATAAATCCACCAGACAGGCGCCCCGGGGGTAAGCGCTATGGCAAAAAGCGCCAGCGAGCCCGCAAGCAAAACCACGAAGCAAAGCAGCATGATCAGGCGACGATCAAACCGGTCGGCAGTATGCCCGCTCACCAGCGACAACAGCAGGTTCGGGAGAAAAAACGCCAGACCCACATACCCCAGGTCCAGGGCGCGCCCGGTCATTGAGTAGATCTGGTAGCCGATTGCCGTGATCTGCATCTGCCAGCCGAGAATAGCAAACACCCTCGCCGCCTGGAAGTGACGAAAGTCGCGGTGCTGAAATGCCGCGCGAGGATGGATGGCTTCATTTGGTGCTACGGCGTCGGTTTCCAAAAGCTCTCAGTGCCTGTATGCGATGAAATCGCCTTACACGATCATCCAATGAAAACTCTGGAAATTGAATGATCTCAGTACAAAGACCACTCCCCCACACGCGCCTTGTCCGGTGTGAACGGAAGAATCCGCTCCATTACCGCCCGCCTGTTTTCTGCCCCGGCTATGGTTTCAAGCGGGAAGCTGAAAAAGAACAGCGGGCTGGGTTGCGCGATGGACTGCACGGCCACCGCAACATCTCCCTCTACATAAGAAGTCGAGCTGGCCGCACCGGCATTAACGCCGTCCAGTCCAAGCAGGTTGTATGTTCCTGTCGACTGGTCAATCGTCAGGTTCAAGCCCGCAAACACGCCGGCAGAATCCGCTTCCAATGCCTCCGGTTCGAAGATCCTGCCAGCGGCCGATTGAACTCCGAGGTTCGCCTCCAGAAAAGCCTTATCTTCCAGCGTGCCGCTTGTGCCAAGGTCAGATGCCACATCGGTGCCTGAAACAACCAGCACCCCGCTCTGCTCCCTGTACGTACTGACAGCAGCCTGTTCTGCCGCGCTGAACGTTTCGTCGGCTGCGCTCTCCTGGCCCAATTGCCAGTTCACCAATGCATAACCAGTAAGCGAACGCCGACCGCTGGAGACAGCTTCGTTGGAAGCCGAGTCGATTACTATCGCCATGCCAATGGAAGTCGCAGCATCAGCCAGCGCCACCGCATGCTCCTTGCAATAATTTCGCTGATTATCCGTCTCATCAATATCCCAGTCGAACCGGTCAAAGCCATTCACCAGCAGCGTCCTGCGTGCATCAGGGTTTGCAGACGTCATCGCAACCAGCGTTTCCGATGGCAGGCTAAGTCCACCGTCGTTTCGCGACCGGAACTGGAAGTAATAAACCTGCCCGGGCGCCAATAGACCAACTTCTACAGAGGTAAGCGGGGCGGTGGTCTCCACGTAATCCTTATAGCAGTGAGGGTGCGTGCTATAATACACGCGATAGCTTTCCGGCGCCGTTCCCACTGTCGAACTGGTCCACTCCGCTCGCACCATCCCGTCGCCTGTATTGTACACGGCAAGGTTCACCGGCGGTTCAGGCAGGTAGGCTCCGGTCTTGTTCGTGAAAAAGTCGATAGTCCCTTCATAATAACCACGCATGGCCATTCGCCTGAAATCCGCGTCCATCATCGCCTGTGCGTCCGTCAGCCAGTCATGAAAGCCCAGCTCCACCAGCACATAAGGAAAAGACCAGCCACTCACTGCGTTGGCCTTAACGCCGCGGTTTGTCCATGTTGGGCGATAATGGTTGCGTACCGACTGGATGATTTTCGGATAAATGTACCCCAGCCGAGTAAGGGTCGCACTGTCTGGGGCGTATTGGTAAGCTTCGCTTCCAAAACCCGTGTGGAAAGTGCTGCCATTTGTGTGGAGGCGCAGCAGCAGATCAGCGTCCTGCCAGATTGCGTAGTTAAACCGCACAGAATAATCGTGCGTCTGGCCCAGGTTTGCCTGCCACACGCTGCTCGGCGCGCCGTTGTATTTAGTCCAGCAGGTAGCCGTCTCTTGCCAGCGCGGCACACCGCTCGGTCCACCACCAAAATCCTCGCTGCCCATACCTCCACCCAGGCGAACCCCATCAAGTAGAACCTGCTTGTTTGCCACAGAGGT
This sequence comes from Candidatus Sumerlaeales bacterium, assembly GCA_036675025.1. Lineage (GTDB taxonomy): Bacteria > Sumerlaeota > Sumerlaeia > Sumerlaeales > Sumerlaeaceae > JAKFFN01. The sequence continues at coordinate 63,806 of JAKFFN010000113.1, read as the reverse complement.
CTGGTTTGAGATTTCCATGACAAGAACATCGTCACCAGCCTCAAAGTAAAACCGATCGAGCCACACCCACTCGCCCGTATTTCGCGACTGATCTACCCGAAACGGGTGCCGGTTTCCGGCTGCATCTACAACTGTAACGGGAGCATCGGTGGCCGGAGCCCACCCATTGGGATACCAGACGTTAACGCCGTAGTAGCCATCTTCCGGAATGTCTGCACGGATCTGGGCCACTGCCGTTGGGGCAGACGAAGCCGTAGACAAAGAGTAAAAGTAAGTGCCTCCGCGGGCACTGGAATTTGGCGTTGCCTGCCAACTGCCAGTCAGCGTGGCAGGCATCTGCACGGGAGCATCAAATAGCACCTCGTTCGTCTGTTCGTCGGGGCACCGGTCCGGGTAAACATCAGCGCCGGCATTTCGCAGATACGGCAGCAGCCACCGGTTCACCATGCGTGCGGTGTTGTAGTCTTCCTGGCTGGAGTGCACATGGCGCCCCGGAAACCAGTCCTCCCGTTGCCAGCCCCAGAAGCTTCCGCGCCAGGTGAGGCCATGGCCCGCTTCAATGGCTATCTTTTTTCCCCACAATCCGCCCGAGGTCGGCGGCTCGTCTTCCCGCCATACGCCTGGTCCGTCTACCAGCGATACCGCGCGGGCATCAGGAGGTATGGCTGTCGGTTGCATCGTCTGTGTGGCTGCATTCTCCTGCTCGCCCAGGGTCGTATATACGGGTTGTCCGGGCAACTGATCGGCTAAAAGACTGCTGGCCGTCAGCGTTACAGATGCAGCGCACAAATAGGTCATGGTCCTGCGGAAAATGGTCATTTAAAAATCCCCTGGTTAATCACACACCCGCGCCCACACCGGCGCCACTGCTACCCATTAGCAGCGGGGTTTCCTTTACGGTCAACCTTTTTACGGGCGCAGCAGCATCGCTGCGAATGAAGATTTCACTTCAGAGTAATACGCCTTGCTCAACCGAGTGCCGGAGTGGCGGAATTGGCAGACGCGCTAGATTCAGGTTCTAGTAGTCGCAAGGCTGTGCAGGTTCAAGTCCTGTCTCCGGCACCATTTTTTTTGCCTTGGAGCATACGCGTTCAGCGCGCTCCATCCCACCTAAAATTACTAAAGAATCATTACCGAGAAGGGCAAACGCCGCCCTGGCAGTTCATCTTTACGCCTGCCTTATCCATGGCCTCGCGGGTCAATGCGGCAGCGCGGGATTTTTTGGCAGCTTCAATCTTTCCCAGATCAGCGGCCTTCGGCTTAAACTTGTTCGGATTTGCCGCGGCTATGCGTGCACCCTGCACCGCAGCCGCCTGGGCGCGCTGTTGGGCGGCCTGGTCAAGCCGGGCCCGGGCTTCACCGGCGGACGTAAACGCCTGGTCGCGCTTCTCTTTGTCGATCCTAAGCTGATCAATTCGCTGGTCAAACTTCTGGCGGGCAGAAGCCAGTGCCTGCTGGTACACAGCCGTTGATCCTCCGGCCATATAACCGTCCAGTTTTGTCGAGAAATCCATGGCCTCAGGATATGTGGCGTTTGCCGCATAGAGTTCCACAAGGGCAACCTGGGAATTTATGAGAGGCACCTGGGCAGCAGCACATGCATGCTCAAGGTGCGCAGCGCTTTCGCGCCAGCCCAGTTTCTGGAAAACGGCCGCCGCCTCGCCCACAACTTTCATGTCCTGCTGGTGCACGGTCTGCGCCGCCGATAACGCCGACTGCTGATTCACCTGCGCGGCCAGTTGATCTACAGTGGCCAGTTCCGCGGCAGAAAACCGGGTGCGATCAAGGCGGCTGATCCGGTCGACAGCTTCAGTCCCCTCGCCGGACGCCACAAGTTTCTGCAGGGTTGCCACCACCTGCGCATTATCACGATCAATCCGCGAAACCTCTCCCCGCTGAAACCGCATGATCCCAGCAGAAGTCTCCACCTGAAGCTGAGAAGCAGTCTCCTGAACCACAACACCCTGGATGGACTTACCGGAATCTAAATGAATGATATCAGCCGAAACAACAGCAGAAAGACTTATCAAGCCTAGTCCCCATAAAGCACGCATAGCTACTCCCCTTTAAACAGGCTAAGATCATATATTGAACATGTCGTTTGGCAAGGCAACAAAATTTAGCCGCAAAAAAGCACAAAAGGCGCAAAAAAAACTAGGCATGAGACAGTGCAAGCTTCTTGATTTGAAGCTTTGGTGCACCGAAGTTGATCAACAAGCCGTGTTCCAGGTTCGATGCCCTTAGGTAGCCAAGCAGTTGAGCCACGTGCTCATCACATAGGTTTCTACACGCCTTTAGTTCAACAACAATTTCAGACTGGACAAAGACATCAGCAAAGAAATCACCTAGAATCGTACCATCTTCGTCTCGTACTGCAATGGGAAACTGCTGCTCCACATGATAGCCAAATTTCCGTAATCGATGGACTAATCCATTTTCATAAACCTTTTCCATCTGTCCGTGCCGCAGGTACGAATGCAGCGCAAATGAAGTTTCCCTTATTGTATCGCATAGCTGAAAAATAGGATCTTTAGCAGGTTCCAATATGCTTCCTCACTGAGAAATTTCACCCAAAGAATAAGCAGGCAAGGTAAAGAATCCAGAATTTTCCGATGCCTTTTTTGCGCCTTTTGCGCCTTTTTGCGGCAATTATTTCTTATCTTCTGTAGTTGCCTCTCGAAGTTTATCGAGGTCTGTTGTTCCCGTGAGTAAGCCTGAGTTTGTCCATTTACATTTGCACTCTGAGTTCAGTCTGCTGGATGGTGCCTGTCGCTTTGACCAGCTGACAAAACGCCTGCACCAGCTCGGCATGAACGCCGTCGCGCTTACCGACCATGGCAACATGTTTGGCGCGGTGAACTTTTACAAGCAGTGCAAGAAAGACGGCATCAAACCCATCATCGGGTGCGAGGTTTACATGGCGCCCGAAGGTCGCCAGAAACGCGGCGACGTGGCCGAGCGCAAATCAGCCAACCACCTGCTGCTCCTGGCCGATAGTTACGAAGGCTACCTCAACATCGCCAAGCTCAGCAGCATCGGCTACACCGAAGGCTATTACTACAAGCCGCGTATCGACCACGAGATGCTGGCAAAGTACAGCAAGGGCGTCATCGCTACCTCCAGCTGCCTCAAAGGCGAAATCCCCGAAGCGCTGGTAGAGGGCCGCGAAGACAAAGCAAAGAAACTCATCGACGACTATCTTCAGATCTTCGGTCCCGACCGTTACTACTTTGAAATCCAGGATCACGACCTGCCGGAGCAAAAGACCGTGATCCGGTACATGCGCGAGTTTGCCAAGCATTACCAGATTCCCCTGTTGGCCACCAACGACTGCCACTACACCATGAAAGAAGATGCCGCCTTTCATGATGTGCTCCTGTGCATCCAGACGGGCAAGACGCTTCAGGATGAAAAGCGCTTCAAGTTCAGCAGCGATGCCTTCTATGTAAAGACGGCGGAAGAGATGTACCAGGTGTTTGCAGAGATGCCGGAGGCTTGCCGCGAGACGCTGGCCGTGGCGGAGCGCTGCAATTGCGATATCAAATTTAACCAGAAGCTGCTCCCGGTGTTCCAGCCGCCCGACGGCCTTTCCATTGATGAGTATCTGCGCCAGGTGACCTATGAAGGCCTGGTGAAGCGGTACAAAGAGCCCACTCCTTCTCAGAAGGAACGCATGGACATGGAGCTGGCCTGCATCCAGAGCATGGGTTTCAGCTCGTACTTTCTTATCGTGTGGGATTTCATCCATTACGCCAGGGTAAACGGCATTCCTGTAGGTCCGGGTCGCGGCAGCGCGGCTGGCAGCCTGGTGGCTTACTGTTTGGAAATTACTGATATCGATCCCATCGAGCACGGGCTGATCTTCGAGCGATTCCTGAACCCCGAGCGTATCAGCATGCCTGATATTGATATCGACTTCTGCTACGAAAACCGCGGCCGCGTGATCGAGTACGTGAAACGCAAGTACGGCGAGAAGAACGTGGCGCAGATCATCACCTTCGGAACCCTGAAGCCGAAGAATGCGATTCGCGACGTGGGCCGCGCCATGAATGTGCCGCTGCAGGAAGTCGACCGCGTAGCAAAGCTGATCCCCACGCTGCTGAAGGCCGAGAAGGGCAAGACGACCTTTGAGACCGCGCTGGAGACAATTCCCGAGCTGAAGAAGATATACGAAGAAGACGCAACCCTCCGCAAGGTGATGGACTACGCCAAGAGCATGGAAGGCATGGCCCGCCACGCCAGCACCCATGCGGCCGGCGTGGTTATCAGCGACCAGGATATCAGCGATCTTGTGCCGGTGTATAAGCCGGCCGACAGCCCCGATATGGCCACGCAGTACACCATGACGACGGTGGAAGAGATCGGCATGCTGAAGATGGACTTCCTCGGCCTGAAGAACCTCACCGTTATCGAGAACTGTCTGAAGAGCATCCGCAAGAACCACGGCGTGGAAGTGGACTGGGCCGAAATTCCGCTGGATGATCCCGCGACGCTTCGCCTGCTGACGGAAGGCCGCACGTTTGGTGTGTTCCAGCTGGAATCGAGCGGCATGACATCGCTGGTGCGCAGCCTGCGCCCTAACTGTTTTGAAGACATCACGGCTTTGCTGGCGCTGTATCGCCCGGGTCCGCTCGGCAGCGGCATGGTGGAAGACTTCGTTGACCGCAAACACGGCCGCAAGGAAGTGAAGTACGATCACCCACTGCTTGAAGATATCCTCAGGGAGACCTACGGAATCATCCTTTACCAGGAACAGGTGATGAAAATCGCCCAGGTACTGGCCGGCTTTACCCTCGGCGGCGCCGACCTGATGCGCCGCGCCATGGGTAAAAAGAAGGCCGAGGAGATGGCGAAAATCCGCGTCCAGTTCGTTGAGGGCGCGAAAGAGCATCACAACGTCGATCCAAAAATTTCGGATCACATTTTCCAGCAGATCGACTACTTCGCCGGATACGGTTTCAACAAGTCGCACTCGGCTGCCTACGCCATCATTTCCTTCCGTACAGCCTACCTGAAAACCCACTACCCTGTCGAGTACATGGCCGCCCTGATGACCAATGCCATCGGCGGCAAAGTGGAAGACATGGTGACCTATTTCGCAGAAGCGCGCGAACTGGACATTAAGGTGCTGGGGCCGGATGTGAACGGCAGCGATAAGAACTTTACACCGCGTGAGAAGTCAGTGCGGTTTGGATTAGCCGGGATCAAGAACGTTGGCGAGGCCGTGGTGGAAAGCCTGGTGGCCGAGCGCGATAAGAACGGCAAGTATACGTCTTTCGAAGACTTCTGCCAGCGCCTGGACCCGGCTTTCCTTCGACTGAACACGCTGGACTGCCTGATCAAGGTGGGAGCGTTTGACTCACTGGGGCACCGGCGCAGCCAGTTGCTTGAAGTTGCGGAACAATGCATCAGCCTGGCGCAGGTGAAGGCGCAGGAAAAAGCGCGCGGCCAGGCAAGCCTCTTTGATGCATTCTCTGACGGCGAAGGCGAAATCGGCGCAGATGAGACGGGATCAGTTCAGCTTCGCGACATCCCGGAAATCGATGACAAGCTGCGGCTCCAGTATGAGAAGGAACTGATCGGCTTCTTCGTGAGCGGTCACCCGCTGGACGCCTACGAGGCAGACATTCAGAATTTCGCCGATTTCCCCATCAGCAAGATCAGCCTGGCGGAAGACGGGCAGTTCGCGACGATCGTGGGAATGGTGACGAAGATCATTAACAAGGTCGACCGCAACGGCGGCAACATGGCGTTTGTGGAAGTGAGCGACGTCAACGCGACCATCGAGGTTGTCTTCTTCTCGCGCACGTTCGAAAAAACACGGCAGTATATCGCGCTAGACCAGGTGTTGATGCTCCGCGGCAAGATCCAGGACCGCGAAGGCGTAAAGAAGATGCTGGCGAACGACGTGATGCCGGTGGAAGAACTCCGCGAAAAGCAGACAGAACGCCTGGAGCTGCGCCTCGACTACGACGCCGCCCGTAACGGCCTGATGGAAAAACTCCACACGCTGCTGAAAAGCGAACCGGGAACCAAGCCCGTGAACCTGGTAATACCAACAGTAGAACGCGAAAGCGAACTTCGCGTAAACCTGTCAGACAAAATCAAAGTCCGCCTGACCGACAACCTCATCAAAAACCTCCACCGCACCCCCGGAGTAAACCGCGTACAGTTCAGGCTAATAGAAAATGAGCGCTACGAGTAACACCTGACAAGCTTACTGGAGCGCCAACCCGCGAAGCGCCAGATTCTGGGAGCGCTGTTCCTGGGAGCGCGGGCGTCCCGCCCGCCGGTGCGCAGCACCGGAAAAACCCGCCACCCCAAACCCGCGCAGCGCCATCACACGAAAAAGCGCACCCTCTAGGAGTGCGCCCGCTTGCTGGCGCTGTAGGAAAGCGCATACCGACCCAAAATTTCCGCGTGCAAAGCCAGAAGCAAACATAACATAATATTTACCCCAGTTTTCACGTACGAAGTCAGCCTCGACGTTTATTGTTCCCACACGCTCCTCACAAACCTTCCAACAGCGCCAGCAACCGGGCGCATTCCCAGAAGTTGCTAATCATTTAGCCTTCCTACCGTTTCGGCGGCTGCGCCCCCGGCTTGCCCGCCGCGTAATCCGGACGCCAATGTTTCCGCATCAGTTCAGCCTTTAGCTCCGCTGCCTCCGCCACCGGAATATCCCGCGACCTCTCCATAGTCCTGAACAACAGACGCCGGCTGTCAAAAACATCATCATCCATCAGCCACTCATACGACTCCGGAAATCCCAACAATCCCGTCACCGTTGTCCCCTTCTCCTTATACGTCACCGGCAGGTATGCAAAATCATCCATCCGACGCCCCTTGCCCTGCACGGTGCCATCATCCGTTAGCAGCACATAATCCCCCACCACGTCCCATATGCCCCGGCTCGTTATCAGCCCGGGCATAATATCTGCCCACTCAATGAAGAAATAGGAACTATCCGGAAACAGGTACAGCCTGCTCCCCGACAATCCGCCTTTCATGGTAGGGCCGGGATTCGCATAATAGCCTGCAACTTCTTCCGTCGTGCTAGTGGATAGCTCCACAAGGCTCGGCACGAACGCCTGGATGGCGCCTACCGGGTCCACCGCAGGATCCGAAGTTTTGACTGGCGCCGGTGCACTGCTAACATCTGCACCAAACTGCGGCACAAACAGATACTCCTGGTGCGATGTCGCCTCTCGCCGGAATTCTTCCTCCGTAATCTGCACAAACAATCCGCGAATGCGCTCCACCGCTGGCGCCGTCGTAATTGCCTCCAGCGCGGCAGCATCATTAACAGAAGCCCTCTGCAGACCTACCCACGGATAGTCGGTCACGGCAGGAATCTCCAAATACGGAACTTCCTTCTGCTCCCTTTGCTTCGCCACAACCGTCACTGCAATGGGTGATGTCATCGCCGCGCCCACCGCGGTCTTAAAACTCTCAACTTCCAACCGGCTTATAGGTTGGGGGTCTTTAATTCTTATCCGTTCGTAATCAATATCCGGCCGCACCTTTGTATCGTTAAGCGCATAGCGCAAGGTGTTATCGACATATCCCCCCGGGATAGTGGTGCTTTGATCATGCGACAGGATATGGTCCAGGGCTGAGTCCAGTCGATCCAGTTCCGATAAAGTCTCTGTTGTCACCCAACCAAGCTTTAAAGGCGGTGAATCTATAGTCTTGGAAAACCGCCACGATACCAACCGCAACTGCCCCGCACTCACCTCGTCCCATGCCCCGCGATCGACCTCATCTACGCGATCATGCTCCCGCTCCAGCAGGCGGTATTTGCCGTCCCCTGCCAGCTCCAACAGACGAGACTCCCGCACCGCATACTGTCTAAAGTAGAGCGGCGATGACGTACTCGCGTCTGATTGCTCCGCGGCCTGCCCGACAACACAAAACAGCAATACCCAAACCTGCCACCACCCTAACGACTTTAATCCATTGAGCATCCAACACCTCCAGCTATCGCCAAGCTACTTCCTCTGATATGATCCCGACAGGATCAACAAGGTTTGGCATCACTCCCCCGATTAATGATTCTGATCCCGTAAGGGTCTCTAAGGGTCCGTGTGGGAATGGCGCACCGGATTTCTTCCGGTTAAATACCAGCACTATGAAAACTAAAAGAACCAGGAACTCTCCCACTTCCGCGACGGCCACTTCGGCAGCGATTCAAAGGCTGTTTACCCGGCCCAAACCTGCACAGAACGAGATAATTATGTACTTAATAGATCAGGTAAAAACGCTGCATCCACTGCATTTGAAGCAATTAGAATTACTTTTTTTTTGCCTGTGGAAAACTTTCGCGGCCCTTCTTACCCACGCCAGCGAAAATCACGCAGGTTGCTGTTGCGTCATGCAATGCAGCGTGCCGAGACCCCAGACAAGGTCCAGGCTATGAATGCCAATGATCTGCCGCTTCGGGAACAGGTCGGCCAGGATGTTCAGGGCAATGCGGTCGTTTGGATCATTAAACGTCGGCACCAGAACCTTCTTATTGGCGATGTAGAAGTTCGCATAACTGGCCGGCAGACGCTGACCTTCGAATACCACGGGCGCCGGCATAGGAAGTTCCACAACCCGGAACGGCCGACCCTGCAGGTTCTTCATGCTGCGCAGAAGTTCCACGTTCTCTCGGAGATTCTCGTAGTTCGCGTCGGACTTGTCCTGCTCCGAGGCGATGACAATCGTGTTCTTATCCGTAAAGCGCGCAAGATCGTCAACGTGGCCGTGGGTGTCGTCGCCGGCGATGCCATTTTTCAGCCAGAGAACTTTGCGGACGCCGAGGTTGTCGCACATGACCTGCTCGACCTCTTCGCGGCTGAGCCCGGGATTGCGCTGCTGCACTTCACTCAGCAGGCACTCTTCGGTAGTAAGGATAAGGCCGGCACCGTTCACGTCGATGCTGCCGCCCTCGAGAACAACCCGGCGCTTCGGCTTGCCGGCAGTCGGCTTGTACTGCTTCAAGCGAAGCACGCCAGCCGCCGCATCCGGCACCAGGTCGTCATTGGTCCAGTTGTCATATTTGGCCCAGGCATTAAAGTGCCAGTTGGTGATGGCGGTTTTGCCGTCGGAGTTCTGGATGAAAATCGGGCCGCTGTCACGGGTCCAGATGCGATCGGTCTTTACGTGGTGAAACTTCACAGCGTCGAGGTTCACGTGATGCTTAACCAGAACACGCCGCGCTTTGGTTTCCATGGCGGCATCGTTTACCAGCAGGTTCACGATCTCATCTTTCGCCAGGTGCCTGATGATATCTGTGTAAACCCATTGGATGACGGAAAACTTCCCCGGCCAGTCCTCAATGTTATGGGGCCAGGCCAGCCAGGTAGCGGCGTGTGTCTCCCATTCTGCCGGCATGATATAGCCGGCAGCGGCCGGGCTGCCCGGGTTGGGCGTGAGAAGATTATTGGACGTACGAGCCATGGATCGGTACTACCTGAGGGTTGAGATGGTAATCAATGAAGCGAGCTGGCTGAGCATCTAAGCACGGGCCAGGCGCACGTATTATTTCTTCGCGCGAGCGGGTTTGGGATTGTCGGTCTGCATGTTTCGAAGGACCAGGCCTGTAGCAGGACGCGGACGCATAGCCCCCTCGTCCATGGGCACAAGCACCGACGAGCCTGCAATCGTCATCATGCGCGAAACCGGCATGGGATTCAGTAGAAAGCCGCAGACGGCCTTCTTCTGTTTGAGCAGATTTAAAAGCTGTTCTGCCGATTCCACATACAGGCACTCATCATCATCCAGTTCATATTCCGGGTTCCCGATGAGCACATGGTTGATGATATAGTTGTGAAGAATGCAGACGTCCACAGCCCCCATGCAATCGGGGACCTGGGAATCGTCGTACAGGTCGGCCATTTCTACGTCGCTGTTGAGTTTCAGGTAAAACACGCCGCCCGATGCATGAACCAGTGCGATGGTAGTGCCGTCGTTCCCAAGTTCACGCAACCTCTCCACTACTCGGGCAGCTTCCGCCTCGCTGTCGGCCAGGTTGACTTTATCTCGCTCGATGGTAAAGTTATCGCCGAGCTCTTCCAGTGCGTCTTTCAGATCGACGTCTGCCATGATGCTCTTGGTAAGGGCGCGATGTACCGGCTCAACCATGAGGCTTTCCTGGTGCGCCGGGAGCAGCAGCATCATAATGAAATCATACGGCTGCTTGCCATCGCCCTTGCCAGCCTCAGCGCGCATCTCATCGCGATACGCCTGGGCAGTCACGTAGCGCTTCTGGCCTTCAGCTACAAAGATGTTGCGAGATTTCATGGCCTCGATGACGTTAAGAAGCAAATCTTTCTTCTGTACCACCCACAGGCGATGAACAACGCCGTCTTCGTCTTTCATTTCCTCCCAGGGCTTTTCTTTCATGCGTGCCTGGAGGAGTTGGGTAACTTCCTGCCCCGGGTCATCAAACAAGGATGTTATAGGGCTGACGTTGGCTTTTGTGGACCGGATAAAGCTGAGCATGTCAGCCCGGGCACCAGAGAGTTGTCCGACGGCATCAGGATCAGTACTGACAACGGTCTCTTCCAGTTTTACCTTGGCAAAAAAACCAGAACGGCGCTGCTCCTGGCCGTCGGCAGATTTAAACACCTGTTCATACAAGTAGAAAGACGGACGTTCATCTTCGATAAATACGCCGTCGCTGCGCCAGGAGCCCAGCGTGTTGGCGGCACGGTTAAACCGGCTGGAAAAGCCCTCTTCCTCGTCTTCACCCTCGCCTTCCCGCACGCATGCTATTCGGACAATATTGTGCTCGTGCCGATCATACAACGTGTTCTGCAACTCAGGTGTTATCGCATCATGCGGCGGACTGATGACCTTACTCAGGCTTCCGATCAGCTGCGAGTTGTATCGAGTTCCAATAAATGGATAAACTTCTGCCATTTGTGGTCGAGAGACCTTTCACACTTACTTTGTTGTTAGGTTTCGGATGATGCGCCTAGCGTGTCAACGCATGAAAGCAAAATCCTAGCTTTCAGGAAAGTTTTTCTTTTTGTTTTTCTCTTGCCAACGGCGAGACGACTTCTTCTGTGGGCCAATATCTGCCATGCAATAAACAAGCCCGACCAAAGGCAGCAGGGGAAGCATGAAGCGGCCGTAGGTTACGGTAGTAAACGCGGGTAAGGCGGCCATATATAGGGCGAGAAGAATCAACGCTATGGTGACACGGTTGTAAAAATGGCGTAGCCTGATCCGCGTTACAACAAGCCAGACAGGGATTAACAAAAACATTACAACACCCCAGATTCCGTTAGCTGTTCCGGCCAGTTGCCAGGTCCGCTCCCCTGCCGCCGGCATCAGAACCTGTGCAACGTTGTAGCCGTCGATCCGGCTCCAGACCAATCGGCCGAGATTGCTGGCAGTTTGCTTCAGGTAGTTGAGCGGATCTGTTCTGATCGCTTCAAGAGCAACGGCCTTGGCTGTTTTGTCCGCGTGAATCTCGGTTAGCTGGTAGTCGCGCATGAGAATCCATGCGGCCGTGATAGGATTCTCGTTTGTGGAATGAAGCGCTGCTATAAATTCCGGTCCGTATTCTGCGCTACTATCTGCGGGCTGCATCTGGCGTATCGTCTGTTCGCGGTGAAGAGCAAGGGCACGACCGTCCAAAGCTACTAATGAGTAGCTGTCGTGGATGCTATGGTTGCGGATCATCCACCCTGCCGGAACGAGAAATGCGGCGAAGATCAAAACAACGACAGTAGTATTACGGTGCCTGATAAATGGCAGGCTCAGGATCACGGGAACGAGTAAATGCACAGGTCGCAGGAGCGTGAGCACGCCGTGAAACAATCCCACTGGAAGGGCAGACACCGGTTGCTGGTTTAAAGACCGGAATGTGAGCCGGCATGCTGCCAGCAATCCGGCGGCGTAAAGGAGGTCCGTCAGCAGCAGCGCTCCATGATAAAGCACCACGGGCGAAAACAGCAGCACGACTTTACCAATCAAAGACCAAGGGCGAACTCTTCCACTGCCGGAGCGAATGCGTGGAAGCAACCAGCACACTGAGCCAGCCCACGCCAGGCGCTGCAGCCAGATTACTGCTGTGATTGCGGCCGTTGAATTTTTGCCAAATATTGACATCGAGGCCGCGATTAGCAGAGGAAACGTTGGAGTTCTGCTGTAGTCGGGAGTCAGGTTGCCATCCAGCCCTCTATGCTCAAACCGGCCAGTTTCGAGCAGACGATTTCCAAGCTCCAGGTAACGGTGCGAATCAATATCGAGACGACTTTTGAGTTGAGCGTCATAATAGAGCGACAGTCCCACGAACATCAGTAGGAGCAATATTTCGGGCCAGTACTTGCGAAGAAAGGTCCGCGGACCCCGCATCTCAGGTAGTACCGGTTAGCAGGGAATCTGCAACTGCTATAAGAGCCTGGTCGTTTACTGGCAGCGCAGAGACGAACTCGTCAACGCTACCGGCGAAATCAAGTTCACTACTATGCTGAATGAGGCCATAAAAAGCAGTACGCGCAAAACGACAGGCTGTTTCAGGTCCCACTATTTCATCCAGGCTGAGTTCACCGGAACCGGGCCGGGAAAAAATCAGCCCTTCCACGGAGACACCTGCAGAACGCAGGGCGGTGACCGTCAATAGACTATGGTTTATGGTGCCAAGGCTTGATCTGGCAACTACAAGAGCCGGAAGACCCAGTCGCTTTGCAAAATCGGCAACCAGTACATCTTCAGTCAGAGGCACACAAACTCCCCCCACGCCTTCTACAAGCGCAAGTTCATGTCGGGTAGCCACGGCTTCAGTTGCCTGTATGATTGCATCTATATCAAACGAGGCGTGGCTTACGCGGGCAGCATCGTAAGGGCTGAGGGGCGGCTTCAATCGCAAAGGAGCGATTACCTCAGGCGGTTCGGCATAGTCCATAGCCGCGGCCAGGATAAGTGGATCATTGTCTTTCCAGCGGGTATCGGGGCCTATGCCAGTAGCGAAGGGCTTGAAGGCAACGGCATCGATTCCGCGGCTTCGCAAAATCCGGCAGAGAGTTGCCGTTGCGACTGTTTTGCCTGCGCCAGTATCGGTGCCTGTAATGAACAGGCCTCTCAACGAGTGCCGCCGTTATAAGAAGCTATCGGCCCATTCCAGTCTGCAAAGCCCCCGCGCATGGACTTTGCGCTGACGCCTTTGTTTGCACATAGCCATTCTGCAACATGCAGGCTACGTACGCCATGGGCACAGTAAATTACATAGCGGCGATCGCTGGTAAAGCTAGGAATGTGCTCTTGGAACCGGGACATTGGGACATGAATTGCACCTGGCAGGATGCCCCCTGCAAGCTCAGACTCTTCCCGCACGTCAACGATATCAGTATTGTGATTTTCATTGCCGATGAGCGGTTCCACTTCCTCGGGGCCGATTTCCAGTTCATCAAGGTCTTTACTTTCCATAGAATGCCTAGGATTGAAGCTTCTGAATCTTGCGGGCAAGTTCAAAATCGTTTTCAGTTAAGCCTTTTGCGGAGTGGGTGGTCAGGGAAATTTTTACCTTGTTCCAGCTATGCAAAAAAATGTCGGGGTGGTGGTCCATGCGTTCGGCTTCATCTCCTACCTGGTTTACAAAGGCGAGCGCTTTTGCAAAGTCTTTAAACTCAAAGTCTTTTTCGATCTGGTCGCCACTTCGCTGCCATCCAGACAAGGTATTTAACTGTTCTGTGACTTTGTTGTCAGCCAGGCGTTCAGGCATGGGAACTCTCCAGTAAAAGTTTGTAAATCTTCTGAAATGAAAGGAAGAAGCAAGAACCGCACACGGTCTATAACAATTTCTGCGTTTCCTCTTGCTTAACTCCCCCCTTTCGCAGGAATTAGCTCCCCAGTATTATGAATCTGTTTGAACGCTTTTGGCAACATATAGACGAAATCCGGAGTGAGCGCCGCGGTGACATTGAACCGTTTCCGGTGGAACTCAACCCGGTGCATGCGCCTGATGGGGTGCAGAGCGAAGCGGGACGCGATCTTTCTGCTATTGTCCGCCGCGGCGTAAGACGCTTTCCGCCGTACGTTGTAAGCCAGCCACAATACGATGCGCGGCCCTTTTGCCTCATCTATACAGTGACTGCCGATCTGCCGCAATTTCATGAATTGTTCGAACAGTACGTAGATAAAAATGCTTTCATTGCAGAATCGCTGCTGCGTCTAAAGCCGCATTGCGAGATTCCCTATATCCTCTTCATTGGGAAAAAGAGCTTTTTTCTATATGATTCTGCCATGGAAGAACTCATACGGTGGGGAAACGATTTTGCGGGCCTGCAGGAACTGGTAATCATTCCCGTATCTGAGGGCGCACACATTGCGGAGCAGTGGAACAAGATCCAGCGCAAGACCAACAGTCAGCGGGCTGAGGAATTTGCGCGGTGGCTGGACCTGTGGAAGGTAGGCATCGGCGCACGCACGAATGCGACGCCGGCGTTTATGCAGGTATTGATGCAGAAGGTTATCCTGCTGTTTCTTTATGACACCCTGATTGGTCTGCAGGAACCGGAACTGCGCTTACGTACGAACTTCCTGGATAACCGACGGTCCGCGGATTTTAACGGTCGCGGCGGGCTAATACGTACGCTGCCATTTGATGGAATCGCGTGGCTTCACCAGGCATCTTCTGAAGTGCTGGGGCGCTACGATGTGGAGTTCCTGGAATGGACCTCTGCAGAGAGCAACTTCTTTGCACTGATGAGCGCGGATACCCGCCAGCAGTTTTCGCAGTTCGTAATGGAATTGTTTCTGCTCAGTCATGCAAAGTTTTCAGCGGCAGTGCAGGCAGATGTTTTCTCAGATGCCAACTCCAAGCTGAAGCTGTGGAAGTTCTCGGTAACGGAAACGTTGAACATTCGCCGGCGCCTGCAGGCTGATGATGTAAATGTTTATGAGCCTATCTGGATCGACCTGGAAGAAAGCGGGATCGGTTGGGCGCTACACGTAATCCAGCAGGTGCTGGATTTCTGGCGAGAGCGCTGCACGTATTTCGAGCAGCAGCTTACAGAGCGCAGGCAATTGAAGCTTCAATTCGACATGTTCCAGCAACCGGACCTGCAGCAGATCCGTGTTCCTGTAATGAGCGATATTTTTGACCAGACGTTTTCAACCAGCGTCCGTGTGTATTATGATTTCCCAATGGAACGCTGTACGCTTGAATACCTGGTGATTCTGCGGATTCTGGAATTCTGCATAGAAACCGCAATTCCGCTCCGCCCGCTCCATAAAATGTCGGAAGTCTTTGTAGAGAAAGAGCAACTGGCCCTCGTTCAGGAAATCTGAGCAGGGGGATCCTAACAATTTTCAAGGGGCGGATCCATGTCCAACATGCCGTATTCCTACGTTCTTTTCGACGCCGGGGGCACCCTCCTCGGTACTAATACTGATTCGGAATATTGGTATGAGCAATTCTTTGTTGATGCCTGCGCAGAGCAGGGCTGCGTCGTCACGGTGCACAAGGTTCACGAAGTATTGCGCCGCGCTGCAAGATCCCGTCAGTTTGATACAAGATGTTCGTCTGATGCAGAGGCCCGAGCTTTCTGGCAGCACCTGTACTCGACGGCATTTGCAGATCTTTTGGGCGCCAAAGGACTGAACCGCACACCTGGATTTATTGAGCACCTGGCAGCGGACTATATTGACCGCTTTGAAGAGGGCGAGTTCGTCAGGCTTTTTCCAGATGCGCTGGAGACGCTGCAGGCGCTTGCCGAAAACAACATCAAGATGGGCATTGTTTCGAACTTCAGCACCTACCTGGATGATTTTCTAAAGAAGCTGGAGATTGCCGACTTTTTCGACTTCGTGATTACGAGTGCTTCGGTTGGCTGTGAAAAGCCGGGGACCGAAATTTTCCGACGCGCACTGGACAAATGTGGCAATTGCGATCCCGGCAGGATCGTTTTTGTTGGCGATCATCCCGAGGAAGATTACCGGCCGGCAGCCCAGTGCGGTATGGCAGCTTTGCTGATCGATCGCCATAACCGCCACGCGGAGTGCCAAGACCTTCAGCGTATCAAGCGGCTTTACGAAGTCTGTGACTTCATTGGTAATAGCAGCATGTTTGGCTAAAAGATGCTGCGTTCTCACGGCCGGATTTTAATCACCAGCGGGAGAACCTCCTCCCCCCTCCTGGCCATACTTTTAAACAGCAGTTCGCTAAAATAGCGAAGGGCCGGATCCCTCGCGCTTGGATCCGACCCCCCATTCTGCGGCTTCCCTCTCGCAGAAACTGCCAAATCTGTCACGATTCGCGTCTTGTTGTGACTTTCTCGCGCTTCGTGACAGCCTATAGTAACAAAAAGCAGTCCTAGCGAATGGGCACGCTTGATATCTCCGTAAAGTGTTCGTGTTCAATGGTTTGTGATCAACGGTCTTTCAGAGACCACATCACACCTGCACGATTTGGTACACTAGAGCGTACGTGCATCCTTCCATATGGGACAGTAAACTGCTGGCACTGCTTCCCAGGCCCTCATTGACTAATCGTCTTCATCCTGGTCATGCTGAGCAAAAGATATTAGTTTCTCCTGGATCGGCTGTGGAACGCGGTCATACTTTTCATAAACGGCTTCAAATGTGCCCCGTCCCTGCGTTATAGACCGAAGCTCCCGGGAGTACTCATGAATCTCCGCTTGTGGTACCAGGGCTTCGATTCGCTGATTACGCCCATTTGAATCAATACCGAGAATCCGGCCGCGCCGCGAGTTCAGGTCTCCCATAACATCGCCCACGTACTGCTCCGGTACTGTTATTTTGATTTTATAAATTGGCTCTAGGATTACAGGAGCAGCATTTTTTGCAACGCTCTTAAAAGCCTTAGAGGCTGCTACCTGGAATGCCATATCGCTGGAGTCGACAGTGTGGTAGCTGCCGTCGTAACAGATAGCTTTAAGATCAACGGCGCGGTGACCGGTTAGTATGCCGCGCTCGAGCGCCTGGGCTATTCCCTTCTCTACAGATGGCTGGTATTTGGTAGGTACGACACCCCCGACCACTTCCCATCCGAACACAAAACCACTGCCTTCGGGTAGCGGTTCCAGTCGGATCCAGCAGTCGCCATACTGGCCACGGCCACCGCTTTGCTTTTTGTGTTTGCCCTGTCCCTTGGCAGGCTTTGTAATGGTTTCGCGGTAGGCTACTTTTGGCGCCTCCAGTTCTACCTCAACCTTGCTCTGCGCTTTCAGACGCGCTACAGCGACATCAAGGTGGGTGTCACCCATGCCGCTGAGAATCGTCTGGTGAGTTTCGGTGTCGCGGTGGAGATGCAGGGTGGGGTCTTGTTCGATAAGGCGATGCATTGCGAGGCTGATGCGGTCTTCGTCTTCCTTGTTGCTGGCGCGGATGGCCATGTGAACGACATGAGGCGGCATCGGGGTCGGGTCAATCTTGAGCGGCGCCTTGGGATCGCAGAGAGTGTCATTGGTATGAGTATTGTTGAGTTTGGCCAAAACACCGATGTCCCCTGCGGCAAGTGAATCTACCGTTTCCGTATTCTTTCCTCGCATGGTGAGGAAACGGTTTACTCGCTCTTCCAGTCCGCGGGTGGTGTTAAGGAGAACGGTGTCGTTCTTCATGCTTCCGTTGAGGACTTTAAAGAATGTAAGGTGACCGGCGTAAGGATCGGATATGGTCTTAAATACAAAGGCGGCGACGGGCGCAGCAGGATCATACTTTAGCAGAATCTCTTTTCCAGTTTTCGGATCCTCGCCACGGAAAGGTCCCTCTTCGCCCGGTGCCGGGAAACACTCAATAATGAAATCGAGAAGACTCATGCAACCGGTGGCTTCCGTAGCGCTGGCAGCAATAACAGGACAAATACGGTGATCGAGAAGGTCTTCTTTCAAGCCACGTAGAACTTCGATATGGCTCAGTTCTTCGCCATCAAGAAACTTGGTGGTGAGTTCGTCATCCCCTTCCGCTGCGGCTTCGATTAACGCGGCCTTCAGCTCCTTTGACTGCGTTTCAAGCTCGGCTGGTATATCGGTGTAATCCACCTTGCCCTGGGTGCCGCTGGCGAGTTTCATGCGAAGAAGATTTACGCAGCCTTTGAAGTTGTTCCCGGTGCCGTGAGGGTGATTCAATTGCACCACATTGCAACCGAAGGTCGATTTCACCTGTTCAACTATGGGCTCGAATTGCGCTTTCTCATGGTTGATTTTATTGATCACGAACATACGGGGCAGGTTAAACTCTTCCGCAAGATCATAGGCCATCTCGGTACCGGTTTCAACGCCGGCAGTGGCATCCACAAAGATGATCATCGCGTCCGCAACACGGACGGTATTGCGTATTTCGCCGATAAAATCCCGAGAGCCGGGAACGTCTAGAATGTTAATTTTGTGGTCGCGGAACTCAATTGGAATAAGAGACGTGTTAAGGGAAATGCGGCGCCGAATCTCTTCCTGGTCGTAATCGGAAACAGTATTTCCTTCTTCGACGGTCCCTACACGATCAGTCATTTTCAGATTGTAGAGAATTGCCTCGATTAACGATGTTTTGCCTGCGTGGCTGTGGCCGACCAGCACCACATTGCGGATTTGACTGGTAGAGTACTCCTTCATACAGTGAAACCTCCGGTAACGCAATGTCTGATAGGATTTCAAGAATCAGTGCGCCGGAAACAAATGCAAGAATTGGTTTTTACCGGGCGGAGGAGGGGTAGATCAGCCCTCGTTAGTGCGCGGATCAATTACGGCATAGAGAACATCCACGCCGAGGTTCACCACGAGAAACATGATCACGATGACCATTACGGCACCTTGCACGGCCACAATGTCGCGGTAGCGGATCGCCTGCACGAGATAGGTACCGAGGCCGGGCCAGGCAAAGATTTCTTCCGTAATGATTGCGCCGCCTAACAACGCGCCAAACTGCAGCCCGACAACCGTCACCACTGGAAGCATGGCGTTTCGCAACACATGCCACAACACCTGGCGAGAGGATAAACCTTTTGCACGGGCGGTGCGTATGAAGTCGCGGTTTTTTACTTCCAGCACGCTGCTTCGAGTCATTCGCGCAATAAGAGCAGACCCTATTAGACCAAGTGTGACTGCCGGGAGTGTGATATGGCGAAGCACATCGAGAAACACCTCCCAGTCAAGAGTCAGTATGCTATCAATGAGCATCAGTCCTGTGATTGGAACGAAATCCGAGTATTGCTGGCTCATGCGGCCGGCCATGTCGAACCAGGGGTATTTAAAAGCGAAGAAGTAACTTAGCAGGAGCGCCAGCCAGAACACGGGAATAGATACACCCACCAGGGCGATGACCATAAAGCTGTAGTCCCAGGCGCTGTACTGGCGAACGGCTGATACGACTCCCGAAACCAGACCGATGCAACAGGCGATGATCAGGCCACACATGGCCAATTCAATGGTGGCCGGAAGTGCGTCGGTCAGTTCTTCCACAACAGGGCGGTTGGAAACGAAGCTGTTGCCAAGATCACCGGCAACGAGGCCCTTGAGAAACCGGCCGTAACGCACTAGAAACGGATCGTTTAGGCCAAGCTCTTCCCGCATTTTGGCAACCAGGGCAGCGTCATTAGCCTTGTCGCCGAGCATTGTGACTACGGGATCGCCGGGAACGAAGTACAGGATGCTGAACGTGATAAAGGACGCACCGAGGGCCAATGGCAGGGCCACGGCGAGGCGCTTTAAGATGAACTGAAGCATGGCGCCTTACCTATACGACACTCTCACGCAGTACAACTGAAAAACATCCGGACCAACCGGCACGCGGTACGCTCTTACCGGTGAAGTTCGAGAACAAATTTGGGTAGAACATAAGTTCAAAGCGTGACTCTCATCCAACCAACCGATCGTGGCCTGTATTGCAAAGCCGGAGATTTTTACCTGGACCCCTGGCGCCCGGTAGAGCGTGCCATTGTGACGCATGCCCATACCGACCATGCCCGGTGGGGATGTAAATCTTACCTGACAAGCAAGGAAGGTCACCAGGTGTTGGCTGTGCGGGTGAGTCCGGATGCAAATATTGAGTCCATCCCTTATGGAGAGACCCGGATTATCAATGGCGTAAAGGTATCGCTGCATCCAGCTGGCCATATTTTGGGTAGCTCGCAAGTTCGCCTGGAGCATGAGGGTGAGGTATGGGTTTTCAGTGGGGATTACAAGACGACGCCGGATAAAACCTGTACGCCGTTTGAGCCGGTGCGATGCCACACGTTCATTACTGAAAGTACTTTTGGCCTGCCGATTTACCGTTGGTCGCCACAAGAAGATATAATGAGCTCAATTAATAACTGGTGGAGTGGAAACCGTGAGAAGGGACGGGTTTCAGTGGTGTTCGCCTACTCCCTGGGAAAAGCGCAGCGGGTGCTGGGAGGTATTGATTCTTCTATCGGACCCATTTTCGTACATGGGGCGGTGAGCCCATTTCTGCCGCTTTATAAAGACGCCGGTATTAACCTGCCGCTTGCAGAGAAAGCGAGTCTTGAAAATTCTAAGGATGCAAAAGGGCGCGCTTTAATTATTGCGCCGCCTTCGGCCGCGGGCAGCCCGTGGCTTAAGAAATTTGGTCCGGCCTCGCTGGCGTTTGCGTCGGGCTGGATGGCAGTGCGCGGAGCCCGCCGGCGTAACGCGCTGGACCGCGGGTTTATCTTGTCTGATCACGCCGACTGGCCAGGGCTGATGGAGGCTATTGAGGCGACGGGGGCGCAGCGCGTGGGCGTGACACATGGACACATTGACCCGCTTGTGCGCTTCCTTAATGAACAGGGACGCGTAGAGGCATTCAACGTACCTACGCGCTATACGGGTGAGACACTGGCTGCAGAAGCCGAGGAGGGTGCGGAGCAGGCTGTGGATCAGTCATTTGAGTCAGATGAGCAGGCGGGCGACTGATGCAGCAGTTTACCCGCCTGTACATGGACCTGGATGCCACAAATCGGACCAATGAAAAACTCGAAGCCTTGCGAAAGTATTTCGCAGATGCGCCGCCGGAAGATGCGGCGTGGGCTGTTTATTTTTTAATGGGTGCCAAAGTGCAGCGCGCAGTAAATAGCCCGCTGCTGCGGCGTTGGGTTGGCGAGGCTGCCGGACTGCCGGACTGGCTGGTTGACGAATGCTATCACAATGTGGGCGACCTTGCGGAGACAATCGCGCTGCTGCTCCCAGATAATCCAGTTCCCATGGAAATTCCACTCCATCGCCTTGTGCACGACTACCTGCTGAAACTGAGAGCCATGCCTGAGGAGGAACGACGCAAGGCAGTTATTGAGTTATGGCAACGCATGGACTGCAATCAGCGATTCGTCTGGAACAAGTTGATCACAGGGGCTTTTCGCGTAGGTGTTTCTAAAACCCTTGTGGTAAAGGCGCTAGCCCAACTGCACGATGCGGAGCCTGCGGTGATGGCGCACCGCCTGATGGGCAACTGGGAACCGACTGCGACTTCTATGCTGGGACTGGCAGAACCGGCGATAATGGAAGAAAATCCCGCGAAGCCATTTCCGTTTTTCCTGGCTAATCCCCTGCCGACGGAGTTCCTGGAGCAGGAAAGTGCGGCGCATTACCAGGCGGAGTGGAAATGGGACGGGATCCGCAGCCAGGTAATTTGTCGACAGGGACAGGTGATCATATGGTCGAGGGGTGAAGATTTGCTGACCGACCGGTTCCCGGAAATCCGTGACGCGGCAGCGTCGCTACCTGATGGAACCGTATTGGATGGTGAGATTCTGGCGTGGGATGTGGATCGGCCGGCACCGTTTCAGGACCTGCAATCGCGAATTACACGAAAGGCTGTGACCCCTAAAATTTTAAAAGACACGCCGACTGCATTTATGGCGTATGACATAATGGAGTTGGAGGGCGAAGATATACGCGAATGGCCCTTGGCGGAGCGTCGCCGGGCATTGGAGTCACTTTTGCGTGACCAGGAACCAGACAGCTCTCTTTATGTTTCGCCGCTGGTAAACGCCGAAAGCTGGCAGGAACTGGCGAACCACCGGCAGCTATCGCGTGAAAATCGTACTGAAGGTCTGATGCTGAAGAAGCTGGATTCTCCGTACCGCGCCGGTCGCGTAAAGGGTGACTGGTGGAAGTGGAAGGTAGATCCATACACGATGGACGCCGTGCTGACGTACGCACAGCCGGGCAGTGGACGGCGGGCTGGTTTGTTTACCGATTACACATTTGGGGTTTGGCGCGGTGATGAACTCATTACTGTGGCAAAGGCTTACAGCGGACTTACCGATTCCGAGATTAAAGAAGTGGATGCCTGGGTTCGAAAGAATACGCTGGAAAAGTTCGGACCTGTGCGCATGGTAAAGCCGGAGCTGGTTTTTGAACTGGCCTTTGAGGGTCTTCAACCAAGCACACGTAACAAGTCGGGCATTGCAGTAAGATTCCCACGCATTCAGCGGTGGCGGAAAGATAAACCGGCCGACCAGGCCGATACGCTGGAGCTTGTTTACGACCTGTTGGAGCTCCACAATAAATGACAACGGCCACAACAGATACCCTGCACCCGGAACTGGCGAAATGGTTCAGGCGAAAGCGCTGGCAGCCGTTCGAGTTTCAACAGGAAGCATGGGCTGCTTTTGCCGAAGGCGCGGATGGACTGGTAAACGCGCCCACAGGCATGGGAAAGACATACTCTGTGTGGTTGGGTCCGGTATCGCAGTGGCTGGCTGACAATCCCGATAAGATGCAATGGAACCTGAAAGATCCAGCGCCGACCCAAGTGCTGTGGATCACTCCCCTACGCGCTCTTGCCAACGATACGCTTTCGGCGCTGCGTGCACCAATCGAAGGCCTTGGCATGCCCTGGACGCTGGAAAAACGAACAGGTGATACGTCGGCATCACGGAAGGCGCGTCAGAAAACGAAGCTTCCTACGGCACTGGTGACGACGCCCGAAAGCCTTTCGGTGCTGCTGACTTACGACAACACGCGTGAGCTGCTGGGTACTGTGAAAGCCGTTGTTGTGGACGAGTGGCATGAACTCCTGGGCAATAAGCGGGGCACCCAGACGGAGTTGGCCCTGGCGCGGTTGAGGACGTGGCTGCCGGACATGCGGATCTGGGGCCTTAGCGCAACACTTGGGAACCTGGACATGGCCTTGGATGTACTTACGGCTACAGGCAGGCGTGACAAAGTTTTGATTCGCGCAGAGAACGACAAGATCACCGAAATCGTGACCATGCTGCCGGAGAACATCGAACGGTTTCCGTGGTCTGGTCACATCGGGCTGCGGTTGCTTCCTGATGTTGTTAAAGCTATTTCCGGGGCAAAGACGACCCTGGTTTTTACTAACACGCGATCCCAGGCAGAGCTCTGGTATCAATCGATCATGAAAGCTGGACCGCGCTGGAAGGACAGAATGGCTCTGCACCACGGTTCACTGGACCGGGAGATCAGGGAGACTGTGGAAGACGGCCTGCGCACAGGCGTGATCAAGTGCGTAGTGTGTACGTCGAGCCTGGATCTTGGTGTAGATTTTCCCACTGTGGACCAGGTGATCCAGATCGGCAGCCCTAAGGGCGTGGCGCGCCTGCTTCAGCGCGCGGGGCGCAGTGGTCACCAGCCGGGGGGCGTGAGCCGGGTGCTCTGCGTGCCCACTAACGCGTTTGAACTGGTGGAGTATTCTGCAACCCGCGACGCCGCCGAGGCGGGCCGGATAGAACTGCGGATTCCTCCGGATCGCCCGATTGACGTGCTGACTCAGCACGTAGTGACCCTCGCCGCCGGCGAAGGTTTTGACGAAGAGCAGCTTTTTGATGAAGTGCGTAAGGCATGGTCTTACCGAAAACTGACTCGGCAGGAATGGGATTGGGTAATTGATTTCCTGAGCCATGGCGGGCAGGCGCTGCGAGCTTACGACCAGTTCAAGAAGGTTCATAAGTACGATAACCGCTGGGCAATTTCCAGTGATAAGATGGCGAAGCTTCATCGCCTTAATATCGGCACAATTACATCAGATATGAACATCGCCTTAAAGCTGCAGGGCGGCGGCATCCTGGGCACAGTGGAAGAGAACTTCCTGGCGAAACTGAAGAACGGCGACTGCTTCGTATTTGCGGGCCGGCTGCTTGAACTGGTGCGCCTTAAGGAAATGACGGCGACGGTAAAGTTCGCAGAGAAGCAGAGCGGCGCGCTGCCGACCTGGGGCGGAAGCCGCATGCCCATTACCAGCCAGTTAGGCCAGGCAGTGCGTGATAAACTGGATGATGCACGGCATGGGAACTTCGAGGGGCCTGAGATGGAAAAGGTAAAACCGGTGCTGGATATCCAGGCACACTGGTCAGTAATACCGGCAAAGGATGAACTGCTTATTGAGTTCATACGCAGCCGGGAGGGCTACCACGTTTTCCTGTACCCCTTCGAAGGGCACTTCGTGCATGAAGGGCTTGGCGGCCTGGTTGCCTGGAGAGTCTCCCAGTTGAACCCGCGCACAATCGGCGTGACCATGAACGACTATGGGTTTGAACTCTTGAGCCATGAGCCTATCGATTTGAAAATGGATGAGAAGGCGTGGCGCCAGATCCTTTCGCCGGACCGGCTGCTGGATGATCTGTTTGCGTCAATTAATGCGACCGAACTGGCAAAACGACAGTTTCGCGAGGTGGCGCGGGTGGCGGGACTTATATTTACAGGCTACCCGGGTGCACCTAAAGTTGCCAGGCAGGTGCAATCTTCTACCAGCCTGCTTTTTGATGTTTTTAACAAGTACGATCCGGAAAACCTGCTGCTTGACCAGGCACGGCGCGAAGTGATGGAACGGCAAATGGAGGTAGTTCGTCTGGGAGAGGCGCTGAGACGCCTGCAGGAGACACAGCTTCGCCTTATCCGTGTGACAAGGTTTACGCCACTGGCTTTCCCCCTATGGGCAAGTCGAATGGCGAGTGCAACAGCTCACGTTTCGAGCGAAAGCTACGCCGACAGGATCAAACGGATGGTGTCTCAGCTTGAAATCATGGCTGAAGAGGACATGAGTACCGATTGATCGCAGGGTTTTCGTGTAGCAGTTGTCAATGATGCGCCTTCTTCAGACATACGGGCTTTTCGCCGCAACGGCTGTCGCCGAAATTGTTGGCTGTTTCCTGCCCTATCTGTGGCTTAAGCAGGGGCGCTCAGCGTGGCTGCTTGTTCCGGCAGCAATGTCGCTTGCACTGTTCGCCTGGCTGCTGACGCTGCACCCCGCAGCGGCGGGTCGCACCTACGCAGCCTATGGCGGCGTTTATGTGTCGGTAGCCGTGGTATGGCTGTGGGTGGTGGAAGGTATTCGACCCGACCGTTGGGATTTGGCAGGACTTACGGTGATACTGATGGGTACGGCAATAATAGTACTGGCGCCGCGTTCATGACAACGACCGCTATGTGTAAGTGGGCTGGAGAAGAGCTTCAATTGCTGGCAGACCGTGCATTGTTCTGGCCGGCCCGAAAGACCCTGCTTATCGCAGACCCACATTTTGGCAAGCCTTCAGCATTTCGACAGGCGGGTGTGCCTGTTCCTGCAGGTACCACAGCTAATGACCTCAACCGAGTGACAAATTTGCTGAGTATTACTCAGGCCGAACGCCTGATCGTACTGGGTGACTTCTTTCATCATCGTACCGGACAATGCGACCGCACCATGGACATGCTGGAGACCTGGCGCGTACAGCATGCCTCTGTAGCCGTGACTATTGTTATGGGTAATCACGACCGCAGTAGCAATGAGCCGCCTGCGCATTGGGATATTGAGTTTTCCAGGCGCCCCATTCAGGACGGGCCGTTTCTTTACTGCCACGAGCCGTGTGAGCAGGCGGGGCTGTTCGTGCTATCAGGGCATGTTCATCCATCGATTAAACTGTATGACAGTGTTGGCCACGCGATGCGTCTGCCATGTTTTCTCTTTTCGCTGGGGTGGGCATTGCTGCCAGCTTTCGGCGGATTTACTGGCACGGCTAGCGTAAAGCCAAAGGCGGGCGATAAGGTTTATGGTATTGCAGATGGGCAAATCTACAAGATACCTGTGCGTCAGCGTGCATAGCTAACCCCGCGCCTTAACTGCCGTTAAGAACTTCAAACCGCTTAATATTTATCACTCGTGCCTTTGAAGCGGGATTCTTCTCACCACTACAAATAACAGCGAGCGTGTGTTTGCCATCAGGTAGCTCTGTAATATCACGATGAGCATCAATGTTTCGCCCTGGTGCATATTGGTCTATAAGCGCAACTTCTTTACCATCGACCAGGACCTTGGCAATTCCGGCATCATCAAACCGGGAGTAATGGAAACGGACGCCCGTGCCTTCAAAAGAGAAAGTTGCTTCGGATTTCGGAAGATCAGAAATCATGTGGATTTCATTGGTTCGCCATCCATTTCCGAGATCAACGTACTGCCCGGTTTTTGGATCCAGGTACAGATGATATTTTTCTTCAGGGCCCACCATATACCAGGGCTTAACTATAGTAGACGGGCTATCATTAACGCTCCAGGAAAACTGGCCGGTACTCCTTTGCAGCGCATTGATTAGTTGCTCCGGTGTTCGGCCTTCGGACGGATTATCTGAAGAAGAAAGCCAGGCGAGGGCCACCGGACCGTAAGTTACTGCCCCAGGAAATGGATTTTCAGGATTGAACGGTTTCCATTCGGGCTTCATAGGCAGGTTAAATTCCAGGACGTCACCGCTACTCCAACTCCTGGAGATTGGGTACCAGTTGCTGGCGGAAATGCTTGTTGCTATTGATTCTCCATTAACGGTGAACTGTGCATCTCCAGCCAGCCAGGATGGCCGGCGTACGTTAATCGTAAACGATGTTGACGGACCATGGTCTATGACCATGCGAACGCGTTCTTCTGCTGGAAATGCGGTTTCCATTTTTAAAGTTGCAGTACTGCTATCTACTTGCCACGAGACTTGCGATGGCAGGAACAGACTTACATAGAGATCTGATCCGTCTTTGTAATAAATTTGATCAACATAATCGGCGACCGCCTGGGGCCGGGTGCCAGTGCAGCAAGACCACGGATTAATGTTAATCTTCTTCGCGCCGCGAGATGAATAGTTACTGAAATACTGGACTTTTCCCCCGGCGTCCATATTGATGCTGCCACCAATGCCGTTGTATATCATCTGCTCCGCCCAATCGGCGTAGCGGCCGTCTGCTGTAAATGTCTGCAGGTACTTTGAAAGTTTAAAGACAGCCCACGAACCACACTGAGTTTCAAAGTGACGGTTAGAATAATCGATTGCCTTTTCCAGGGCGGTGCGATGTGTATATCGCTCCATTGGGCCATAACCCCCTGTTACATAAGCCTGATTTTTCCTGGTAACATCATAGGAGTTTATCAGTCTATCCAGGTACTTGTCATCTTGCGTTACCGTATATCCGGTGGCCAGGCCGCCAAGCGAATTTACATGGCTGTAAGCGTGGTAGTGAGGCATCTTGTTGCCATCAGGCTGGATGTAAAGATCCACCGGGGACTTAGTGATGAACTTATCCCACCATCCCCAATACTCCCAATGCTTTCCAAAATCCCGATACTTCTGGTCACCGGTAAGGATGTATGCCCTGTACAAGTTCTCAGTGAGAGTGTAACCTTCTACGTTAGCCTGGCCGGGAAGTTGTGGGTACTTTGGACTTGGGTCCAGATTCTGGATCGCCCAGTCTGTAATCGGCGAGATGGCCTGACGGGCTATAGCATTATCGCAGTACAAATTGGCGTCAATAAGGCCACCGAGAAATTTATCGAACTCGTAGTGGGGAGCGTTGCAGTTGCGCGAGTAAAAATGGTATCCGTCAGGCTCGATACATTCGACGAATCCCGCCACCATCTCATCGACTTTGGATTTTACCTTTGTATCCCCAGTTGCCGCATGGAATCGCGCCAAACCGGAGAGTATCTGCCCGAAGGAGTTAAACCGATCTTCTGAGTACCAGCCGCCCAGTTCAGTACCCGGCGCCGGCTTGCCTGCACGTTTACGAAAACCAATGAGATAGTTATCCGTAGGAATCGAGAGGTAGTACTCAATTACATCCTGCTGCTGGTCTTTCCAATGGCTATCAAGTAGACGAACCCCAGTGTAATCGAAGTTGGAAAGTTTTGACGTCTGGCTGGTTTGTGCGGAACCTCCAGCCATCACATTAAAACAAAGAAATACTGACAGAAAAGCCGGGGTAACAGTCCAACGATACATTATTGCCTCTGGGGTTTGCGTAAATAGGAAGATGGATGGAGCTATACTCGTGTCAAGGAAATAGCCTGCAGGTTAAATGTCGAACAGGTCCATCTGGCCCTTCTGCGGGCGTCGGAAGTGCTCTGTCGTCATTTCTGGAAAGCCGTTAGTCAGGCCGGCTTTCCGGCAGCTGCCGTTAAATAGTCCACGCAGTTGGGTAGCATACTCTCCCTCCCCTTTCATGCGTACGCCAAAGCGGCTGTCGCTCACATTTCCGCCGTGTACGTCTCGGATCCGATTCATCACTTTACTGGCTGCATCGGGAAAATTGCGGTTTAACCATCCTTCGAAAATTCCATGTACGGCACCTGGCAGGCGCACTACGGTATAGCCGGCGAACTTGGCACCGGCCGCCGCTGACGCGGCTATTATGGCAGGCAATTCTGAGTCGGTAAGGCCGGGTATCATCGGCGCGGCATTTACGCCAACCGGAATGCCAGCATCGGCGAGTTTACTGATCGCATCAAGCCGCGCCTGGGGACGGGATGCCCGCGGCTCCAGTTTACCACTCATTTCCGGATCGAGTGTTGTGATTGACAGCAGGACGCAGATGCCGTTCCACGATGCCATCTCCCTCATCACGTCAATGTCGCGAGTCACCAGCCGGTTCTTCGTAATGAGACCTGCGGGGTTCTTGTACTCCGCCAGAACCTTAAGACATCCGCGGGTCAGCTCAAACTGCCGCTCGCCGGGCTGATAGCAGTCAGTCACGCCGCTCATAGCTATGATGTCTGGCTCATAGCTAGGCCGGTCCAGGGCCTTTCGTAGCAGTTGTGGTGCATCCTCTTTCACAAGAATTTTGGATTCGAAATCCAGACCGGCAGACATACCCAAATACTCATGGTACGGACGCGCATAGCAGTAGGAACATCCATGCTCGCATCCGCGGTACGGGTTGATGCTCCAGGTGAAGCCGACATCGGGGCTGTCGTTCTTCGTCAGGATCGACTTGCTTAGATCGGGTATGAATTGGGTTCCCGGCGCGGGGGGCAGCTCCTCGTGCTCGAAATCCTCCAGTTGTACCTCGATGGCGTGCTTCTCGAACCGGTTCTGCGGGTTACCGGGGGTACCCCGCCCGCGCGGATTTGGCTGCACGTTCATCAGGAGTGGAATGGAACGCAAGTTCTATGTTTGGCGCAAGGGAAAAGCACAAAAAAGTTCCATGTCGCGGCAGTCAAAGCTGACGACAATAAGCTTCGGCGCACATAGATTTGCGCGCCTCATAATTCTATTGACTTAAACCATCCATCCGAACTTTTAGGCGTGCTGGTATTTCATCCGAATGGCAATGCCTGATTGTCCGATGATCTTGCCTCCATTTATACACAGGAGAATTGGATAATGAAGGATAAGTACCCAGTTCGGTTTGTTGTTGATCCAATTCTACCCTCACGTGGCAGGCTCAGCACCCTTTTGACAATTATCGGGATTTTGGCAGTTTCATGTTCATGTAGGGCGGCCAGCGTCAATTTTGCTGCGGCGACACACTTTCCGGCCGGAAGCACCCCGCGCTCCGTGGCGGCAGGTGACTTCAACGGCGACGGGAAGGCCGACCTCGCCACGGCTAACATTAACTCAAATAACGTCTCGGTGCTTCTGGGCAATGGCGCGGGCGGCTTCGGGTCCGCCACGAACTTTAGCGTCGGAAGCAACCCCTATTCCGTGGCGGTGGGCGACTTTAACGGAGACGGTAAGCCCGACCTCGCCACTGCAAACAATGGCTCTAGTAATGTCTCGGTGCTGCTGGGTAACGGCGCCGGCAGCTTTGGCTCCCCCACGAACTTTAGCGTCGGAAGCAACCCCTATTCCGTGGCGGTGGGCGACTTCAACGACGACGGCAAGGCTGACCTCGCCGCGGCCAATAATGGCTCGGATACCGTATCGGTACTCTTGGGCAACGGTGCCGGCGCCTTTGGCTCCGCCACGAACTTAAGCGTTGGGACCGCCCCGTTTTCGGTGGCGGTGGGCGATTTCAACGGCGACGGCAAGGCAGACCTCGCCACGGCCAACTACTGGTCCAGCAACGTCTCGGTGCTCATGGGAAACGGCGCCGGCAGCTTTGGATCCGCCACGAACTTTAGCGTCGGAAGCAGCCCCACTTCCGTGGCGGTGGGCGACTTCAACGGCGACGGCAAGGCCGACCTCGCCACGGTTAGCTTCTCTTCAGGCAATATTGTCTCACTACTTCTGGGCAACGGAGCTGGCAGCTTTGGATCCGGCACGACTTTTAGCGCCGGGACCTTCTCCTATTCCGTGGCGGTGGGCGACTTCAACGGCGACGGCAAGGCCGACCTCGTTACGGCGAATTATACAAACCAGGTCTCGGTGCTCTTGCAAACCTTCACTCCGACAGACGCGACGTTTAGCGCTGCAACTTCCGTTGGCGCTGGAACGAACCCTTCCTCAGTCACCTTCGGCGATTTTAACGGCGACGGCAAACGCGATCTCGCAGTCGCCAATTACGGTGCAAACAACGTCGCCGTGCGCATGGGCGCTGGCGACGGAACCTTCGGCCCGGGTACCAACTTCTCGGTCGGGACAGGGCCGTTCGCCATCGTTTCCGGCGACTTTAACCGTGATGGGAAAACCGACCTCGCGACAGCAAACATGACCTCGAATAACGTCTCAGTTCTCATCGGCAATGGAACTGGCGGGTTCGCAACGGCCGCTTCCTTCAGCTCGGGCGCTGGCGCCCAGTTCCTTGCTGTAAGCGACTTCAATTCCGATGGAAAGCCCGACCTTGCAGTGGCCAACGGAGTTTCCTCCATGTCCGTACTGATAGGCGATGGAAGCGGATCCTTTGCGTCTCCAGTCAACTACGATACGGGCATCTCGCCCAATACGGTCGCTGCGGGTGACCTCAACGGCGACGGCAAGCAGGATCTCGTCGTCGCGAATCAGGGATCAAACAATGTCGGCATCTACCTGGGAATCGGCGAGGGCATTTTTAACCCTGCTTTGACTTATGCCACCGGAACAAACCCCAGGCAGGCATCGCTTGGAGACTTCAACGGAGATGGCAAAGTGGACATTGCCACAGCGAACGAGGGATCGAACAGCGTGTCGGTTTTGCTCGGTAGCGGTTTCGGGACTTTCGGTTTGGCGACCAGTTACCCCGCTGGAACAAATCCTTACCGCGTGATCGTTGCGGATTTGAATGCCGATGGCAAAGACGATCTCGTGACAGCTAACGCCGGGAGTGCGAATCTGTCATTCCTCCTCGGTAACGGCAACGGCACCTTTCAGGCAGCACTCAGCCAGGGTGTGGGCACGACCCCCCTTGGCGTTGCTGTTGGCGACCTGAACGCCGACGGCGCGGTGGATCTGGTAGCTGCAAACTTTAACATAAACAACGTATCGGTGCTGTTGAACAACCAAATCCACCGCAGCGCTACGCTCGGCACTGCGATGAACTTCTCCGTGGGGACGAGCCCTCGCTCCGTCGCGGTGGGTGACTTTAACGCCGACGGCAAAGTGGACCTCGCCGCTGCGAATGCGAATTCGAACAACGTCTCGGTGCTTTTGGGCAACGGCGCGGGCGGCTTCGGGCCCTCCACGAACTATAGCGTCGGAAGCAGCCCCAATTCCGTTGCGGTTGGTGACTTTAACGGCGACGGCAAAGCAGACCTCGCGGCTGTGAATGCGAATTCGGACAACGTCTCGGTGCTTTTAGGCAATGGCACTGGCAGCTTCGGCGCGGCGACTAACTTCTTCGTGGGGACGAACCCCTGGTCCGTCGCGGTGGGTGACTTTAACGACGACGGCAAAGTCGACCTCGCAACGGTGAAAAATAGCTCCAATAACGTTGCGGTGCTTTTGGGCAACGGCGCGGACGGCTTCGGGCCCCCCACGAACTATAGCGTCGGAAGCAGCCCCAATTCCGTGGCGGTGGGTGACTTTAACGGCGACGGTAAAGCCGACCTGGCCGCTGTGAATGCGAATTCGAACAACGTCTCGGTGCTTTTGGGCAACGGCGCGGGCGGCTTCGGCGCGGCGACGAACTTCTCCGCAGGGACGAGCCCCCGGTCCGTTGTGGTGGGTGACTTTAACGGCGACGGCAAAGTCGACCTTGCCGCTGTAAATGCGAATTCGAACAACGTCTCGGTGCTTTTGGGCAACGGCGCGGGTAGCTTCGGCGCAGCGACGAACTTCTCCGTGGGGACGGTTCCCTGGTCCGTCGCTGTGGGTGACTTTAACGGCGACAGCAAAGCAGACCTCGCGGCGGCGAACTCTTCATCGAATAACGTCTCGGTGCTCCCTAATATCGGCGGGCAGTTCAAGCTGGCGACAACTAGCGTCGCTCCGGCGGGTTTGGCCGCCGGCACCACCACAAGTCTGCTCAAGATTGTCGCGACTCATAACGGGTCCGCCACCGATTCGTTGGAATATCTGTCCAGCTTTCATTTGGGCGTTTCAGATTCGTTGGGTAACAGGTTGTCCACGAACCGCGCAAACTACCTAGTCTCTGCAATTTCGGTTTGGCACGACACCGATGCCTCAGGCTCGTTCGAACAGGCTAGTGACACAATCGTAGCGCGTACCACACTGCTGAACCTTGACTGGCTGGGGCAATTGCAGTTACTTCTTCCCGCGACAGCTACCACGTCGATAGCCGCCACGAATACGAAAACCTTCTTCGTTTGCGTGGAACGTTCGGCCAATGCGACGGGAGCCGATTCCCTCATCTTGAAGCATATAACTAGTGCCAGCAGCCGCGCGTGGGATGCCAATTCCCAAAATCCACTCTCGCTGGAATGGACCCCTGACGTCTCAAGCGCAGCCGCAACGCTCCCCGTCAGCGTAAGCAGCTTCACGATCGACTAGTTCCGCCCAACAGTTACAAAACCGTGTAGCTCCTTCGTCCCTCGGAAGGACGAAGGAGCTTCTTAATAGCCGTCGCAACAGTGTAACAACTGAAAGTACGCGCAGGCGTGGGAACATCCTGAGTAGGGGTTAACGCTGTAGCGAAAGCCGACATCCGGACTGTCGTTTGTCGTTAAAACGCTCTTGCTGGCGACTCCAAGATACGTTGTCGGAACCGTTTCCGTCACGTCATCCGGCAGCAGATCCTCATCATAGGGTTCCACATGCAGTCGCTCAAAGCGATTACCGGGATTATCATCAGCGCCGCGTCCTTTTGGGTTCTTGATCACCATTAGCCAATAGAACAACCGTTCTATCCTCCAAGCCATCACTGCAAGGGTAAAATGCCTTCATTTTCACTTACTCGTGAGTCTATTTCTAGACAGTCCACAGCGTTGTATTTCCGTAGCCACGAAGCCGGCTGCCCAGTTCTGCGTGGGCTGTCAACATCCGCTCCAGCTTAGTGCGACCATCGGCAGTCAGGCTGATGCTATCCTGCCAGTCGCGGTTATGCAAATAAGCCTGGTGCGGATTAATAACACACCGGAAATCCAACATAAGCGGGACAGCTATACCTCCCATAACCATATAGCTATGGGGCAGGCCGGCGGAAAAGATGAACGATATGAGCTTGTCGAAGAACGGGCTTTGTCGGGTTGCGTCTGTCGATCCCACAATTTCTATAAACTTCTTCAGTTCAGAGCATATGCTCCAGTTATAGACCGGGCTGGCAAAAATAATATTATCAGCCAGCTGAGCCTGCTGGTAATAGTCCAGGTAAATGGCTGATTCAAACAGATCAGAATTGTCGAATCCCGGCATCTCGTTCCCGCTCAACTGGATATGGGATACGTCAATATTGTTATGGGTAAGCCAGTCGGCAGCCTGCCGCGCCAGGTAGTTGCTACGACTCTCGGGATTCAGGCTGGAAGAAACAATAAGTGTATGCATGTTTTGGCATATGCTGAAGTAGAATAGGGAATATCAAGAATGCTGAAGGCAGCCCGGCCTTTTCCCTATTTTATGAACTTTTCATCTTTATTAGTGGCCTGATTTATACACGTACTGCAGGGGTCTGTAATGAATGTGAGCACAAATAAGCAGATCAACCCGCTGAGGTATCTGGCTAGTGCTGGTACCATTGTACTACTCAGCCTTAGTGCAGGCGCCGGTTGCTGCGGCCTATCCCCTGCTTATTATGACGACGTTAACACATCGACAGCCTCATTACTGCGGAGTACCCTGAACGCCACGTTATCGGCTGGCGTACTTCAATTGGGCTATGACAACACCTGGGAACCGCTACGCGACATCGACGAAGCAACCACATCGGCAGATCACGTGCGGCTGATCTATGGTGGGGATGTGCGGGCAAAGATATCCGGCACAGATGCTGATGGCTCGCCTTCCATGGGCGGCTGGAATCGGGAGCATATGTTTCCGCAGTCATTCTTTAACCAGGATGAGCCAATGCGCAGCGATGTGCATGCGCTATACCCATCAGATACTGACGTAAACAGCCGACGCAGTAATTCTCCGTATGATGTAGTTAC
The DNA here is from genome assembly GCA_036675025.1 of Candidatus Sumerlaeales bacterium. GTDB lineage: Bacteria > Sumerlaeota > Sumerlaeia > Sumerlaeales > Sumerlaeaceae > JAKFFN01. The sequence continues at coordinate 29,207 of JAKFFN010000113.1, read as the reverse complement.
TGCGCCCACTTACCAGGATGTGTTCGGAAATAAAGCCACGTCCAGTGTATTTGAACCGGCAGACGTGGACAAGGGGCGGGCGGCGCGGGCCGTTCTTTACATGGATGTGCGGTATGAGGGATTAAACGGCGAGCCGAACCTTACAGTAACTAATTCCTATCCCGGTGGAACGGGAGCCGGACAGATGGCATTTTTAACTACGCTGCTGAACTGGCACCGGCAGTTTCCACCGACCGCCGAAGAACGTGCGCGTAACTATAAAGCCTATCGCTATCAGCAGAACGCGAATCCCTTTGTGGACCATCCGGAATGGGTGGATGATGTGTTTGGTGGTCCGGCTTGGACGCCGCAGGATAATAATACGTTGACCCTCGCAGCCGATCGACCCGCTACGCGCACCATTGCTGCCGGTACAGCGAATGTGCCAGTGCTGCGGCTCCCCACAGAAACCGTGGGCCAGGAAGTTCACCTGGCGGTGTTGACTTTTTATAAGGTGGGGACCATAGCGGATAATGAAGTAAGCCAGATCGAGCTTTGGTATGATGTGGACGCCGATGGAGAAGTCGGTCCGGAAGATTCACGGCTGGCAAGCGGCTCATTTACCGGTGGGATAGCTTCGCTCGCATTAAGCCACCCTTTTTACCTTGCGACGGGATCTAACCCGATCCTTGTGACAGTTGATATACCTGTTTGGTCCACTGCCGGTGCAACTGTCGGCGTTTCTCTTTCTGATGATGGCATAGAATTGTCTGCCAATGGTGGGCAAGACAACATCGCGCCGTACGGGCCGATCGCAAGCAACGAGTTTGAGATCGGTATTACCAGTGAACCTCTTGCTGGACTGGTAATATCTGAAGTGTTCGAAGGCAGCCAGGGAAACCTAAAGTACTTGGAGTTGTATAATAACACGACACAAACAATCAACCTGGCAACGTCGGGAATATCGCTGCGGCGGTTTACGAATGGCAACTTCGCACCCACAAATATAGCCCTTACGACAGGATCCATCGACGCAGGTGATTTTTATGTACTCGCGAATAACAGTTCAGATTTCCAGACAGCTTTTGGATTTGCACCAGACGGGACCGATTTAAATATTGCTCATAATGGAAATGACTGCTATGATATTTACCGGAGCAGCACCGATCTAGTTATAGATGCATTTGCCCCGGACAGGGTTGGCAGCGCGGCTGATTTTGCTGTGGATCGAGCGGCGCACCGTGTGCCGCAGGCACTGCCGAACAGCGGCAACTGGGGTTTCCCGATAGTAAGCAATTCACCAGACGGTAGTTTGACACCTTCCGGATTGTGGCGCGTCCGAACCATTACTCCTGGCAACGCAAATGCCGCCATAGCTGGCAGTCCCGGTACACTGCAAAGCAACACCGGGATTAATGAATGGAAAGATTTCGAGACACCGGGTGGCGGAAAAGCCAGGTAACTATTTCGGCTGGGAAGGTGCGCCCGCCTCGCCAGTTTCGTCGTCAGGCTCAGCTACCGGGTAACCAGCCTGCTTCAGGAACTCGAAACGGTCGCGCTTGCGCTTTTTCTCTGCCTTGGCCGCCGCAGTCGTGCCGTAGGGATCCAGTACAGAAATCAAGACATAGGCCAGAGCCGCAACAACCCCACCGGCCAGGCATACGAATACAAAGTGAGTCGAGGCCTCGGCTCCAGTCATGGATTCCAGCGGCATCACCAGCGAATGCGGACCGCGCCGCGTGTAGGTAGCCGAGTTTGATCCGGGCTGTGATAGATACCAGTAGAGCGCACCAGTTGCAATGGCGCCAGTCACAAAAAAGAAAATTGCAATTAATGCACGGTCCCACAGCGTGGCATCCGGCAGCCGACGGCGGATGGGGCCGGCATTGTTGTTCCCGGTTACCCATCCGTTCGGCAGTTTAGGTTTTACTCTACGTCGGCTGTCGCCCCGCAGCATTTCTTATATTTCTTTCCGCTGCCACAAGGGCATGGATCATTGCGGCCAACTTTTTGTTCGCGGCGTACCGGCTCCTGCTTGTCATGGGGAAGGCCGATAGTACCGTCCATTTCATCAATGGCCTGGCCCTCAGCGGCCACTTCAGGCAGCGCTTCTTCAAGAGTAGCCTGACGCGCCTGGATCGGCCCAATCTGATGCTCTGGCTCCTGCACCTGCATCACGGGCTGTGTAAGGAAGAAGTGCTCCATAACTTCCTTATGCATGTTCCCCATGAGCTCCTCGAACATAATGGAAGCTTCCTTCTGGTACTCAACCAGCGGATCAAGCTGCGCATAACCGCGCCAACCAATGCTCTCACGTAAATCATCAACAGCCAGAAGGTGATCGCGCCAGTTGTCATCGATACGGCGAAGCACCACGTAACGAGCCAGGCGTACCAGCAGGTCTTCACCCAATTGCTCAGACTTGGCATTGTATGCTTCTTCCAGCTTCTCAGAAACAAGATCCAGTATGGATTCGCGGTCGCCACCGGCAACCTGGTCCTGGAGCTCCTTGAAGTTTGCGTACGGGATATGGCGCTGCAGATGATCCAGGAATCCTTCTGCATCCCAGGCTTCCCGCGTGCTCTCCGGCATGAACTCTGTCAGCAGGTTATCAATGGCTTGCAGGTGGATATCCAGCATCAACGTACGAACATCTTCACCCAGGAGAATCGAACGGCGCAGCTTATAGATAGCTTCGCGCTGCTTGTTCATTACGTTATCGTAATCAAGCGTGCGTTTGCGGATCTCAAAGTTACGGGCTTCAACCTTCTTCTGTGCGCTTTCGATGGCACGGGTAACCAGCGGGTGCGTAATGTCTTCGCCCTCTTCAAGGCCAAGACGATCCATAATGCGAACAATGCGGTCGCTGCCGAACAGACGCATCAGATCGTCTTCGAGAGAGATAAAGAATTTCGATGAACCGGGATCGCCCTGGCGGCCTGCACGACCGCGCAGCTGACGGTCAATACGACGGCTTTCATGGCGTTCCGTTCCGATAATCTGGAGACCACCATCCACGCCTTCGCCGTTGTCATCGCGTATGATAACATCAGGGTGCAGCTTAATGTCGGTACCACGACCTGCCATGTTCGTGGCAATGGTAACAGCGCCTGGCTGTCCAGCGCCCATTACGATCTCAGCTTCACGCTGGTGTGCTTTGGCGTTTAGTACATTGTGCGGGATACGGCGAGCTTTCAGATAGCGGCTCAGCAACTCACTCACTTCGACGCTTACAGTACCGACGAGAACCGGCAGCTGCCTCTCATGGCAAGCGACAATCTCATCAATTACGGCTTTATACTTTTCACGTTTCGTTTTATAAACAATATCGTTGTTATCAGTCCGTTTGATGCGGCGATTGGTGGGAACCACCATCACGTCAATGTCGTAGGTATGGGCAAACTCACCGGCTTCGGTTTCGGCGGTACCAGTCATACCGGAAAGCTTCTTATAGAGGCGGAAGAAATTCTGAAGGGTTACAGTGGCCAGGGTCTGAGTTTCGATTTCAATCTCCACACCTTCCTTTGCCTCTACGGCCTGATGGAGACCATCGCTCCAGCGGCGACCATTCATAAGGCGGCCAGTAAACTCGTCAACTATGATGACCTTGTTTTCCTGCACCACGTACTCAACATCGCGCTCATAAAGGCTGTACGCCTTCAGCATCTGCGAGATGTTATGAAGCTTCTCTGTCTGTACACCGTTTTCCGTGCGAATTACATCTTTGAATCGCTCACGTCCGGGTTTATCAATGTCTGCGCCCGAGACAACCTTGGCAACATCGGCTGCAGCAATGCGCTGGATACCATCATGACGATGGATTTCGTATCCGCCGTCGGCAGTCTTCATACCCTTTCGCTGGGCGACAGTGCCGTTCAGCAGCACTTCTGTGCCGTCATTCAGGTATATAATTTCAAAATCGCCGGCTTCAATTGCAGCAATCTCTTCAACAATATCCGGCAATTCCCACAGTTTCGGATTTGAAGGTGAAAGTTCGTTTCGGCCTCTTTCAGTGAGGTCTATCTGGTGGGTTTTTTCATCCACCGTATAATACAGGCCTTCATCCAGTTCATGGAGTTTCTTCTCAGCCATGAACTCCAGTTCAACTTTTTCAATGAGCCCCTGCACGCCAGGCTCGGCCTTCAACTTAAGCAATCGTTTTTGCTTGGGAAGTCCGCGCTGCACCTGCAGCAATTTTACGCCTTCTTCACGGGTCAACGGCCCACGTTTGGTCGCTTCTTCCACTTCCGTCATGTAGCGACTGGTTAGTTCATTCTGCTTCTTAACCAGGTCGAACACTACGGGTTTAATTTCATCATAGCGGTGTGTGCTGCGATCAACAGGACCACTGATGATCAGCGGCGTACGGGCTTCGTCGATCAGGATGTTATCAACTTCGTCGACGATGGCGTAGAAGTGACCGCGCTGCTGTACTACCTGGTCCGGACTTGTCACCATGTTATCGCGAAGATAGTCGAAGCCATACTCGTGGTTGGTGCCGTAAGTGATGTCGCGCTCGTACATCTCGCGACGTTCAAGAGTGTTCGGCTCGGTAGAATCAAGACAACCGATAGTGAGGCCAAGGTACTCGAAGATCGGGCCCATCCACTCACTATCGCGACGGGCAAGATAATCGTTAACTGTAACCAGGTGAGTTCCGCGGCCTGCCAGTGCATTGAGGTAAAGCGGAGCAACGGCTACGAGGGTTTTACCTTCACCGGTTGCCATCTCGGCAATTCGACCTTCATGCAGGGCTATGCCACCCGCCATCTGCACGTCGTACGGAACCATGTCCCAGGTAATATCTACACCGGCAGCCGGCCAGGTTTTACCTTTATGCCGGCGGCAGGTTTCTTTAATAACAGCAAAGGCTTCGGGGAGAAGATCATCAAGAGTCTCACCTTCGGTGAGACGGTTTTTGAACTCGGCTGTTTTACCACGGAGGTCTTCCTCTGAAAGACCCTGGTATTCCTCGAAATAGGAGTTGATCTCGTCTATGATGGGACGAATTCGTCTCATATCGCGGGCCTGCTTGTTTCCGAAGACCTTACCCAGGAGATTTTTAAGCATGCCGGTTTGTGTGATCCTTTCGAACGACTAAAGCCCCTGCATTTGCGGGGGAGAATTGCACCGCTACTACTGTTACTCTACAACTTTTACTAGTTTTTGCCCAGACAAAGCGTACCCGCCTTATCTGCAATTATTTGACGCCCAATTGCCCCTATCTTACGGCTGCCTCTGGCGGTTTCGTATGGATATCGGGATTCTCGCGCAGCACTTCGAGAATGTGCTGGTTTACCCGGAGGCTTACCTGTTCACTGGCTACACGAATAGCGTTTCTAATAGCCTTGGCTCGTGACGATCCATGACAGATAATACACACGCCGTTTAGCCCCAGCAGGGGCGCCCCACCGTATTCCGCATGGTCGACCTGCTTACGAAACCGCTGAAGCGCGGGCAGCATGGCCAGGGCACCTACTTGCGATATTACGTTCCGCCGAACCTCTTCTTTAAGGTTCGTCATAATGAACTCACCGAGGGCTTCTCCAAACTTCAGAACGATGTTACCTACAAATCCATCGCAAACGGCAACGTCGAAGCTGCCGTTCATAAGATCGCGACCCTCGGCATTTCCGTGAAAATTTAAAGTGGAAGCTCGCAGGTATCCGGCAGCTTCTTTTACGATCTCCGTACCCTTACAGTCTTCTTCACCGTTAGAGAGAACACCGACTCTGGGATTTCGCCGATGCAGTACGTACCGGGCGTAGGTAGAGCCCATAATGGCGAAGTGGAGCAAATGGCGCCCCTTCACTTCAACGTTTGCACCTACATCGAGAAGCAGACAGGGGCGCTTGGGATGAGGCAGAACAGTAGCAATAGCGGGACGGGCAATACCGGGAAGCCGCTTCCACTGCACCATACACGTGGCCATGGTCGCCCCGGTGTTACCGGGCGAAACTACGGCATCCGCAATCTTCTCATGCACCAGCCTTGCAGCCACGGCAATGCTACTGTCTTCTTTCTTTAGTGACTGGTGAGGCTGTTCGTCCATGCCTACGATTTCCGTAGAAGGCTCTACCTGAATCCGCGGATGCGAGATCACCAGGCGCTGCATGGCTTTCTTTATGGCCTTTTCATCACCAACGCAAATGACAGTTACCAGCGGCAGTGACTCTACTGCCTCCAGTGCCCCCCGCAGCATTTCCTCTGGACCGATTTCTGATCCCATAACGTCCAGGGCCACTGTTACAGGTCCGCGGTAGCGTTCCTGGCGGCGAATTCGAACCTGTTCACGTAATCGGGCGAAACGAGATGCCATTCTCCAACTTATCAAAGCAAAATAGTGGCGGCCCGGCCGAAGCCTGCCGCCAAGGGTCTTAGTACACAAAGAATCATAAAAGATTAAAGCGGAAAACGGCCATCAAGTAAAATCGCCCGGTTTCTTCCGGATGAACCGGGAAACCGGGCGACAAACTTGACACCTTCATGAAGGCTGCCGCGTGAGCGGCAAATCAAAACTTAAGCGGTCTGATTTGCGTCTTTGGCCTTGCCGTAAAAGCGGCCTTTGAACTCGCCGCAGTTCGGACATACACGATGCGGCAAACGCGGCTTCTCGCAGTTTGCGCACTCTTTGTAGCCCTGAATGGCTGTCATCTTGTGGTTGGCGCGCCTGCGATCCCGCCGTGCGGGGCAGTGGCGCCGTCTTGGTACTGGCATGGTATATCCTCCGGACTGGCTGAACCTCGGACCTTTAACCCGTTCCACGACTTTTATTTATGCATCTGCCGTGGTTTATACAGATTTCACCCTGTCTACCACTCCACATAACATAAAGGTTATCTTTTATGTCTCAGTGCTCATCACCTGCCGAGCCAGCCGCCGTCTACCGGGTAAATTCCACCATGGCAGTACGCTGCAGCCGGGGAAGCAAGGAAAACGGCCATGCCGGCGATATCCCTGGCGTCGCCCCACCGATTGGCCGGTATTCGATCCAGGATGGCTTTATTGCGCACAGGGTCATCACGAAGCGCCTGGGTATTGGCCGTGGCAATATAGCCGGGAGCAATCGCGTTTACGTTTATATTTTTTGATGCCCACTCGTTGGCCAGTGTTTTTGTTATGCCGGCCAATGCTGATTTACTTGCAGTGTAGGACGGTACCAGGATGCCGCCCTGGAACGATAGCAAGGAAGCGATGTTAATGATCTTCCCGCCGCTGCCCTGCTCCAGGAAAGCTTTGGCCGCAGCCTGCGCCAGGAAGAAGGCAGCTTTGAGATTTACGTTCATTACGTAATCCCAGTCTTCTTCGGAAAAGTCAGTGCAGGCCGTTCGGCGGATGATGCCGGCGTTGTTGACCAGGATGTCAATACGGCCCAGGACTTTGACTGTTTCCGATACAAGCTGCTGCACCTGTACCATGTCAGACAGATCAGCGGTTATCCCATAAAACTTTCGCCCATGAATCTCAACGGAGGCCTTCGTTTCGTCAAATCTTCCACTTGAACCAACAGCAACTACATCTGCCCCTGCGGCGGCCATGCCCTCGCAAATGGCCTGTCCTATCCCTGCCGTGCCGCCGGTAATCAGCGCTATCTTGCCATCAAGGCGAAACATTTCCATCTATCCGTTATCCTTATTCTGCGAGTACATCATACTCAACTCCATTGTCGGTCAGCCGCGCCCTGTAGCGCTTTCCCTGGGGACCATCTTTAATAATGGCCACAACCCCAGTCGAAGTAACATCTTCCGCAAAGACCGCCGCTGTAGCCCTGGTGGCTTCTTCATCAGCAGTTAGCATCTGCCACGCACCAGCATCTGCCCGGGGTCCAACTTTATCGACAGCTACGCTTTTCTGGTTCCATCCGCCTGCCGGATCCCAGCGGAATCCACTGGGTGAGATGAATCCAAAGGCATTGTCTACGCAAAGCCAGGGCCCGGGAAGCCACATGCCTTTCTTTTTCTTCAGGGCTGGAAAGAACCGCGATCCCGCCACCGTAGTAACGGTTCTACCGGGATCAGTCAGGCTATCATTCTCCACCGGCAATGCGCGGAATCCGTCGCGGCTAAGGATCACCGTGGAAAACTGCATGCATAGCACAGCGCCTATTGCCTTGCCATCGCGCCAGAAAGTACCGCCGGCTACCTGCTTTTCACCTTTCATATCCTGAGGTTGAAAATCCCATGGGTCTTTTGGCAGCAGAGATCCCTTACCCGGCAGTGTGGTATAAGGAGCAGTATCTCCGTATCCGCCAAGGGGAGCAAAATAAGCGAGTTTCGGCTTTTTGGAACTGACGGAAAAGAAATAATGAGGCGTCCGGTGCCACCAGATATTGGCATCACTCAGTTGGACTGTGGTGGTCAGCCGGTCGATGGTCGCATCCACATCGGGCCGCCTGATAATTCCCGGCCTTAGGATGTGGTGCAATAGCGCAGTGGCCATTCTTTTGCACACAAGCGGTTCCCACCACCATTCCAGGTTGCTGTCGCCCAATAGCCTGCCCACTGGTCCGGCTTCGCGGCGCGCCTTCACGTGTTCCAGGGCCCGAGCCTCCGCTTCGGCCGCATCGTAGCTATCCAGTGCTGTGGCAATGAAAGCGAAATAGCCCTGGTTCGTGGAACAATGGTATGTCCAGTCGTTACCTGCGGGATACGCGAACTCGCCGGTCGGCAGGAGAAGCGGCCGCATGACATTTTCCCATGTTTCACGGACGTTGTGAAGGCTGTAGGGCACATACTGCTCGGCGAGGTTCGTTCCGTTCACAGCGTCGCCCAGGGTTAAAATGATCCAGGCTTCTCCAAGGTGCTGGCCTGATACCTGAACATAATCCGGGTGAAAGAAGCCATGGTTTATCAGTGACCAGTCTGCGCTTACATTGGTGGTAGAAACAAGCTCTGAGACTTTATCCTGCCCGACGGTCTGCGACGAGCGTTTGTCTGCCGGATGGCTAAAGGTATTAACGGAATACGATCTCAGCGTTTTCCACCACAGGGTAGAACTTGTGGCATCTGGCTTGAGCGCCAGGGCTACTGCCGGGGCAGCGGTATTCCATGCGTTTTCTTCGGCACCTGTATCGCCCGGCGCGTGATCTTTTGGTGGTCGGGAAGCCACCCAGTCAGCTTCGGCAGCGGCCACCCTTGCCACTCCGTCTTTTAGATCATTTCCGATCTCATTCCAGCTTAGCAAGACGGCAGGACCGAGCGACTGCATCCAGAGCGAGGATTGCCAGCTATACCCCCACGCAGGAGCCGCCGGTGCTGCGGCGGACTTGTGATGGGCAACAAGGTAAGCCAGGTTCTGCCGGATGTACTTAATCATTTCATGCCGGTCGAGTCCCGCCCGCTCCAGTGCCTTTACATCGGCAGGTTGCAGCCACCCACTATCCAATCCGCGGACCAGCATCGCGTAAGTCAGCAGCGTATTGCAGTTGCCGCGGACGGCTCCGTTCTGGTTTTTATGATCGAAGCCATCGCCCCAGTAGCCGCCTTCTGCACCGTCATGCCAAAGCGATTTCGCATGCAGCGCATAGGTCACGAAAAGGTTACAGTAATCTTTAGTTAACGGATAAGGCTCGGCACTGCCAAGGCCGGTCGAAACGGCAAGCACAACTACTAAAGCTGGCTTGAACATGATGCGGCCAACCAGTGACAGGGATTTTTTGATTATCCAGCAGGCCCCGGGAACTGGCATTAAACGAATTTCACAGCCTGGTAATCCGGCTGAATGTTTATACCATGCTTAAAGTCGCGATCCTTCTCAGGGTCATAGGCAGCCATTACCCAGAGGAAAACGCTGCTGTAGCCAGGCGCTGCTGCGGTAGGATGGTAGCCACCGGGAATTGTGACACAATCCCCTTCCTGCACCACCTCGGCATATTCCATATCGTCTACGTTGGAATAGACAAACTGTACGCTAAATGCCGGCTTCGGCATATTGAAGAAGAGATAGAACTCTTCCTTGCTGGTGTGATGTTCATGGGGAGGCCAGCTGGTCCAGGCGCTTTTTTCACCAATGGTAAAGCCGGCAAGCAGTCGGGACGCGTCTACGTTATGGCCTACCATATTAAAGATACGTCGCCTGGTTCCAAGCTCCTCCGAACCTACGTCGAAGTAATAGTCCGGATTATCTTTCACGTCGGCATATCGGATGACCTGGGGCTTCGAATCTTTTTCACTTATGCTTCCGGCTACAACCACGTCCGCACCTGCTGGTCCGGAAATATCAGCCTCTGTGTTCCGCGGAACATAAAGCATGTCAAATTCGCCCAGTTCAAACTCTTCAGCCGCAATCTTTACTTTAACCGGAGCCTTCACTGCGAAAAGTATTACCTCCCTCTCGCCCGTTGCGAGCTTATGAGAAGGCACAGACTGAGATAACACAAGGCGCCCGTAGCTCAAATACCGCATTTCTTTCGTCTCTGGAGAGAAGAACTCCTGGTACCCTTCGTGCTTGTGTGTACCGCGAAAGGTACGTGGTGCGATATCGAGACCTAAGTTGCTCATGGCATTATCCTTAATTGAAATACAAACGCAGGATTGAAACTACAAGCAGTGAGGATTGGGCAAGGCAAAGTTTTATGTAGCATAGAGCCGGGGAAACCCCTGAATTAGTTAAGAACCTTACTGTCTCTTTTTGATATGACGCGAAAACAACATGTTCAGCTGCTTGGAATGCTTGGGGCCCTGGGTGCACTGGGTCCGTTTGCCATCGATATGTACCTTCCCGGCTTTAACGCTATCGCAATTGACTTTAATACTGACGTAGCCCATGTCGGGCTTTCCCTTACGAGCTATTTCGCCGGCATCTGCATAGGACAGATCCTGGTTGGTCCGCTAATCGACCGTTTCGGCCGCCGGACCCCGATGTTAATCGGTCTGAGCATTTTTGCACTGGCCGCTCTCGGCTGCGCTCTTGCACCGGGGCTGTATTGGCTCGTTTGGCTGCGGGGTGTGCTGGCATTGGGAGCCTGTGTGGGCATGGTGGCCAGTCGGGCCATTGTACGGGATGTGTATCATCCTGATGAAATGGCTAAGGTCCTCTCTACCATTATGCTGATCATGGGCGTCGCACCGATTCTAGCACCTACTGTCGGCAGCTTTTTCTCGTCAACACTTGGATGGCGCTGGATTTTTGGATTCCTGACTTTGTTCAGCGGCAGTCTCTTGGTTGGGGTATATTTCCTAATGCCAGAAAGTAGGGAACCTGATGAGACTGTAGAGCTAAACGCGGCCGCCATCATGCGCGATTATCGCCTGGTTTTCCGGAACCGTGATTTCCTTGTGTATTCCCTGGCGGGCGGACTCAGCATGGCAGGACTTTTCGCCTACATTAGCGGCGCACCACTTCTGTTTATGAAGATTCTGGGGCTTAGCGACAGCCAGTTTGCATGGCTCTTTGGATTAAATGCCATGGGATTCATCGGCGCGGCCCAGTTGAACCGGGTGGTGCTTAAGTATGTGTCGCCGCAGCGCCTCATCCTGATTGCCGGCAGTATCGCTGCAGTTGCAGGCCTGGGGCTACTTCTTGCCAGCATAGCCCATAGCACAAGCATCGTTGCCTTTTCCGGCCTCATCTTCCTGTTTATGGCCAGCCTAGGTCCGTTGGTACCAAACACAACCGCGCTAGCCCTGGCGCCATTCAAGAAATTCGCCGGCACAGCTTCAGCTCTCATTGGTAGCCTGCAAATGCTCATCGCTGCCCTGGCTTCAGGCGCTGTTAGTACGCTTGCCAACGGAACTTCAATGCCTATGGCCCTGGCGATGATTCTGTGCATGGGCACCGGACTTGGCCTGCTGGCCTGGAAAACTCTCAGCGAGCGCCGAAGAGTTACTGTCGCACCATCTTTCTGCGGAACCAGTTGCTTGTAAGAATCTTTGTAAGATACAAATACTGGTTAACAAACCGCAGAACCTTGGCGCGGCACTGGTGTCTACTGCAAGCAAAGCGTACTCTCTAGGAGGATCACCATGACTCTACGCCGCGGCCTCAGGTGTGCAACATTAACCGCGTTTTCAGTCAGCATTCCAGTTTTCGCGGCTACTCAGGTAACTGCAGACAGTTCACCATCCATTGAGCCACGGGCCTCTGAAATTGTTCGGCAATATTCCGAAGGTCTCAAATCGGCCAGGTCGATTTCAGTAAAAGCCGTATCATCCATACTAATGGCGTCTGGTGGACAGAAGCACCAATTGGACAGCCGATTTGATATCGCCGTTGAGCGCCCTAATAAATTGGCAATAATCCATAAAGAGGGCCTTAGGGGATCCACTATTGTGAGCGATGGAAAGATTCTTACTTTGTCTGAATCATCACTGGACGAAGTTACGACTACTCCGGCGCCTGCTACGATTCAGGAAATCGCTCTTAATTTCGAGGTTCGAACAGTCATCGACAGCAGCATGATTCTTTGCTCTCCGGGCCTGTTTGGCAGCATGCCCTATGACAACCTCATGGACGGCGTAACAACTGGAACCTACGGAGGCACGGAGCAGTGGAATGATCAATCCTGCCATCGGTTGCATTTTGAACAGAAACAGTTTCACTGGGATGCGTGGTTTACTGATACTCATCCGCCGCTGATGGTTAAAGCCGAGATATTGCCGGCAGATGAAATTAAGAAGCATGGCAAGCCGGCTGTGACCGATGTCACCACTACACTTTCGGTAGAGTTTCGTGACTGGCAATTTGACGTGGATATACCTGATTCCACATTTGATTGGACTCTGCAGGCCAGGAACTCCGCAACCGCAGCACACGGCACATCAGGAAAGAAGGCAACTCCATCCATACACATAGCGTCGCACCTCGGACGACCGGCTCCGCAATTTAACATGCCCCTTCTCGACGGTGGCAATATTGATAATGCCACACTCGCCGGGAAAGTTATTGTTTTCGATTTCTGGGCCACATGGTGCGGGCCATGTCGCCGCGGCATGCCGCTTGTCGAGCAGATTGCTAAGCAATTTCATGATCAACCGGTCGAATTTTACGCGGTCAATTTGCGCGAAGGCGAAGAAGAGATCGAGAAGTTCCTGATTAAGGAAAAGCTTGCGCTGAAGGTAGCCCTGGATAAAGATGGCGGTGTTGGAAAAACGTATGGTATACGTGCAATCCCTACTACTTTAGTCATTGGTAAAGACGGAACAATCCAGGCTTTCCATGAAGGAGTAGGTCCCAGGTTTAAGGATACTTTGACGAGCCAGATAGAGACTCTTCTTAGCGACGAAAAACTTGTCGCACAGCCTAAGGAAAAACCACAGTCATCGGCGGCAGCGGAACAAACTACTGAAACATCCGACGCTCACCCTCTAATGAAAACCCTGTGGCGTCTTAACGGACGGTGGAACGGTCTGGCTTATGATGAAGAGCGGAAGGTGATAGTAGCCTCCGGCCACCGAGGGAAATGCGCTGACATCGATATTAATGGTAATATCGTCCGCGAATTTACAATTGAAGGTTTGGGGGGTTCAGTCAGACTTGCACAGTTGGATAAAACGGCCGAGCGTGAAATAGTAACCTTCATACACTGGCGCTCAGACGTATTTGCCGATACCATAAATGGAGAAGCATTGTGGAACTTCCCACAGAAGATCGGGGTGAATGACGCCGCTGCAGGCGATCTGGATGGAGACGGAAAGGATGAGGTCGTCATCGGCTTTAATGGCCATACGGGTCTCTATGCTGTAGCTCCTGACGGGCAGCTTCTTTGGAAAAACGAGGAGCTTGGAAACCACTGGCATTGTTGCATCGGCGATATTGAAGGTGACGGCCAGTTAGAGGTGCTGTCGACTTCCGCACTGGGCGACGTTCACATCTTCAACAGTACCGGTGAAAGGGAAAGAGACATCGACCCTGGCTTTTACGCAAACATGGTTAGGGTATCTTCAGCCAAAGGTAAACCCGTCAGGATCCTGGCTGCAGGTAGTAAAACTGCCATGGAAGTAATGGCGGCCTTTTCATCCGATGGAAACAGGCTGTGGGAAACATTAATAGCACCGGAAAAAAGCCACGTTGATTCAATGGCTGTATCGCCATGTGGCGGCTACGTCGCGGTAGGAGTCCGCGATAGCGATGTAATTGTTGCAGATACCGGGACTGGAAAGATCATTGGAAAAGCCAAAGCGAATGGAAGTATGCCGGAGATAGCGTGGGCCTCTACCGGGGCCGAGAAGTCGCCAGTGTTGGTAGTTGCCACCGGTGAAGCGCTGAGCGCTTTCGGTCTTTAGTCGGCCGAGTCGCCGGTTTTAATTCTTACGTGGTTTCCAGACGGATCGTTTAAGATAATGCTTTCACCGTCAGCTTCTGTTAACGCTACCCCCATGTCTTTCGCGCGTTGGCTGATACGCTCCAGTTCCGATGAACTCGAAGCTCTGTATGTGTAATGCTTTAGACCGGCCGTCCCATCCGGTGGGGAGACTGCTCCGGCACTTCCCCAGACATTAAGGCCGAGGTGGTGATGATAGCCGTTTTTTGAAAGAAATATAGCCCCGGGGTACGAACGTGTAGTCACCTCAAGGCCCAGAATCTTGGTATAAAACTCTGTAGTCGAGGACAAGTCTGAAACCCGCAGGTGCACATGGCCCAGAACAGTATCTGCAGGCAGACCGGTCCAGGCTGGTGGATTATCAGGCAGTTCCGCCAGCAATGAGTCGATATCCAGCGGCATCGTCTGCATGTCTACCTCGCCGTCTATCCACACCCATTTGTCACGGGGTCTATCGCTGTAGATTTCGATCCCGTTGCCCTCAGGATCAGACAGATATAAAGCTTCGCTCACACCGTGGTCCGACATACCTGAAATGCCTATACCGTTTTTCACGAAATGCTGGATTTGCGCAGCCAGGTCTCGCCGCGTCGGCAACAAGAAAGCCATGTGATAAAGACCCGTAGAACGGTGAATGCGCACGGCAGCAGGGTTTTCCTCCAGAATCAGCAATGGCTTTTTGCCCACTCCCATTTGAACCACACTGCCACTATGCCTGATTACCTGCAGTCCAATATCCAACTCATAGTAACGCTTGCACCTGTCGAGATCCTGCACGACAAGTGCAATCGGGCCAAGCAGTTGCTCGCTAATATTCTCAGACACGGGACACGCCCAACAGTATTGAGTAGTAAATCCTGTATAGTGATATACTACATCCCGCCTAAGGATAACTATGCAAATCGGCCGAACTAACATCACGCTGGTGCAGGGTGATATTACTAAACAGGAAGTGGATGCCATAGTGAATGCGGCGAATTCTGCCCTTGCAGTAGGAGGCGGAGTAGATGGTGCCATCCACCGTGCAGGCGGACCTGCAATCAATGCAGAAACCCGGCAACGGTACCCACAAGGCTGTCCCACTGGTTCGGCAGTCATTAGCGGCGCAGGCAACCTTCCGGCAAAATGGGTGATCCATGCAGTCGGGCCTGTATGGCACGGCGGCGGCAGCGGTGAAGCTGAGTTGCTTGCCAGCGCACATCGCTGCGCACTTCAGCTCGCAGCCGAGGCTGGAGCCAGTTCAATCGCCTTTCCGGCGATCAGTACCGGCATCTATGGTTACCCAATAGGCGAAGCAGCAACTGTGTCACTGAAAGCCGTTAAACAATACCTGGCGGAAAACCCTGATATGCCGCTCTGCGAGGTGCGATTTGTTTTGTTTGGTGAATCAGCGCTGAAAGCCTACACAGCCGCTGTTGGATCTTGAGCTCCTATGGCGTCGTCGCGTTTGCCTCTGCTGCGAAACTTGTTAACCGCAACTACTGCTACCCCCAATACATAGCCCGCCATACAAATGTAACCAAAGAGCCATCCACCGGCGTTAAACACTGTTTGTTTCGCAGCCTTAACATTAACGCGTAAGGCGTAGGTCTCATGTAGCGGCGCTTCTTTGGCGACCGTGCCATTTGGATTGGCTGCAAAAGTAGGACCGCTTACCGCTGCCACCAGAACGGTTCGACCTGTTTCCGCAGCACGCATCTGGAACATCCGCTGGTGCTGCCTATGCTGTATCGTGCCCCAGTTCTCCAGGTTCATTGCAGGAAAGACCAGATACTCGGCACCACTGCTCACCATACGTCGGGAGAATCTCTGGAAACACCCATCGTAGCAGATGCCAACACCGGCTTTCGGTATCGCGCGCGATGCAAACGCAGGCTGAAAAATCGCAATATCGCTTGCGGGGTCACCATCTAACATGAGTTGGATAGGCTGATTCTTATCGGCAATTTTAACTGCGCGTTTGTCATCATTAAGAAAAAATATAGAGTTGTGGTACGGTGCTCCGTTCCCCTTGTTGTCTCCATAGAAATCCATGGCACCAAACATCACTCCCCAGTTTGCATGCCGCGCATCGGTTACTATCATATCAATAAACCACGATGCCTGCTGCTGCCTCGGGTCATCAGTCAGGGTTAGCTCAGGCCAGATGATTAAGTCCACGTCCGCTGTATTTTCACGAACAGGCAAAGCATCCCATGCTCCAATGTCATCATCCTGCTTCAGTTGCTGCAAGATTGCAGAGGCAAAAATGGTGCTGCCGTCGGGCGCAGTTGACGAAGTGCTAACCACTGTACCTGCAAATACAGCGCAGAGAGCCCCGATCGCTGCCACTCGCATGAACCTGCCTGGACGGTTCCAAGTCTCGATCAGCAGCGAAGCAAGAAGTACCATGAGTGCAGAAACGCCATAGACTCCCACGCCGGAAGCTAACCTGAATCCAATCCAGTTTGCCTGGCTATAGCCCAGACCGCCAAACGAAAATGCCAGCGGCGCCAGTTCGCACCGGAAATACTCTATGGCAGCCCAGGCCACAGCAGGCCATACTATACGCAACGCGGGCGCTGCAGCCGCTGCAAGTGTTGCCGTTACTCCCCACACCCCAAAGTATGCCGCGGGCACCATCCAAAGCATCAGCGACAGCGTGGAGAAAAGCGAACTGAGCCAGTGTACGAGAAGTACCGTGCCAATGTACCCGCTTAAAAACATAAACCAAAAGCGCTGCCTCGGGCTTTTGTCACGTACCATCAGCAGCCAAGCCACCGGCGCGACCCACGCCAATAAAGCCCACTCAAGAGGCGGAAATGCAGCAGCATAACATGCCGCTCCTATGATTGCAAACGTCACGGTACGAAGCCATGTACCGGTGAAAAGTGAACCAGCTTTGGCTTTTGTCACAACTTCCGTACTCACATGTTCCTCCCTGCACTAATGCAGAATTGGAAATTGTATGGCAGCGATGTCAATGGACGATCAGCTATACCTTTTCCTGGAGATCAAAACAAAGTCTTGCGAGAATGTTGTATTGTTCCACCATGCTCACCAAAGCCCATATCAAGTTTATTAATGAACTTCGCCAGAAGAAGTCCGCTCGCGACGAGCACGACATGTTCGTTGCTGAAGGACCGAAGCTTGTAAGCGAACTTTTGGCGGCTGACAATGTCGCGGCAGATGAGGTTTTTGCTACGGAAGAATGGCTCTATCAGAATTACGATCTTGCCCAGTCGCGCTCCCGATTTATGATGGAAATCACGGAACGAGAACTGGAGCGGATCTCCGGGCTCACCACGCCTAATAAGGTCGTGGCAATCTTCCGAAAGCCGACTTACCAGGTTGCAGTGAATTATCATGCCAGTTTGACTCTCATGCTTGATGGCATACAGGACCCAGGGAACCTGGGCACAATTATCCGTATAGCGGACTGGTTTGGGATTAGCAACATTGTCTGCAGCCCAACGTGCGCTGACGCATTTGGGCCAAAGGTGGTTCAATCGACAATGGGAAGCGTGACCCGTGTTCGGGTTGAGTATGCCAACCTCGTCGACGTCCTGCTAAAGAACCGCAGCACGCCCGCCTACGTGGCCGCACTGGAGGGCACGAGTATTTATGAACTGGCACCCGTTAAGGAAGGGTTTCTCCTTATTGGAAACGAAGCACGGGGCGTGAGTGAGGAGCTTCTCCGTAATGCAGACTATAGAATAAGCGTTCCGCGGGTCGGCGAGGCGGAAAGTCTTAACGCTGCTGTTGCTACGGGTATCATCTTGTCGCACATCGCCGTCGGCCGACCACGTTAGTTAGTCAAAATCCGCAGCAAGGGTGCCGCTTCGATGTTGTTCAAAAATCCGAGTAAGCTGTGGCAGTGTAACGCGCGCGATTGAGAGGTCGACTGGCAATTCATCTTCTGCGAAAAACCGCGACTCCCCGGTCTCATGGCTTTCAGCAGGACTTCCACCAACCAGGCGGCACAGGAAGAAGATTTTGTAGCTGTGCAAGGGGTGTGGGGGATAATGGCCGTGGTGCGGCTGGCTGCGATCAAACACTGCCAGGACGCGTTCCGCTTTAACACGGTACCCGGTTTCTTCGACCACCTCGCGTTCGGCAGCGATAGCCGGAGTATCGTTAGGGTCGGCCCAGCCGCCGGGCATTGTCCAGCGTCCCTCGTCTTGAAGCTCCCTTACCAGCAGCACCTTTCCCTCACGAAACACGGCCGCTCTTACGTCGACCTTAGGCGTGAGGTAACCGGTGTCCTGCTTAAGTAAGTCCAGCACTGGCTCCAGCTCTTTACTGCCCGACTGGGTCGCCATCATTTCGGCAGCTATTCGCAAGACCTGTTCATAACGTTCCCGGTCATAAGGGTCGCGCACGTAAAGCAAACCGTTCTGCGCTACGGAATGTAATTCTTTTGCCCAGGCAAGCCAGCGAGGCTCGATGAAGTCTGATTCCGGTTTGTTCATAAAAAAGAGGGCCGGCGGCTACCGGCCCTCCCTCCAAATGATTACTTTTTGCGCGCTTCTGCCAGTGCAGCACTCACGATCCCCTGAACCTTTTCCATGGGGATTCGCTCCTGCTGCATGGTGTCGCGGTTGCGAAGCGTCACCTGCCCGTCATTGAGGGTGTCCATGTCCACCGTCACGCAGAACGGCGTACCAATTTCGTCCTGGCGGCGATACAGCTTACCAATGGCGGCCGTATCATCGTAAACCGTGTAGAAGTGCGGCTTCAGGTCGCGTGCAAGTTTCTTGGCCTTCTCCACCAGTTCCGGCTTGTTCTTCAGCAGCGGGAACACGGCGCATTTGATTGGTGCCAGGTCATAATGAAGCGACAGGAATGTGCGCGCTTCCTTGCCTTCAACGGCCTCTTCCCGATAGGCATCACAAAGGAACGCCAGCAGCGAACGGTTAGCGCCGGCCGACGGCTCTATCACGTACGGCAGATATTTCTCGTTCCGTGCCTGGTCAAAGTACCGCAGGTCACGCTTGCTCAATTCCATGTGCTGCTTCAGATCAAAGTCCGTGCGGTTGGCAATACCTTCGAGCTCACTCCAGCCGATGGGGAATTCGTATTCTACGTCAACACAACCTTTGGCATAGTGGGCTAGTTCATCAGATGCATGGGAGCGGAGGCGTAGCTTTTCTTTCCGGATTCCGTAGCGGAGGTACCAGTTGTACCGCTCCTCTTTCCAGTGCTCCCACCACTGCATGTCATCCCACTCCCCTTCACCGCACATCTCGGGCGGCTTGCAGAAGAACTCCAGTTCCATCTGCTCGAATTCACGGGTGCGGAATATGAAGTTGCCGGGCGTGATTTCATTGCGAAAGCTCTTACCAATCTGTGCGATACCAAACGGTAGCTTGCGGCGCATGGTTGTAAGTACGTTATCAAAGTTTACGAAAATCCCCTGCGCAGTTTCCGGGCGCAGGTAAGTAACCGCCGCACTGTCTTTAACCGGGCCAAGATGGGTTTCGAACATAAGGTTGAACTGGCGAGGCTCTGTGAGTTCCCCGCCGCAGTCTGGACAAACTGGCTGCACTGCTACTGGTTCATCAGCCACTGTCCAAAAGCCTTTGGGCTTCGAGCTCCACTCGCGGCCCTGCCTTACCTTTTTTACTACCGATTCAAAATCATCGCCATGGCCGGCAACAACCAGTTCCTCCGCGGCGTCGCCTTCGTGCACCAGCTTCACACCGAAATACTGCGGCAGGTGATCTTCCCGGAAACGGCGCTTACAGCTTTTGCAATCGACTAGCGGATCACTGAAGTTCGCTACGTGTCCGCTGGCAATCCAGGTTTGGGGCGCCATCAAAATTGATGCATCAAGTCCTTCGATATCGTCGCGCTCGTATACCATGGAGCGCCACCACGCATCCATCACATTGCGCTTCAGCTCTACGCCCAGTGGACCGTAATCCCAAGTGCTACCGAGGCCGCCGTAGATCTCACTCGATTGAAATATGAGACCGCGCCTCTTGCAGAGGGATACGATTTTGTCCATGGTAAGAGCCATGATGTGTTTTAACCCAACCTTTAGATATAGTAACAACGGCAGCCTTGGCCGATATTGAGATTGGTAATACCTAGGAGCGGCAGAAAATTGTCACCTTACGGGATTTTCTGGCTGCTGCAGGCTGCTTTAGGAGCGCCCCGGTATCAGGCGGTTCGCGCTGTTTTTGTGTCGTCCCGCTGATGCCCAAGCACGTTAGGTGCGGCAGAACCTTCAGGATGCGCTATGCGAAGACTGAAAAAAAAGTTGGACCCTTCGCCCGGGCGGCTTGAAACGCGTATCTCGCCTCCGAGCTGCTGTACAATGTGTTTTACTATCGCCAGGCCCAACCCGCTACCGCGCGCCCGGCCACTCAGCGCGCTTCGGGTTCGATAGAATCTTTCAAACACACGGCCTACTTCTTCTGGGGCTATGCCCTGACCTTCATCTTTGACGTAAGTCCAGACGTATTCGCCCTTTCTCTCTGCCCATACCGTGATCTGCTCGTTGGGGTCACTGTACTTTATGGCGTTATCCAACAGATTCACCAGGATACGCTCCATGTGTTCCGTGTTAGCCAGTACAAGGATTTCATCAGGTGGTGGAATCAGTGTCACACCCACGTTTTTCATGCGGGCAAGCGGCGTAACCGCTTCAATGGAATCGTGAAGCTGTTCGGCAAGGTTAAGGGGAGATAATTCGATGCGTGTATTTGGGCTCTCCAGACGGCTAAGGCTCAGCAGGTCGAGCATGAGGTTATGCAGCCGCTCTGTATGCTCAAATATAACTGGAAGGAACTGCCGCACCCGCTCCATAGTCAGGAACTGTGGGTCTAGAAGAGTTTCTATATAACCTTTTACGGCTGTCAGTGGAGTCCGCAACTCGTGAGACACATTCGCGATAAAGTCTTTGCGCATCTGCTCAAGGCGTCGAACTTCGGTTTCATCGCGCAAATACACCACAAATACGCCGTTGTGACCTGGGATAGGAAGGAACAGCAGCCTCCGGATGCCTATCATTTCGTTGCTGACAGCTACGTCGATAGTGCGAGAAGAATCGCTGGCATGGCGGACCTCTGGTCCCAGTTCTTCAACGTTAACGCCAATACCCTTCAGGTCAGCCAGTCTGTAGGTATCACCCACTACCATTTTCCATCGGGTATTCGGAATAACGATATCCGGACTGACGAGGTACAGACATACGCACTCAGGCAGTGCATGAATCATATCTGTGGCAAAGGAAAGTGCGCTTTCGTTATCCATGTCAGGCCTCCGGTATATGTCAATTAATCTGCAATGGTTGCTGCGCTGCCCGCAGCGTTGGCTTCACCGGCTTGGGACGGATCTTCGACCCAGCGGTAACCTACGCCACGGACAGTTTCCAGGTAATTAGAGGCGAGGCCAAGCTTCTGGCGAAGCCGTTTAACGTGCGTATCTACGGTGCGTTCGGTTACATTCGGCATATAACCCCAGGCATTCTGCAGCAGTTGGCCACGGGAAAGTACTGTTCCGCGGCAGCGGATCAGCTCACACAGAAGCCGCATTTCCGTGGCAGAAATGTCAATCGGTTCACCCGCAACACTCACCCGGAAGCGATTCTCGTCAATTTCCAGGCAACCAAATACCGTGGGAACCGGCGCGGCGTCCTGATTCTCGCGGGTAGCTATCAGCCGCTCAACCCGAAGCATAAGTTCACGGGGCGAGAACGGTTTTACCACATAATCATCCGCGCCAACCTCAAGGCCAAGTATCCGGTCTGCTTCTTCGGCGCGTGCCGTTAGCAATATTATGGGCAGACGTGCACTCCGGTCCTGCTGCCGGAACAGCTTTAAGATGTCGAGACCATCCATATCCGGCAACATCAAGTCCAGGATTACCAGCGCGGGTAGCCTTTCGCGAGTAAGACTTAGAGCGCGGCTTCCATCGCCGGCCACCACTGGTTCGAAGCCGGACTGCTCCAGGTGAAAGGCTATCAGGTCGCTGATAGCCTTTTCGTCCTCTACTACTAAAACGGCAGGGCGAGATATCATTATCTCTCTCCTAATTCCGTAGGATTAAGGGAGAGGCTGGAGTTTAGCCTCTTTCCGCATTAATCCACAGCAGCAGGGTCAACCGGATTCATGGCAGGACAGTGACAAAACCAGACCGTTGGATTTAACCTTCACCAGCTCAAAGTGGGATCCCGCATCAGAGGTATAGCCCGCTGCCGATTCCAGTCGAACTTTTTCTGAGCAAAAACTACTGGACTTTGAAGGAGTTTTTCACTGCCATTGAAATGAAAAAAGCCTCCGGCGTGGTAGGGATAGTGAGTAACACCGCCGTGAAAATGCTTCGGTTTATTGTTTCAAGTGCCAAGGCATGAGAATTGCAGACTTAGCAGCTCTGCAGTATCAAAAACGAAAAAGCAGACTGACACCAATGGCCAATAGAAATAACGAAGATACTCCACAAGGTAACAAGGAAAGAACCCCGCAATCGCCGGGTAAAAAGACGTCTTCTTCAAGAAAAACAGATCCAGTTGCTGGTTCACGTCCGAAAAAGAAATTGGATACTGCGGAAGAAAAGGTTGAGGCGGTGGCACGGAAGGCCAAAACGACAGCTAAGAAGGTGGCTGCTGCCGTAAGTGGTACTGTGAAGGAAATCGCGGAAAAAGTTTCGGCCAGAAAGACTGGTTCTTCGACAAAAACCGATGCGTCGACTACATCCCGAACACGCAAAGCTGCTGGCGGCTTGGCAGCTAAAACCACCGCATCAAAACGGACGAAGGCAGGAGCTTTGAGCGCTGAGCTCTCCGATAGGGAAATTGCAGATACCATAGGAGAACTGCCGAGCTCGGACGCAATCCGCGGCGAAGAAGATATCACCGATGAATCGCCGACGGATGTAAAAGAGCACTTTTTCCATGACCAGCATGTTCACGCTGGGCCTCCCCCGCCCCAGGCACCGCGTGACCTGCCCGACGAGTACGATGATACCAAGCTGGTTCTGCTCGTTCGTGATCCCGAATGGATTTACGCTTATTGGGAAATTAACGACGCCACCCGTCAGGAGCTAAACCTGCCCCGGGAAGGGCATACTAACCGGCTTGTTCTCCGCCTGTTTAAAATAACCGCCCGCCAGTGGCCTCATGAAGCTGCACATTATTTTTTCGATATTGATCTTAGCAACGACGCGCGCAGCTGGTATGTGCGGCTGCCTGAGCCGAACGAGGCATGGTGTGCTGAACTTGGGATCATCGATGATGAGCAGAATTATATCGCCGTGTGCCGCTCCAACGAAATTATTACCCCGCGTAATACCCTTAGCGACCACGTCGACAGCGACTGGATGATCGTAGAGGAATCCTTTGAAAAAATTACCCGGATGTCTGGTGCAGACATGGCAATGCGCCTGCGCGGTGAAAGCCATACTGCTAGCGAAAGTATCCTTAAGCACTTGCACCGCCAACTGACTGGCGTATTACATGGGGAGCGCGCTGCAATGAGCAGCGGGCTTTTCAGTGAGCAGGCCGTGCCCCCAGTAGGCAAAGACTTCTGGCTCCAGGTGCACACGGAACTGATTCTTTACGGTGCCACAGAGCCTGACGCACAGGTTACGGTACAAGGACAGCCCGTGGAGCTGAATCCTGATGGAACCTTCTCGCTCAGATTTTCGTTGCCGGATGGCGAGCAAGTCCTGGAAGTTCGGGCCCGAAACAACAGTGGAGATAGGGAAGAGCAAATTACGCCAGTGGTGGTCCGTACCACCCGCCGGTAATTACTTAATTGGTTGCCTCAGCGATCCGGATAACTTCTTTTTCTGTGACCATAATATCTACCGGTTCGTCCCATGGTTCATGTGGAACTTTATCCAGGAGCTGGCAACTGTACGCTAATCCGATATTTATACAGTCGGGTCTTGCCATGGAAAGCAGGCGGTCGAAGTAGCCACCGCCAAAACCGACCCTGAAGCCTTGACGGTCCCAGGCTATGCCCGGGACTATGATAAGATCCACATGCTCAATTCGGCTTTCGGTACAAAGGACAGGCTCTGAATGGTTGTTGGTTTCTTCTTTGTGGACCCGGAAAAGACCGTCATGAGGTAAAGCCGTAATATCAGGCGAAGGCGTAAGAACGGTTTTTCCGGCTTCAAGTAAATCTTGAACTACGTATTGAGTAGACGCCTCTCCATTTCGCGAGAGATAGACAAAGGCCACTTTAGCAGCCAGAACTTCAGGTAATACTTCAATCTGCTTATGAATTTGCAGATCAAGGCGCAGCCTAACCTCTGGCTCGATCTCAGCGCGTAGTCTTTTATAATGACTGCGTATTTCGTTCTTTTTATTTGGGGAGAAGTTTTCCATGGAAACCGGATGCGTAACTTATTAGGCAGTTACTTAATCAACAGGGGGCTACCGTATTTGTCTCGTCTCTCACTTTTTAGCGGCTCTGCCATCGTATTGATGTGGCTGATTACCATGGGTTTTCTACTGCGCAACCATTACCTTAAGCCAGACCCAGTACCTGCTTTTTCCGACGAATCGTTTTTCGGCTCCGTGGAGGCTGTACAGAAATGGAGGGACGTGGAGGAGTCCATGATCATTAAGAATGGGGAGACCCCGGTCGGGGCTAGTCTGACTGACGTTCGACAAGAAAAGCAGCCTGACGATAGCCTGACATACACCGCGGATTTCCGGATCAACGTCAAGGTGTCCCCGTTGCTCCCACAAGTTGTTCTAAAAGGCCGCAGCATCATGGATGCGAAAATGCACTTGAAGCGGTTCCACGCCACCGCAGATGTGGGCCCGGCGAAATTCTCAGCTACTGGCGAAGTAGACGATAATCTGCTTTATCTAAAGATCAATAAGAATAATGATATCAACCTTCAACGAATTGACCTGAACGGGCCAATTAGCTTGGCAGAAGCCGTCCGTCCAGCAATCGGCTCACAACTGAACATTACTTCGGGAGAGTCTCTTAGCACTCCTGTCATCGACCCCTTGACAGGTTCAAACCGCGGAACCTTGACAATTACAGTGAAGGACCAGGAGCAAATTACCGTCGATGGTGAGTCCATAAGTGCCTATCGCGTCGTCAGTTCACTGGCGGATATAGAAACCATAATGTGGGTGGATGCTTATGGCCAGACTCTAAAGCGTAACCTGGTGGGCAGTTTTACCATGGAGAAGGCAGACCGCGAAGAGGCACTGAAAGCTGCGCCTGCGCTTGCTGAACCCACGGTAATACCGGGGCTAAACCTGGTAGAGTTCAGAGACGTTCCAATTCAGCAGAGTGCTGATGCGGCAGGGCAATCTCCGAATGGAGCAATTGGGACACTTAGAACATTATTACAATAGATCTTAAGTGCCTGCAGCTAATGCAGAACTTAAAGCAACTCCAACGGCATCGACAGTGGCTTGAACGTCAGCTTCGCTATGGGCTTCCGATAAAAACCAGCCCTCATACTGGCTGGGCGCAACGTAGATCCCCTGGTCCAGTAATGCGTGGAAGAAGGTTCTAAACAGTCCGGTATTGCAAAGCCTGGCCTCTTCGTAATTGGTTACTGGTTTGGGTGTAAAGAATGGCGTCAGTACGCTGCCCACCCGCTGAACCTTGCATGGTGTGCCCGCTTCTTGGAAGGCTTCAGCAAGTCCAGCTTCAAGCTTTGCCCCAAGCTTATCCAGATGATCGTAAAGTGCGGGGCCTCGCCGCTCAATCTCCCGCAATGCGGCCAGTCCCGCGTTCATGGCGAGGGGGTTGCCGGATAGAGTCCCAGCCTGGTAAACGGGCCCTGACGGCGCAAGATGTTCCATCAAATCCCGTCGGCCGCCATAGGCACCGCAAGGCACTCCCCCTCCGATAATCTTTCCAAAGCAGGTTAGATCAGGCTGAACGTTCAACAGAGCTTGCGCGCCCCCGGCAGCTACCCGGAATCCTGTAATTACCTCGTCAAAGATCAGAAGGGCACCGTTACGTTGCGTTACCTGCCGCGCCCACTCCAGGTACCCCGGTGCAGGTGGTACCAGGCCCATGTTCGCAGCTATGGGTTCGACGATGAATGCGGCAATTTCCTTACCATATTGCTGGAATACCTGCTCAAGCTGGTGAAGATCGTTATACTCCACGACGATGGTTTCCGCAGCCAGGGCCTCAGGCACGCCTGCCGTCTCCGGTATACCCAGGGTCGCTACGCCGCTTCCGGCTGATACAAGCAACGAATCCACGCTGCCGTGGAAACAACCCGCGCACTTCACAATCTTTGACCGCCCAGTTACGCCACGAGCAAGCCGTATAGCTGATGTGGTAGCCTCACTGCCGCTATTGACAAAACGAACCATTTCTACGGAAGGAACGAGCCTGTTTACTAACTCGGCTATTTCTACTTCCGCCTCGGTTGGAGCCCCATAAATGGTGCCATTTTCTGCGGCCGATTGTATGGCTTTTGTAACAAATGCAGGTGCATGACCAAACAGCAGCGGTCCATATGACATGACGAAGTCGATATACTCGTTTCCGTCAACATCCGTAATGCGAGAGCCTTTTGCTTTGCTGATAAATGGCGGGGTGCCACCTACAGATTTAAAGGCTCTCACCGGGCTGTTAACCCCGCCGGGCAGATGATTAATTGCTCGCTCAAAAAGCTGTGCGGATCTTGCCCGGACTGCTTCCGCCATTACTGTGCGCTCCCCTGTGGATTTTCCGGTTGCGCCGTAGATTGTGCGCCACCTGAAGCCGGGGTCTCCCGCGGAGCGAGCCACTGGCGGGGAATGCCAACAATGTTCTCCAGGTTCTGCCGAACCTGTCCCAGCGGAATCTCATTATTGCATTTGCCACACAAGAACGCATTTCCGGGGGGAAGCGGAGTGAAACCGGCGTCTACCTGTGCGTTTGGGTCCAGCTGCAGCTGAAATTTATATGTCGCGCGGCAACGGCTGCATTCCACATCGGCATTAGCGCTGCGTATTACGTCCGGGCTCTTGAGAAGCTCATCAATCTCTTCCCGCGTGCGTTGTCTGCGCGGAAACGGAGGTTTTGCTGTAAAGGGATATTCTATCATGAAGTCGCCATCCATAAACAGCGACAATGTGTAGCGACCTTCCGCCGGCAGCGGGAAGTTTTCGAACGAAAACACGACATTGGATACGTGGTCTTCACTTTCCAGTTTCAGCTCGCCCTTGGTATTTCCAAGTACGCGACCGTCAGGGCCGGCTACCTGCAGGTCCAGGGCATGGTCACCAGGATCTCCCGTAAAGCCGGCCAGCAGGAAGAACCGCTTGTGGCTGGCAGGAAAGATGAACGAGAAAATCGTATCAAATATGCCTACGGCGCTGAACTTACCGTTATCATTACGAACTTCGTCACACTGCACAAAATATTTCAGTTTCGGTCTCGACATGTTTTCCTTGTCCATTGCCTGCGGTCTTGTTGCCGCAGTCACATAAAAAGCGGCGGTTGATTAAATTTTGCGGCGGGAGACAAACCGGTTCTTCAAGGTACCGATACCCCCGATAGTCACTTCGACAATGTCACCATTGCCCAGCAGGACCTGCGGGTTGCGGTGGACGCCAACGCCGGCCGGCGTTCCTGTTGAGATAATATCACCAGGCTGCAGCGTAAGGGAATCGCTGACGTAGGCAATTAGGTCCGCAATGGGGAATATCATATTACCTGTTGTCGACTTCTGCATAACAGCACCATTAACTCTCGTTTCAATGGAAAGAGCCTGTGGGTCGGGCACTTCATCCGCCGTTACGATGCATGGTCCACATGGAGCAAAACCGTCCTGGCTTTTGGCCCTTACCCATTGTCCGTCCGTCCGTTGCAGGTCGCGCGCGCTTACATCCAGCAGTGCCATGTATCCGAACACATGTTTTAGCGCCTGCTCCCGGGAAACCCGCCTTGCCGTTTCCCCAATAATCACAGCCAGTTCGCCTTCAAAGTCCAACTCCTGCGTGTTTTCAGGGATTTCCACATCGTCTGTCGGCCCGGCAATAGTGTTTGAGAACTTGGCGAACAGCATTGGTTTTTCGGGTTTCGGCTTGTTCTGCTCCTCGCAGTGATCAAGGTAATTAAGCCCAATGCAAACGATTTTCGAGGGGTCCGGAATCGGCGGCAATAACCTGGCATCCGCCAGTGGCTGTGCCATGTTCGATCCGGGAGTCCCTACAGATTTCACCTGATCCACAAACTGCTTCAGGAATATTAAAACGGCATCAGGCGCAGCGCAAATCGATCGCATATCGGCACGTTCGACCACTTCAGGAGCCTTTTGCCCCGACTCTTCAAAGAGACGGGCGCAATTATAGAGCCAATCCCCCGATTGCACTCCCAGGGCAGCCCGCCCGCCGTTGTCGTACCGATAAAGTTTCACGGTTTTACCTTGGTGGCAAGGTTAGCGGCAACCGCAGAAGCCGCTTTGTAGACTTCCATTACCGGAACACCAGCCTTCGCACCGGCTGCGCGGCAGTCTTCAAATTCCGGCGCCGCCTTCAGTACCTCATTGTCCCAAATGCCTAGCTTTACGCGCACCGGACCGTACGGGGTGTCTACCGTTTCCAATCGCCGGTGCAAGCTCAGCCGATCACATGGCAATAGCTTAACGCCCAGCGTTGTCGTTTGCCTGAAAATTATTGGCAACAGTTCATTCACCCGCGCTTTGTCCGTAAGAACATGAAGGCTCACGCCAGGCCGGTTCTTTTTCATCTGAACCGGGACAAAGTGGCAATCCAGCGCGCCCGCTGCCATTAGAGACTCCAAGGCGCTGCCGAACAATTCCGCGGGCATATCATCTATTTCGGCAGTAATAAGCAGCAATTCTTCCCGAATCAGCGGCAAACCGGTCCCGGGTGTTTCAGCGGCCCCAACCTGCTTCCCTAACAGAACACGCAGATAGTTAGTATGCCTGGGGTATTCGCGCATGCCGGAGCCGTAAGCGACTTTATCGATAACAAAGTTCTTAATAGGGCCGAATTCTTCAGCCAAGGTTGTGAGAATTGCAGCACCTGTTGGCGTGG
>JAKFFN010000156.1:0-19891 GCA_036675025.1 Candidatus Sumerlaeales bacterium | reverse complement strand
AACGCATCCGCTTCACAAATCCAGCGGTAACCCCTGGTTGCTTTTCCTGCACAACCTTAAACGGCACCCGTTTCCGCTCACGATGGTTATCCTGGCTACACTTTGCATGCTGTATGGTTTGCGGAATTTGCATAAGGCTTTAGAACTCAAATCCAAAACCGAAGATGATGACAATGACTGGGAAACGGAAGAGCCAGAACTCGAACAGGTACAGCCTCATTCCCAAGCAGCAGCGCGGACAGAAACAGGGCTTGGCGCCAAGCTGAAGGCCAGCCTTTCCAATCGGCGCACAATTTCGGATAAAAAAGTCCGAATATCCGCTACGTTTGATGATTTGGTAGATAAAAGCGACTAGTGAGGCAAGTATGCCACAGTCGCCAATGATTTGTAACCGGTAAGCTGGATAGCCCAAGCGAATCGAAAAAAGCAGAATAAGCAGTCTTTTAATGGGAGAGTCATCTTATGGAACTGACGACGCAACTGAAAGAGGAGTTAGCAG
This sequence comes from Candidatus Sumerlaeales bacterium, assembly GCA_036675025.1. Taxonomy (GTDB): domain Bacteria; phylum Sumerlaeota; class Sumerlaeia; order Sumerlaeales; family Sumerlaeaceae; genus JAKFFN01. Next base: position 19,392 of record JAKFFN010000156.1, on the reverse strand, counting down.
CAGAGAGAGCGCGCGGCGATGCTCTTGAACTGGAACTAACTCGTGCTCATGCTTGTGCAGAGTCAAAAATGGACGACTTTGCAGAATTGTTGCACCAGGTATTGACGGAATATATCGAAGTGTCTCCCATTTCCAACCCCGCCCTGGGCCACCTGGAGGATCATAATGAAGCCAGGTGTTGGCTGTATGATGCCCATTGCCCAAATGCACCGGAACTTGATGACTTTGCAAACCGGATGAAGTACTGCTTCTCCTGCCAGGCTTTCAACAAGGTAGCGCCTGATCCGCAATCGCGGGTGGGTGAGCTCGTCAACTCGCTTCTATTCCTGCTGAACCGCAGACAAGACCAGGTGCACTCGGCGCAGCAGCAGTTGGTCCAGGCTGAGCGCCTGGCGGGTCTTGGTGAGATGGCGGCAGGTCTTGCCCATGAAATCAATACCCCGGTAGGAATCATACTTTCCCGGCTGGACTGCATCCGAATGGAGCAGGCGGACAACATGAATGAGACTCTAACGACTGATCTGGAAGTCATCAGCAAGCACGCGCAACGACTGCGGCGGATTACCAGCAGTTTAACCTCCTTTGCACGACGTCACAAAATCGACAAGCGCCCGGTAGTATTGCAGGAGCTTCTGCATGAATTGCTGGAGATCACCGGGCGAATGGTTCATAAGGGGAATGTGGTAGTAAACACCGACCTGCCCGATGTACCGATGACCGTCTTTGGAGATGGAACCCTCATTCAGCAGGTGTTCATGAATCTGATCATCAATGCAAGAGATGCCATGCCAGACGGCGGCCACCTTAACATTACGGGCGTAATTGAGGAAGGCCATTGCATCCTCAATTTCCAGGACAGCGGGGTTGGAATGCCGGAAACCATCCTCGACAAGGTTTTCGACCCGTTCTTTTCCACAAAGGAAGAGCGCGGCACCGGCCTGGGTTTATCGGTCAGCTACGGGATTATAAAAGACCACGGAGGCCGAATCACAGTGACCAGTCTCGAAGGCACAGGATCGAACTTTAAAATATCTCTTCCGCAGCACGAACTGCAGCAAGGAGTGGCAGTAGCATGAGTAAGTTTAGAGTAGCCGTGCTCGATGATGAAAAGGATATGCTGGAGAATTGCCGCAGAATTCTCCTTAGTTGGGGGCATCAGCCCATTATTTTGGAGGACCCCACCGCTGCGCTGGAGACTGTAGCGGAGGAGAAGCCGGATGTCTTTATTACAGACATCCGGATGCCCGGAAAGAGCGGCATGGATGTGCTGGCTGAGCTGAAACAGGCTTATCCTGATCTTCCTGTAATAGTGTTTACAGCATATGCATCAGTAGAGACAGCCGTAGAAGCCATCAAGGCCGGGGCTTTTGATTATATTGTTAAGCCTTTTACGATAGACAGTTTCAGGGTCGTTCTGGACCGCGCTCTTGACCGGCAGCGGTTGCAGAGAGAAAATCAGGAACTGCGTGCACAACTGAGCCACTCGTTTAAGTTGGACTGCATCATCGGCTCTAGTCCGCAGATGAGAAAGCTTGCGGAACTGATTCAAAAGGTAGGCAGAACAGATGCCAATGTTCTCATCCAGGGTGAGAGCGGAACTGGTAAAGAGCTCGTAGCCCGGTGCGTACATGCATCTTCTGTGCGGGCGAAGCGTTCCTTTGTCCCGCTGGATTGCGCAGCGATTCCGGAACCACTTATGGAAAGCGAGCTTTTCGGTCATCAGCGCGGCGCTTTTACCGGTGCGGTACAAAACAAGCCCGGCCTCTTTGAAACGGCTAATGGCGGAACAATCTTCCTGGATGAAATTGGCGAGATGCCGCTCTCGATCCAATCCAAGCTGCTTCGTGTTCTTCAAGAACGTACCTTCCGTAGAGTAGGCAGTACCGAACTCAGTAAAACCGATGTGCGGGTAGTGGCAGCCACTAACCGTAACCTCGATACAGAACGAAAAGCAAACCGGTTTCGGGAAGACCTGTTTTTCAGGCTGGCTGTGATTACAATTGAGGTGCCTCCTCTTCGGGATCGCACTGGTGACATACCTATGCTGGCCGACCACTTCGCGCGGCAGTTTGCAGAAAACAGCAGACTGAAATTCTCGCGGATTTCTGCCCCTGCTGTTGAGATACTGGAGAACTACTCGTGGCCTGGCAACGTGAGACAGCTTCAAAATGTGATGGAACGCGCCATCACCTTGAGTTCATCAGATATTCTGACTCCGGAAGATCTGCCCGACATGGTACGCCAGCGCGAAGTCATATCAGTTGATCGTATCTCTCGAGGCCTTGACTTCAAACATGCCAAAGCCAAGTGCGTTGACGCTTTCGAGCGGCAATACCTGATGCGCCTGCTCGAAGAAACCACGTACAATCTTTCCAAGGTTGCGCGACTGTCCGGCTTGAACAGGCGCACGATCTACCGAATCATGGAAAAACACGGCATCATCAACAAGCGCGGCAATGAAGATGGGTTTGAAGAAGAATTCGATACTGAGGATCCAGGAGAAGATATCCCGGAAGAGGATTTTCAAGAGGAATACATTAACTAGAAGCCGCGCATAAGATCCTTAAGCTCGTCTGGTGTATCGGCATCCTTAACGGCGGTAGCATGCTCAACGGGTAAAGGTACTTGTACAAATGCACCCGTTTTAATCAGGTCGACCATGCTGAGTCGCCGCATGGCAATGTGCCTATCTATCATTGGAAGTAACGAGCGCCTGTAGACGGCAAATAGCGGCTCCGGATTCCCGCGCCACGCAGCTACAATTCCGTCTGCAGCTGCTGTCTTCTCAGACTTTGCAAGAGACGCGAGCCATTGAAACGCTGCGGGCGTGATCAGCGGCAAGTCGCACGGGACTAATAGTACCTCAATTGTATCCGCGGCACGACGAAGCGCTGTCGCCAAACCACCCAATGGACCGAGCCCCGGTGCTTCATCAGGAATTGCTACGACATCTTCCATTTCAGCAATGCCAGTATCATCCGCGCTCCTGCCGATAATCCAAACAGGTAGGCCGGCAGCCATAGCTGCCCCTGTAATCCTGGCCAACAAGGTTTCACCTTCAAATTCTACCATAGCCTTGTCGGTGCCCATGCGAACGCTCCCGCCACCGGCAAGTACGGCAACCACTACCTGCTTCTGCATCTTTAAGGCCCTTTAAGAGGTATGAGTTCCAGCGTCTACTTCACAGCTCCCGGCTCCCCGGTTACTATAGGAGCACTAGATGCAGAACGCTTCTCATAATGCTCAAGCAGTTCTGGTGCCTGTTCCTTCATCATGCGACGTAATACGAACTTCATCCATACAAGGCAGCCCAATGAGACGATGAAAAGAAAGATCCAGCAAGTAGTCCAGATGCCGAATACGGATAGAAGCCATCCAAAAATGATCGGGAAAACAAAGCCACCAAGGCCGCCAATTACACCGACCAGGCCGCCGACAATTCCCACATCCTGTGGGAAATAGGTCGGGATGTGTTTGTAGACCGCCGCCATGCCGATACCCATAGACATACCGAGCAGCAGCACCAGACCGGTAAAGATATATACGTTTGCCTGGAAATAGATGTGAGTTGAGCCGCGAGCCAGCAGGTCACGCATGCCAACCTTATCCCCCGCTTTAAACGGACGTGTGGGACTAAGCGCATCATCGGGGTCAACACGCTTGCCGGTCCATTCCTGCCAGCTGCTGCTACTGGGCATTACACTGACCTGGGCATCTCTGCCTGTTGATGAATGAGTTTCAGGCCTGGTGTCTTCTCCGGCTAAAACATACCTGTCTGTCTTACCGCTTTTATCCTGCTGAACAACCATCTCTTTGTCGTTGATAGAGACAATTGTTCCTGGGGCTTTCGCCAGAATGCCTTCGCCCGGTGTGAGGATATCCATCTTCGGAAAAAACAGCAGGAAAGTGGTGATGCAACAGATAGATAAAACCCAGTTCATAACAGCGCGAGCCCCGACGCGGTCGCTCAGCCATCCGCCAACCGCGCGAAACAAACCGGAAGGCAAAGAGAAGATAGTAGCATAAAAACCCGCTGTCGCCAGGGTAAAGCCATAGGCCTTCACGTAGTAAGGAACCAGCCAGTTAGACAGCGCAACGAATCCGCCAAACAACAGGGCATAATAGGCACCAAACCGCCACACGCGTACTTCGCCGAGCGGTGCCAGGCGTTCTTTCATGGGCCGCGTAGCTGCGGCCGGCTTCTTAGTGTAGGTTACAAGGTAAAAGATTATGGCAGCTGCTGCAAGGACCGCTGCATAAAAGCGCGGCAGATTTCTCCATCCTTCAAGATGCGCTCCGCCGTCGGTTAGCCACTTGAGCAGCGTTGGCGCAAACATAAGAGTTAGCGCCGTACCTGCATTGCCCATTCCGAAAATGCCGAGGGCTGTGCCCTGTTTTTCCTTTGGAAACCAGATCGAAGTATAAGCTACACCAACGGCAAAGGATGCACCGGCCAGACCAAAGCCCAACGCCGCAAGCAAGAAATGGAAATAGTTACTCGCAAAGGAGTTGAGAAAAAGCGCCAAGGCAGCCAGCAGCATCAGGATTGTGTAAATGATGCGGCCGCCAAAGCGATCGGCCAACATGCCCACAGGTAGCCGCAATAGTGAACCAGTCAGCACCGGCGTCGCCAACAGCATTCCCATCTGGCCGGAAGACCAGTCAAATATTCCGTTGGTTGTAAGGAAAGTGATGAGAACCGCGTTCATCATCCAGCAGGCGAAGCATACAGCAAAAGCCACTGTGTTCGCCGTTAAGACGACAGTGGCCTTCCTTTGATCGGTCATAGGTGATCAGTCTTTCTAACTGAGGTTATGTAACATTATGTTTCTAAATTGCTACCCTGCATCGCCCCCGCCGGCGGGTTTTCCTTTATGTGGGTTACGTTCTTCAGCACGAAGCGTTTTAATTTTGCCCGGATCATAGTCTGGCGCCAGCCTTTCCAGCGGCCCACCGCGGTTTTTCCGCAGATAGTCCTGCTGTTTGATCAGAGCAATTTCCCCCAGAACAGTCAGTCCTGATGCGAGGATAAAGCAACCTATTGAAGCAAAGAATGCACCCAGAGGCAGATCATCATCACCGGCGTGATAAGCCTCAAGCGTTGCAGTCAGCAGCCAGTATTGAAACACGCAAAATAGTGCCACGAAAATGAGAATCGCTGTTCCAGTGGCACCCACGCCAGTACGGATGGGGAAATTAGGTTCCGGAACATACTGAACTGGCGGAACTGTTGAACGATCTGTCCATGACTCAGGTGTAGTTTTTCTCACGAATGAACCCCTTCCAGGTATTCAAATCCTACTGCGAGCACCCGATCCCCCTCTATTTGGAGTTTCAATCGAGGCAGAGGTCTTAGCTCACGGGGCGGACCCGTCAATCCTTCTCCAGTGTCGATGTCAAACGTACCATTATGGCAATGGCACGATAAAGCCTCACCCTTGTTATCCCGGTTTTTCTCATATGCTACAGGACAAGCAAGGTGTGTACACTTCTGGAGAAATGCGATGAAATCACCGTTCAATCGACGGATAAGCATGGCCGGTGTTTTTTCATCGGGGTATCTAAAAACCATCCACTTTCCCGGCTCCAAATCACCTGTCTTGCAGACTTCTACTGTAGGCAGAACTTTATCGCTGTTCTTAAGTGATTTCCACAAAATCCAGCCGTTACCCGTTGCGAATCCCGCACTGATTACGCAGAGAAAACGCGTGAAGTCGCGCCGCGTAATGAAGTCATCACCCTCAGATTCAAAGGGGAAGTCTTCCCGCCATTTCGGCGGATTATTATTAATAGGTTCCTCGGAAGATTTCATAAAAACTCAGCCTCCGCAGATACAGGATTGATGGAAGTGGGCGGTGAATCCGCCGGAGCGGTTACAGTCGGCGTTGGTGGAACTTCTGGCGGCAGTTTCCCCATTTGGATGAATCTGTCTCGGAGTTTGACAGCCAGGTCTATGGGCCCTTGCGCGCCACTAAGCATTTGAGGCCAATCGACTACCATTTCATCCACATCATGTGGCACCATTACCCACACGCGCGTTTCTACCGTCTGCTTTCCGAAGCGCCATTTGTTAATCGGTTTTGAGTGAGGACGGTTCCGTCGCATTTCTTCAAGGGTGCCATAAGCAATGGCTCCCGTTGGGCACACTGTCGCACACATTGGTCGCTTTCCGGCGCTGGTTCTGTCGTAACACATGTCACATTTCTGCATCTGCTGGATATCGTCCTTAATTATTGGAACGCCAAAAGGACAGGTGAGTTCGCAGTTCCGGCACGCAATGCAGCGAGGCTTTAGAGAAGAGTGAACAATCCCTTGCTCGTCCATTTTAATTGCATCCGCAGGGCAACTCATCGCGCAGGTGGGCACCTTGCAATGCATGCAAATCATGGGAACAGTTTGTGGGCTGCGCCCTGGATCAGCTTCATCCACGTGTATCATTGGCGTGCCACGGTGTGTGTGGCATTCGGAACACGCAGCTACGCAAGCCATGCATCCGATACACCGCTGGAAATCTATGAACATGTCCTGTATTACGGCAGTCATCGTGGGTCGTCTCCTCGGTTGGCCATTTCAATTGAGTCGTGTGGTTCGGCCTGCAGACGAAGATCACGATAGTCGATCCGCACCTGTGCGGCCTCTTCTGGCGTTGCCGGGCGTACACGGCATGCCGCAACCTTAAACTCGGGCATTTTGCTGATGGGATCCAACGCACGCACAGTAATCTGATTGGCCGCCAGTCGCTCCGGCCAGTGATACGGCACAAAAACGGTATCCGACCGGATGCCCTCAGTCACGTGAAGTGGTACAGTAATTTTGCCTCTTCGCGACTCTACAGTCACAAGCTGCCGATCAACCAGGTTAAGCGCAGAAGCGAGTTGAGGATGCATTTCGCAAACCGGGCCGGGACTTTTGTCTACGAGGAACTTAATCCGACGTGTTTGTGTGCCGCTCAGGTAGTGGAACACGCTTCTGCCGCTTGTAAAGTAAAGGGGGTATTCCTCATCGGGGACTTCTGCACTCAGACGGTAAGGTGTAGGGTAAAGGTGAAATTTTCCATCTGGGTGGTAGCTGCGCCTATCTTCAAATAAGCGTGGGGTACCCGGATGATCTTCTGTAGGGCATGGCCAGAAGACACCCATCTCCTGCTCAATCCTCTCCCATGTTATTCCGCCGTAATCAGCTGTACCGCCCGAACTGGCGACTCGAAGTTCCTCAAAAATATCACGGTTTGACTGATAATTAAAGTATTTGCCGCGGCCAAGTCGACGGGCGATTTCGAGCAGTATCCATGTATCGGTTTTGGCATTACCCGGAGGCGTGACTGCCGCCCTGATCCGGATGACGCGCGCCTCTGCGCTGGTAGATGTACCTTCTTCTTCCTCGTGCAATGAGCCGGGCAAAATGACATCAGCATAGCGCGCGGTTTCACTCATGAAGAAATCTATCACCACAAAGAGTTCCAGCCGCTCCAGGGCCTCACGAAGGAAGTTAGTATCCGGATGGCTTACTATCGGATTACAGCAGATGTTGATCATCGCGGCAAGCTCACCTTCGTGAGCCTGCTCAAACATCTCTACTGCTGTTACGCCTTTGTGGGGTAGTTCATCGTCCGAGATTCCCCACACTTTGCAGATATGCGCCCTGTGTTCAGGATTTTCAATATCCCGGTTGCCAGGTAATTGATCGCATTTATGGCCATGTTCGCGCCCGCCCTGACCGTTACCCTGGCCTGTGATGGTGCCATATCCGCATCCCTTGCGACCTATGCGGCCGGTAGCCAGCACGAGGTTGATACAGCCAAGCACATTTTCGACCCCTTTGATCTGTTGCTCAATTCCGCGGGCGTGTAACAGGAAACTTGTTTTTGCTCTGCCCCAGACCGCGGCAACTTCCCGTATCAAGTGAGGATCGAGCCCGCAAATATCGCCGGCCCACTCCGGGGTACAGTTCTCAACAGAAGCTTTAAGTTCATCCCACCCGGTGCAGCATTCGGCGATAAACTCATGGTCCAGCCAGTCGTTTCGCACCAGTTCATGAAGCAGTGCCTGGTATAGAGCGCTGTCGGTACCAGGCCGGAGTGCCATGTGATATTCTGCAGTGCGCGCCATCGGAGTTACGCGTGGATCCACCACTATCAGCTTTGCTCCGCGGTCTCGTGCCTGCCACACATAATGCATCAGCGTTGGGAAACACTCGCTGATATTGCTGCCAGTAACAAAGATAACTTCAGCTTCCGGCAAATCAGTCCAGGTATTTGCAGCGCGGTCGATTCCGAATGCCTTTTTATTGCCGCCACCCGCAGAAACCATGCAGAATCGGCCGTTGTAATCAAGCTGGCGCGTCTGTAGACCAAGCCGCGCAAATTTGCCGACAAGATAGGATTTCTCATTGGAAAGAGACACGCCGCTCATCATTCCAACGGCATCGTAACCCTTCCGCGCCCGGATGTCTTTTATCTTCTCAACGATGTAGTCCAGGGCTTCATCCCATGATGCTTTTCGAAAACCTGTTTCGGTTCGGATGAGCGGATCCAGCAGACGGTCGGGATGATGCGTCTGCATATACCGTTTAACACCTTTAGGGCAAAGCCGCCCTTCGTTAAATGGGAAGTCTTCCCACGGCTCAAAGCCGATTACCTGGTTGTTTGCAACCTGCAGTTTAATACCGCACTGCATGCCGCAAAAGCAGCAATGGGTTTCTACCAGCTTTTCAGGAATGGGCTTATTGTGCCAGCCCGTAACCGGGGAATCCGATATATGAGGTCCATACTCGTCGATAAACTCGCGCGGATCAGCCGCTGGTACATTAGCCATTGATTATTACCTCAGTCAAACTTTCCCCGCCGTACAGCGTTATGTGTCCGCCCGATCAGGATCCGGCGGCCTTGTGGTGAAATCTCATTCCAGGCAGGTATTGCCGATGGAGTGTCAATGACCGCAGGTGCAACTCTATTGTCGTCACGCCTTTCGCTCTCTTCTGCTACCAGTCTGCCTGCTACTGGTGCAGTCTCCACAGGTGCGGAATAATCGAACCCCAGTTCCGGCAAAACGTGCTTCAGGTCAGTCGTCTGCAGTTGCGATGCAAATGGCTTGCCGGTTACCGGACAAACGGCTGGCTCACCAAGTTCACCTACGGCCCGGTAAAAGACGACACCCAGGGATGCCGGCCGCTGAAAGATGTGAAACAGCTTACCGAACGGCAGATAAACCAGGAATCCGATTACGGTAACTGCGTGAAAAGTTGCCAGCGCATTGTAAAACTGCCCGTTGAACCATTCATAGCTGATCCACAGTAGCAGGCCGCTGGCTGCCACAGCAAACAGAATGAGGAGCGGGAGAAAGTCGCGACCAAACCTTTCCACCGCCACTGCGCCAAAGTCAAACATGCGGCGAACCATCACTATCATGACACCCGCCATAACCATGACCGAGCTAATCACGAGTGCATGGAATATGGTCCAGCTAAGGAGTCCGCGCAGAGGAATCGTTCCCACATGAAAACCGAAGAATATGATCTTATACATTGGCTCGGGCTCGATCTGACCCTGCTGGAAATGAATCCAGCCGAAAACCAGCGGGAATGTTACTGCAAAACCGAGGAAACAGCCCCACGCCAGCAGCATGTGTCCGAGCCATCTGCGTTTTCCGCGCTTAAGCACAAAGGACTGCAGAACAAGCCGTGACCAGATTCCCATTACCAGCAACTTTACCCGGGCACCCAGGCGCCAGGTTGAAGGCGTGAAAAGAAGCTGCCAACCGCGCTTCCAGTAGCGCTTGGTGGGCGGTTTACTCAGCCACACGGAGTACCTGTATACGGTACCGAAAAGAGCGAAAAGACAGGCAAAGGTGTAACCAACCAGAGCAGCGTCAAAGTCTGCAAGGTTGCGACTGCCCACGATTATTAAGATTGCCAGAATGATTGTGGCAAGCACACCCCAGAACACAGAAGGCCAATGGAGTTGTTGTGCCAGCCGCTTCGCTACTCTCATGATAATTCGACCTCAGATTCGGTAGTGTGGTTTCGTTCTTGATTGGTGCCTTCACCGTGACTGTGTTGGCTCTGCTGTTTCTTGTGCTTATCGTGTTTTTTGTGTTTGTGCTCTTTGTGTTTGTGCTCTTTGCGGTCTTTTTCCACATAGATGACCGTTCGTTGCGTCCGACCATGTTCGTCGTGCCATTCGCGACGGAGGTACACACCTTCGTTGGAATCATCAGCCAGGGCGAGCCAGTCGTTAACGCCCAGAATTAACGAAAAACCTTCTGCACCAACAATCAGATCAGAAGTGTCGCCAGTCGTCTTGGCAACTTCATACCGAAATTTTCGCTGCTCCCCGGCAGCTGTCGGCAGGATAGTAGTGCACGACACGCATCCCGCGTTTGTTAACTGCTCCATCTCTTCCGTAGTAAGCCGGAACCTGACACTGTGACTTTTTAGGCGCAGCTTCAAGGATGTCCTCCACCCGCGGAACCCGCGGAACCAGGCTTACCGCACTTGAGCAGCAGGAGCAGCATAACGGTTTCTGTTACGGCCAACACGCTATGTTGTACATTCGGCAACATATGCACCCAGGTGCCGCTCACCGCTTCGTCTTTGCGCTCACCGACCGTGATTTTTGATTCACCGCGCAGAAAATGCATAATAGCCGGCATGGATGCTGTGTGCTCTGACAACTCCTGCCCCGGGGCAAATCCAAAGAGTACTACCTTTAGATGCTCATCCTGGTAAACCGTGCGACTGACGATCCCGTCGGATGGGACATTCACGTCCTGACTAATATCGCGGATAATGTGGCACAGTTCAGCGGTCATTTACGTCTCCCATTGCTGCAACTTACAAATTCCATTTCCATCTAGCCTGTATGGTGCCAGAACAAAACATCGTAATGCTGCGTGCAGGATTGAAACCTTTGTAATTAATCTTCTAGATACTTCGCCTGATGCTTTCAACAGTAATTGAGCACTTTATGGATTGTCATGCTAACTGTGACGCTGCCAGTTTATCCACTTGTCGCCAGTAGTTGTAGTTTCTTTCTTCCACACCGGGGCGCGTTTCTTGAATTCTTCTATTGCATGAGACAACGCATCCAAAGCCTCGCGACGGTGACCGCTACTAACGCAGATAACGATGCCGATGTCGCCCACATTTAGCCATCCGACGCGTTGAATGACCGCAATTTCTTTGATAGACCACTGCTCGCGTATCTCGGCAGCTATCTTCAGCATCTCATTTTGCAATAGCTGCTCATAGACTTCATACTTGAGGCCAACGACCGATTCACCCTCATTCTCGTTGCGGATATCGCCCTCAAACATCGTTACTGCCCCGCACGATTCGTGGCGCACGTAGTTAAGCGCTTCCATAAGATCGATAGGGTCTTCTGTTACCTTGATAAGCAATATCAGCCACCTGCCATCGGAGGAATAAACGCGAGCTTGTCGCCATCTTGCAGCTGGTAATCAGACTCTACCACTTCATCATTCACTGCGAAAAGCAAACAGTCGTGAAACCCGACGAGTTTGTCAGCCAGCGCCGATACGGTTTCACCAGCTTCAATGTCATACGTGCGCTCTGAGCAGTTCATCTTTTCTTTCAACGCCGCAAAGTAAAGTACGTGCACATTCATACTGGCAACAGGTGGACTACCACCCTATCCCCTTTCTGAAGTTCTTCGGTTTCTTCCGGCACTACAACCAGGCAATCAGCTGCAGCAAAGGAAGACATCATGTGCGATCCCTGTCGATCCAGAACTTGTACTGAACCATCGTCGTGCAGCTTTCCTTTCAGAAAGTGCGTGAGCCCGGCCTTTTTGTGGAAACCATTCTGCATTACCGCAGTTAAAGTTCGCAGCCGCCCGTATGAAGCACCGAGAGATTGCCGGATGCACGGGTAAACGTATTCATAAAAGCATACGAGCGCCGATGCGGGATTTCCCGGCAGGCCAAACAACCGTTTCCCGTTTAATGTCGCGAAGAACAGGGGCTTTCCCGGTTTCTGGCTAACTTTCCAGAACTTTGGATGCGCACCAAGCTCAGAAAGGACTTCTTTTACATAGTCAAACCTTCCGACAGATACACCGCCTGTCACAAGCAGTATATCGCTGGCACAAACAGCATCAGAAAGAACCTGGAATAGAACGCGCTTATCATCAATCGCATGTGATTTAACGGCAACTTCGGCCCCGGCCTGCTGCAGCGCAGCAGCCAGAGTAAAAACATTCGAATTGAAGATTTTTCCAGCACCCGCAGTTTGTCCAGGAAGTACAACCTCTGACCCTGTAGTAACAATGGCGACTCTGGGGCGCGGGATCACTTCGACCTCATCAACTCCTGCACCAGTCAGAAGCCCAATTGCCGCTGGCGTAAGGCAACTTCCCTGCTCGAGGACCACTTCTCCCGCCCTAAACTCCTCGCCGCAGTACCGAATGTTTTCTCCCAATGTCACCGGCCGGCTCACGGTCACAAAACCATCTTGTACCTTCACGTCTTCCTGGCGAATTACCGCGTCTGCGCCAGGGGCAATCATGGCACCTGTTAATACCTGCGCCGTCTGTTGCGGTTGAAGAAGTGAAGCATTGCTTGCGCCTGCTGCGACGACTTCGGTGACAAACAACTTCACAGGATTTGATGCGCTTGCCCGAATTGTATCTTCATGGCGAACGGCATAGCCGTCCATAGCAGAGTTATCAAAGAATGGCAATGGATAGCCTGAACTGATCGGCTTGGAAAGGTACAATCCCAGTGCTGACTCAGGATGCATTTTTACGGGCTTTGCAGTTGGTGTCGCTGATAGCACCTTCTGCTGCGCTTCCTGAACAGAAATCACATCAGCCCCCAAAGCAGACGCCCGGAAACGAGCAGGATTAGCACCCCTGTCACGCGCTGCAGAGAAAGTTTCGAAATGGTTTCAGCGCCCAGGCGGCTGCCGATCTGGCCGCCAATTATGACTGCGGCAATTAAGGGTAATACAAACGACCAGTTTACAACTGTGCCGGTAGTAGCTTGACCCAGAAGCCCCGCCAGGGAGTTAACAAGTATAAAGAAGCTGCAGGCTGCAGCCGTCATTTTAGCGTCTCCCCAACCAAGGAAAAGCAGCACTGGCGCAAGGTAAATTCCACCGCCTATTCCCACAACGCCTGCGAGAAAACCAAGCAGAGCACCAAGGGGCAAACCAACCGCGTAAAGCCGAAGAGTTGAAATACCAGTGCGAGCTACAACAGGTTCGCCTATCCACAACATCCGAACAGCGGCAACGGCCAGTGACAGACCAAGGAGCAGGGCAAAAGCTGTTTTGCCAATGGTAAAAGTGCCTCCCAGGTAAGCCATGGGGATGGAACTGATGACAAACGGCAATACGCGCTCTAAACGCAAATGGCCATGTCTGGCAAAGTTCCAGGTGCCAAATGAGACTACGGCCAGGTTACACAACAGCGCAGTCGAGCGAACGGATTCAAAAGGAACGTCGAAAAGTACCAGCAACGCCAGGTAAGTAGAACCTCCGCCAAAACCGGCCATTGCATATACGACGGCAGTAGCGAAAAAAAGCACCGCCAGTAGAGCCATCAGTGCCCCCGGCCTGCCATCATTGCGTATGAGTGGAACACGGCAGGAAAAATGGCCGCGATACCATCTTCAACCGCTTTGGGTGCCCCGGGCAGGTTTATAATTAAGGTTTTTCCCCGCAGCCCTACGATACTCCGCGACATCATGGCATAGGGAGTACGACTTTGTCCATAGGCACGCATGGCTTCAGCAATGCCTGGCACTTCGACTTCAATTGCCTGTTCCGTTGCCTCAACCGTTACATCCCTTGGGCCCAAGCCGGTTCCTCCGGTCGTCAGCACAAGGTGGCAATTGTCTTCGCACATTTTGATCAGGCTGTTATAAATTAATTCCTGCTCATCCGGAACAACTTCAGTTTGAACATCGGTAATTCCGAACGCTGCAAGTTTCTCAGTGATCAAAGGCCCGGCAGTATCACGCCGGGTTCCCGCAATGGCGCGATCAGATGCCACAACGACACCCGCCTTAAAGCCGGCCGGTGCATGGGAAGGAAAGCTGGATTTTCCGCCCTTCTTTTCCAAAAGCCGGCAGCCCAGAATTTCCATGGATTCATCAACGGGTTTCAACATGTCATACAAGGTCAACGCTGCAACGGAAGCTCCCGTTAAAGCTTCCATTTCCACACCAGTTTTTGCGACGGCTGTCACCGATACCCGGACGCTGATCGTGTCGTCCGTAAAATCGAAATCCACAGTAACCGCGTCTACAAGCAGCGGATGGCAATAGGGTATAATATCTGATGTTTTTTTTGCCGCCATTATTGCAGCAATTTTTGCCAACGGCAACGGGTCGCCTTTGGGTGCCTGGCCATCACGTACCAGTTTCACAGTGGTGGGTTGCATCTTAACCGCACAGCCGGCAGTTGCTGTACGCAGCGTGTTAATCTTATGAGAAATATTTCTCATCTGTCCTTTATCCACCAATGGACCTTATCATTGCGGTATTTTCTTGTGTCATGGTGCTGCCGTTTACCCAGGGATGGCTGGCAGGTTTCTTCCACACGGCCCGTCGAATCTGCTCCTGCAACTCTTCGTGGCTCGCGCCATCTCTAAGTGCTGGAAGAATGTTATAAGTAAGCGGTGAGAAGAGGCACAACTGAATTTTTCCGGTCGCGCTGAGGCGAATACGTGAGCACGTGGAGCAGAATGGTTCCGTCATACTCGCGATAAAACCGATACGACCTGCTCCACCTACCAGCTCGTAGGCTTCAGCGACTTCGCTTCCGCGCTTCAGAGGAAGTAGCCTGTAATTCTTTGCGATTCGCGACCGGACTACATCAATCGGAAGACAAAGTTCCGGCTTCCACCCCGTTCCGCACAAGGGCATAAACTCGATAAACCGCACTTCCACCGGCTGCTCGAAAGCCAGGCGTGCAAAGCCATCAATTTCTTCTTCAGACATGCCGTTCATGACGACAGCATTCAGCTTTACCTTGAGGCCGGCAGATAACGACTTTTGGATACCATCCCAGACTTTATCGAAGGATTTCGAAAGCGTTACCTTTTCGAACCGAACCGGATCAAGACTGTCGAGGCTGATGTTTAGTCGCTTAAGGCCAGCGGCTTTTAGATCATCTACGAGTTCCGGAAGTCTTTCGCCATTCGTGGTAAGCGAGATATCTTCCACACCGGGGACTTTACCTAACCTGTCAACAAGCTCTACGATATCTTTTCGTATAAGCGGCTCGCCGCCCGTCAATCGTACCCGCCAGACGCCCATCGCTGCCGCAGCGCGTACGAAACGCTCCATTTCGTCAACGGTCATATAATCTTTGGAGGGAAGCGGCTTTATACCTTCAGGAGGCATACAGTAGACGCACCGAAACTGGCACTGATCTGTTACTGAGAGACGAAGATATGTGATCTTGCGAGATTCTGAGTCTATTAATGCTGATCCGTTCATTCGGATCCTTCGTTCAGTTTTTCCGCTTCCGGAAATCTATACTCAGTCATTACCTGCTAAAGTCACATGTTTTTAACAAAATCGGACAAAAACATCTTTTTTGGCGAAAAGTACCAAGCTAACTGTGTGGACCACTACCAAGGCAGTTATTCCTCCCGCGCCCATTCCTGATTTAGAAACCGAACAACTGCTTTTTCCTCGGGCAGCAGTTCAGCCTGCAGTTTCGGCGCGGAATCACTTTGCCCTTTTAATCCCATGATTCTGCCAACCGTGCGTCCTTCGGCAAAAGCTTCCATTACTGCCGGATGAATGTAGCATTTCCTGCAGATTGTGGGAGTATTGCCGAGGTGCTCGGAAACCTGTTTCACCACCGTCGATATCTGGCGACGTGCTGTTGCTGCCGACTTTGGAGCAGGATAATGTTTTAGCGCAAGCGCAGCCAATGTCGTTCCCCACCACGTGCGGAAATCTTTGGCCGTAATTGATTGTCCGCTGATCTCTCGCAGGTACCGATTTACATCTGTGCTAGTAACCCGGCGGTGGATCCCGTTATCATCGGTGTACTGGAAGAGCATATCGCCAGGGCGTGCCTTGCACTTCTTCACTATGCTGGCGACTTCGCAGTCCTTAAGAATGATGTCATGGTCTTTTCCGCTTTTGCCGGTGAATCGAAAGTTTATATCGCACTTCCTGATGCTTACGTGCCAGTTCCTCAGGGTGGTAAGGCCGTAGCTTTCGTTGTCCCTTGCATAGGCTTCATTCCCAACTCTGATGCAGGTTGCTTCGAGCAGTCGCACTACAGTAGCCAGGACCTTTTCCCTGGGCAGACCCGGTTTTGCGAGGTCCTCCATAACGCGCTGGCGGATTGACGGCAGGCACCGCGCAAATGATAACAACTTTTCATATTTACCCTGATCCCGCGCCTCGCGCCACTTTTCATGGTACCGGTACTGTTTGCGTCCGCGGGCGTCTACACCCGTTACCTGGAGATGACCGTCGGCATGGGGACTGATCCAGACATTCTTCCAGGCCGGTGGAATTACCAGTCCCTGGATTCTTTCCAGCTGCGCGGAATCTTTGATCTGATGAGCTCGACTGTCCAGGTAGACGAACCCTTTACCGCTTTTCTGGCGGGTGAATCCGGGTGAATCATCCAGCTGGTAGCGAAGACCATTGCAGCGGGCAATCGTCTGGGGGTCCATAACCCGCCGGGATCGCCGCCCCTTTGTACCGCTACCGCATTCTTTGTTGGACTGCACACGTGAACTCATAGTGCTTACCGGAGGGGCAAGTCTTGTACCACATCAGGCAAAACGGTTAAGCGCAGACGCAGATCCTGTAGCTTCGACAGTTCTCAAAAAAGAATCCGCACTGCCGGCATCGGCAGCCCTGGCTAATGTCACAAATGCTTCGCCTGCCATAGTAAGCGTTTGGTCAATGTCCTCGATGTTATGAGACAGGCTGATGAACAAAAGGCCGTTTCTGCGGATCAGCACTCCCCTCTCGGCCATCTCCTGCAAAAAGAGGGTTGCCAGATCGTAGTTCAATTTCGGATCGTCATAGCGAAACAAGTAACCACCCATCTGCTGGTGACCGCCGACTATCACCTTTAGCCCTGCCTCATCAGCCAGTGCTTTGAGTCCTTTTAGCAACCGGTAGCCAAGCATTTCCATGTGACCGATGACTTCGACCTCCTGGTAAATATCAAGGCAGGCATTGGCCGCGGCGAGCGAAAGGGCCTCACCGGAATAGGTACTACTGATAATTGCTTCTTTTACTACCGGAGCCAGATCAGCCCGGCCGGTCACGGCAGCCAGGGGCATACCGTTGGCCATTCCCTTAGCCCAGCAGGCCATGTCGGGAGTCACTCCGTATTTTTCTGCAGCGCCGCCCCGGGCGAGGCGAAAACCGCTGACAATCTCGTCGAAAATCAGTAGAACGCCATGTTCGTCAGCCAGCTTACGTGCTTCAACCAGAGCACTGCCGAGTTCTGTGTGCTGGTAAGAGATGGGCTCCATAATAATGGCGGCTACGTTGCCTTTGTTTTTCTCAAGTGCCGCGGCCAGGGATCGTTCATCCTTTGCTCCCAGTGTAAACGGCACAATCAGCTCTTTCAGGACAGCGGGGACACCTTTGTCCGCCGGTGCGGCGCGCTCGGCGGTCCAGTTATCATGCCAGCCGTGGTATCCATAGTTTAATACAACTTCCTTTCCAGTTGCCGCGCGGGCAATTCGAATAGCTGCCGAGGTTGCTTCTGCCCCTGTCTTCAGCAGGCGAACCCAATCGGCGCCGGGTAGAACCTGGCACAGCTTTTCGGATACCGTGACTTCCAGCGGATGACCAAACGGGAATAGAATGCCTTTCTTCAGTTGCTCTGCTATCGCGGCATCCACCTCTGGGTGGCAATAGCCCAACGTTACGGGGCCAAGGGCGCCGATGTAGTCAATGTACTCGTTCCCGTCGGCATCCCACACGTGGCAGCCTTGTCCACGCTCAATAAACGCCGGCATGGCGCCGAGGGCGTACGTCTCGGGTCGCTTGCTCAGGGTGTTGGCTCCGCCCGGTATTACCGCGGCGGCGCGCTGGCGAAGTTCTTCAGAAGTTGTCAGGTCCATGGCTATTCCTTTAATCCGGTAAGCGCTACACCGGCAACGAACTGCTTCTGGAAGAAGAGGAATACAAGAATAACCGGTATGAGGGCGCAGGTGGCCCCGGCCATTACCAAATGCCAGCTTGCGGAGTGCATCTGGACGAAAGAAGCCAGCCCGAGTTGGATGGTTTTCAGTTCATCGCGACTGATGGCTACCAAAGGCCACATGAAGTCGTTCCAGATGCCGACAAAGACAAAGATGCCCAGCGCGCCAAGGGCTGGTTTTATGGTGGGCAGAACTATGCGGAAAAACAGACCCATCTCGGTTGCACCGTCGACCCGAGCACTATCGATCAAATCATTGGGAACAGACGAAATGAACTGGCGCATCATAAAGATGCCGAAGGCGCTGGTCAGGCCCGGAAGAATAAGAGCCACATACGTATCCAGCAGACCCAGCCAGCGAAAGATAAGGAAAAGGGGAATCAGCGTAACCTGCGCCGGGATCATCATGGTGCCGATGAAGTAGAGAAACAGGAGGCGCTTTCCCGTGAACTCGTACTTGGCAAAACTAAAACCCGCCATGGCGCTTACCAGGACACCCACCACCGTGACTATGAGAGATACCAGGCAGCTGTTGAAGAAGTATCGGGCAAAGTTAATGCTGATGAACACTTCGGAGTAGTTCTTCCAGCGCGGCGGATCGGGTATTATGACCGGCGGAATTTCGTAAAGCTGAGTTCTCGACTGCAGCGAACTGCTTAGCATCCAGAGAAACGGGGCGACCATTGTGATACCGCCAATAATGAGCAGCGCGTAGCTCAGGATGCGCATTGCCACAGAAGCGGTGCCTTCGCCGACAGTTCCCGGGTATGTGGCTGCGGTATCAGACTTCATGGCGGCGGTTCATCCATGACTGGAATAGTGTAAATGCCATGATGAAGAGAAAGATGTAATAGCCGATGGCCGAAGCGTAGCCAAGGTTGAGCTCGTTGAAGCCTTTGTGGTAAAGGTAAAAGACCAGCACGTTGGTGGAGGATTTCAGGTTGCCGTTGGTGATGATATAGACCTGGTCAAAAACCTGGAAGCTGTTGATGATGCCCATGACAATCAGGAAGAACGTAACCGGGCGCAGAAGCGGCCAGGTGATTGACCGGAACGCCTGCCAGCGGCCGGCGCCATCAATGGCTGCCGCTTCATAATAGGACGAGGATATTCCCTTCAGGCCGGCCATGTAGATGATCATGTTATAGCCTACGGATTTCCAGATGCTCATGGCCATGATGCATTCCAGCACCATGTCGTCGTCGGCTATCCAACCGTAGCGGCCAAGTCCGAGAC
>JAKFFN010000152.1:0-19912 GCA_036675025.1 Candidatus Sumerlaeales bacterium | reverse complement strand
TGGTGGCGGCGATGAACCGGACATCCGTACGAATGGTTTGGTTGCCACCCACGCGCTGAAACTCCTGCTGTTCGATGGCCCTTAGCAGCTTTGCCTGGATAGCGATGTTCATCTCGCCGATCTCATCAAGAAACAACGATCCGCCATCAGCCTGCTCAAACTTGCCGATTTTTCGATCGGTCGCGCCGGTAAACGAGCCTTTTTCGTGACCGAAGAGTTCGCTCTCCAGCAAATTATCAGGGATTGCCGCACAATTGATGGCAACAAACGGCGCATGTTTGCGCGGGCTGCTATCGTGAATGGCGCGGGTGACCAGTTCTTTGCCTGTACCGCTTTCGCCGTATACAAGTACGTTGGCGTTACTTTTGGCTACGGCGTGTACGCTGGCAAGAACCTTTTTCATGGTGGAGGACTCAGCCACCATACGGCCGATGTTTAGCTTCTCCTCAACCTGCTCGCGCAGGTTACGGTTCTCATCCATAATCCGGCCGAAATTGAGGGCACGCTCGATTGACACATTGAGTTTAGTTTCTTCGAACGGCTTTGTCACATAATCAATGGCGCCTGCCTGCATGGCTTCTACCGCGTTTTCGATGGAGCCAAATGCGGTAATGACTATTACGGGTGTGGAGGGAGACTGCTCCTTGATTTTTCCAAGAAGTGTGAGTCCATCCATGTTAGGCATACGAAGGTCGGTAATAACCAGATCGAAGTGACCGGCTGAAAAATGGTCGAAGGCTTCGCGTCCGTCAGCAGCCAGGGTCATATCATAACCCTGTGTACTAAGCAGCATCTGCAAAAGGCGGCGCAGCCGCTCTTCGTCTTCGGCTATAAGGATTCGAGCGTGTTTTGACACTTGTCAGTTTTCCTCCGTTACCGGCAGCAGAATCTCGATTATAAGGCCCGGCTTGTCGCTGTTGTTTTTGGCACTGATCTTACCGTGGTGGCTGGAGATGATCTGGTGGACGATGGAAAGCCCCAATCCGGTACCATCTGGCTTTGTGGTAAAAAATGGATCAAAGAGTTTCGAAAGTTCATCTTCTCTTACGCCTTCGCCGTTATCAGTAAATCGCAGGCGAATCCACTCATCCAGGGTATCAGCTGTGATGGTAAGCACTCCGCCTTTAGGACTGGCATGCTCGGCGTTTATGACGAGATTAAGAAACACCTGGTGCAGCAGATCAGGATCTGCCAATGTCTTAGGCAGATGTTTGCACATGGGCGGCTGGATATGGAAATGGCGGTTTCGCACTGCGCCCTGGTAAGTGCTGGCGACTTTACGAATAATGTCGGTCACATCTACCGGTTCGCGCATCAACGGCTTAGGCTTTGCAAAGGCAAGGAAGTACTTCATGCGTTCGTCGAGCCGGCGGACTTCGTCTTTGATAAAACTGGCGGCCTCGCGCCTCTGCTCTTCCGGACGCTTCTCATTAAGGACGATCTCTACGCTGGACATCAGAATGCCGAGCGGATTTTTGATCTCGTGGGCTATGCCACTGACAAGGGAACCAAGCATCACAAGGTTACGGTTTTGCACAACCTGGTCTTCGAGGCGTTTACGCTGGTCTATATCGCGAATGATCCCGACGATGAACTCCACTTCGCCTGCAGCATTTTTGATGGGGCTGTAGTTAGTTTCCACGTACCGCTCTTTGCCGGCAGTGGTGGTGATCAGCATCTCGTGAGGCTTCGGCACGCTATCACGATGAAAGAAGACTTTGGCCGGGCAAAGCGATTCGCTGCCCATGCTTTCACCTTCGTCGTTGTGGCACTTGAGAACGTTAGCACATTCGTATGTCTGCATAACGGCGATGTCGCGCCGCCACCCGGTAATCAGCTCACAGGCTTTGTTAAAATAAACGATGTGGTTCGTACGGTTGACGATGAAGATCCCGTCGGTAGTGGAATCGAGCACGAACTCGAGGCGCCGCATGATGGCATCAAAATCCGGATCCGATAACGTAACCGCAAATATCGAATCGACGCCCCCGCACTTGCAGTCCTCATCGAAATCAAGACTGGTAATCCTCAGGTGCGTCTGCTTTACACCATTATTAAGAAAACAAAGGGCTGGATCTGGGTCAGCATGGGACGCAAGCGAAGCAAAGGCCTGTACGATTTCTCCCCAATCGGCTAACGGAAAAGTGGAACGAACGAAAGCTTCAAAATCTGCATCTTCGGTGAGATCGGAACTGGAATACCGTACCCGGGCTTCTGCGTTTGCGTAAAGGACTTTAAATTCCGCAGCAGAAACGAGAAGGGTGGGATCAGACAGGCCTTCTACAAATTTTCGCAATGAGCGCGTTACCTGGGACTCTTTTGGTTTTTCAACTCCAGCTGTGTAGTCCATTATATCCTAGCGCAATGTAGTGACAGTAGGTGATCCATACTAGGGCATGACTAATCCGAAGCAGTGGCTTAATTCAGCCATTTAAGTCAATCTTCCGTATCTTTTTGATACATTGCAGGATTTCTGATTGACGACTATTCCGTTTGGCCAGCGGTGTCTGCGTATGTTTAACGTAATCATTAGTGGGCCGTTTGGCCGCATGGGCCAGGCGCTGTGCCGACTTGCAAATGAGTCGGAAAACCTGCGCATACTCGGCGGCGTAGTACCTGCTCATGAAAAAGCCAAACCCGCAGAATTTCCATTGTTCGAGATGCTTTCAGAGGTATCCGCGCCTGAGGGTAAACGAGTACTAATCGATTTTACTCAGCCCGAGGCTACAGTGAAGCGCGTGCGCGAAGCGGCAGAGCTGGGTATTCCCGTGGTGATAGGAACGACGGGCTTCAGCGACAAGCAGCTGGATGAAATCCAGAAGTTAAGTGAGAAGATTCCGGTTCTGCGTTCAGCTAACATGAGCGTGGGAATTAACCTGCTGTCTGACATCGTAAAGCAGGTAGCTGCGCAACTGGCTGAGTATGATATTGAGATAATTGAGACGCATCATCGCTTGAAGAAGGATGCGCCCAGCGGCACGGCTCTTTTGCTGGCAGAAGCTGCAGCGGCAGGTCGCGAGGTTGACCTGGCAAAGGTGGGCGTTAATGGCCGGGCCGGCTTGACGGGGGAAAGATCCCGCGCGGAAATCGGCTTGCACGCCGTGCGCGGGGGCGATGTAGTGGGCGACCACACAGTGCTATTTGCGACCGTTGGCGAGCGCCTGGAGTTTACGCACAAGGCCAGCAGCCGTGATACGTTTGCTTCGGGTGCGCTTTTCGCAGCCCAGTTCCTGGTTAACCAGGGTCCCGGGCTCTATTCCATGAAGGATGCGCTTGGCCGGGAGCCTTAATAATACGCGGGGATCGGGCAATTAAGCGGTTGCGAGCGGAACAAAAGTGAGAGCAACGGCTGCTAAAGAACAAACGATTCAGGTTAATGTAGTAACCCGCACCGGAAGACCGCGTTTTCTAGCGGATCATGTGCGCCCGTAGCTCAGCTGGATAGAGCGTTAGCCTCCGGAGCTAAAGGTCGCAGGTTCGAATCCTGCCGGGCGCACCAGCTTTATCTCTTGATATAAGGCTGTGCGAGCACCGCACCTTTTCCCGAAGCTCAAAAAGCCGACGTGTTCAAATCTGTCGTAACCTGTTTCTATTACGTCTGCCTGTCGGCGCCAAGTGTGGCTCTAGATGCTGATATGCCACTTGCGGGTATCTTCTACTTGCTTCATTGAAACCGGGCGGTGGAGAAAGTGCTGGATGATTTCGGCATTGGTGCTGGTGTGGAGGGTGGGCCTGCTGGTGACGAACTCTCCCCCGTCGCCCAGGGCCATGGGCAGGAGCAATTGATCCGCCAGGTGAGAGCCGACCGGCGCATCTGCTGTAAGGTATTTGCGTGCTTCATTTGCGGCTTCTGTACCGACAGTTTCTGCAAGCTTTCCGAGCTGACCTATAGCGGTGAAAAGTTCGGTGATGTGTTCGCTACGAATTTCTATGCACACAAAATTCCCTGAGCCGAAGCTGCCTGTAAGCGTGCGCTGTAACAGGTTGCCTGGTGAAATGGTAAGTTTCTCAGCAATTGCCTTTAGCTCCCGCTGAGCCACATCTCCCCGTACGCCGCCGGCGGTGGTAGCTGTTGCGATAATCTGCTGCGTTTTACCGCGCTCAAGTAATTGGAGCCTGCCCAGTTGTGCATTGCCGGCTGTATGGATGCGGATTTCGCCGCCCCCTGCGGGAACGAAACCGGGGCGGATCATCTCCAGATCAAGAGATGCGCCCATCTTGCGTAGGAGCGGAACAAAGACGGTATCAAGAAACGGAAACGGGGGAGCCATGGGATTGTGAGTACCACCCTGTATTGTCACGGTAGACTCGCCTTCTGCAAGCAGCAGAGGAACCAGGATGGTCTGCAGAACGAGGCTGGTGCTGCCGGCACTGCCAATGGCGAAGTGATACGTGCCGGGCATTGCACCAGCGCGGGTAGGAACGAAAGTGAGCTCTTGCGAATTAAGTTCTGCGCCCGTGACACTGGCGCCGGATATTTCTGCAGCAGCCATAACGCCAGTAAGATGCTGACGCATGAGGCCGGGCTTTTGCCGGTTTCCGCGGATGCGAGTGATGCGAAATGCTTTGCCGGTAACGATTGAAAGCGCAAGGGACGTTCGGAGCACCTGGCCGCCGCCCTCACCGTGGGCGCCGTCTATCTCTATTAACCTGGTCTTCGCCATTTCTGTGTTTACGTGAACCATCAGGGCGTTCTCCTCAAGCTGCAAAACGCATAATTAATAACTGGCATCAAGCAGGTCCTGTAAGATTGACAATCCTACAGGACCTGTTTTATGTTATGCCGCACCTTTCAGGCTCTGATCAGCGTCTTTTATAACGAACCGCGCCCGAAGCTTTGCCACGGTCGTTGCGAGGCCGGCGGCCTCTACGCTTCTCACGACTTCGGTGAAGTCTTTATAAGCAGCGGGCGCTTCGTCGATGGGGTACTGACGACAGTTCGTCAAAATGTCCTGCTCTTCAAATGACGCATCCACACACCGCTGGTCGAGGGTGCGCTGCGCCGCACGGCGGCCAAGGGCACGGCCGGCGCCGTGGTTGACACTGAAGCAACTTTGCGCGGCGCCAGGCTCGGCTACCATGACCACGCTGCCTGCCTGCGGATTCCCCGGCAGCAGAATGGGGTGGCCTGTCGACTCGAACTCGGTTCCCTTTAAGGCGTGATGACCGGCCGGAAATGCGCGGGTAGCGCCCTTCCGATGTACCCATGCCGGCTGATTATTAACGATTTCACGACGTGCGATGTTGTGGCTGATGAAGTACACAAGCTGCCCGTGCGCACCTGGAAGTATCTCCTGGAAGGCTTCCAAAACCAGTGCGTTGATGAGCAAATGGTTTACCGTTGCGAAGTTTGCCCCTAGCGCCATGTCATCCAGGTAAGCATTAGCTTCAGGAGTTCCGAGTGGGGCATACACCAGCTCACGATCTCCGCCGGGCAATGGAATTCCCCAGGTTTCGAACCGCTGCTGCAGTGCACGAAACTGCCCCTGCGCCAGATGGTAACCAAAACCGCGCGATCCGCAGTGGGACAGGAAGGCTACGTTTCCTTCTTTTAAGCGGAACGCACGGGCACGTTTGCGGGCTAGCTCGTCGCCGGCATACTCAACCACTGCGCATTCACCAAAATGGTTTCCGCCACCATAGGACCCGAGCTGACGAATCTTATCATCGAAATTCTGGAACTGACCGGTTGAGATCAGGCGCTCCAGGCGCTCGCCGAGGGCATCGGAGGTGTCGTCGTGGCCGACGTGCATGGCATCTTCGCAGCGCGAAGCCCATGGCACCGGGATTCCCAACGCCTCGCACACTGCGGGTGAAGCCCCTTCAACGGCTACACGTCGACCCAGGTATGGGGTAACCAGACGAGACTTAGGCACACTACGCTGCCCGCGGCCAGCGCCCGTGGGCGTGCGCTGGCTGATGGCATTAATCAGGGCACGGCGCACAGCTTTGTCAGCTATTACGTCCGCAGGCACATCCAACTGCAAAAGGCTCATAGAACATTTAATGTCGACGCCCACGGGACCTGGATAAATATGTGTAGGAGAAACCAGCACGCACCCGACAGGTGCACCGTATCCGCAGTGGGCATCGGGGTTAAGCACAAGGTCGGTAACGCCAGGCGCGCCGCGAGAGTTTAGTGCCTGCTGTACGCATGTGCTATCGAAGGTAGAGCGGATGGCGTCTGTCCCGATAACCGTAATTGGCTTACCACGAAACTGGTTGGAACACAACATTGCTGTGGCCTCTCCAGTGGGTTGAAAATGTGTGCCCTGGTTTTCATCTGTTAATATCATTTCAAATCTCCTGATGCTATAGTAGTCGCGCGACAAGAAGTGCGGAGTTGCATGCTCTACCTCTGAGCTACGGCTCCAACTGTCAGAGCCGACGGGGATCGAACCCGCGGCCATGTAAACCCTGCTGCATTCGCGCCTTTACTCGAATGCGAAAATGTGTGCGGCGACAAAAGTGGAGAGACGTCCGTTTCCATAGAACGATAACCTGCCCTTCTGGTAACGTGCCGGGTTTGAACCGGCTCCCGCATTTGCGGGTTTTACCATGTAGTCCCTGTCCGGCATTCGCCGCGTTGCTGCTAGTTTCAGATTATCAAAGGGTGCGACGACAAAGATTGGAGAAACAGTCTCTTGCTCTATCTGATTGAGCTACCGGACGATTCTCTGTCCGACCGGGATTTGCACCCGGAACCTGGAGTTCCATGTAGTTCCTCCGGCATTCGTCGCAACGTTGTAATCAGGCCGACAAGGTATTAAGTGTGGAGACGGGACATGTTATAATGTAATCCCCACCGGCATTCGGCCTGAAACCGTGCCGGCGATACCAGGCCGGGCGAAAGTCTGTCCGGCTGGCTCACCTGTCCGGTTAGAGTTCAACTGCGTTAATCACATCAACCCAGTGTCCCGCAGAAAGCTCTCCTGCCGCAAACTGTGCCACCACTTGGAATACCTGGTCAGAGAATCCGCCGATGTTCAGCACATCAGCGCGCTCCTGCGCCTGGGTAGTTGCGTAGGGCTGCACGTCAATGCAGACCATGCGTGCCTGTGGATTCCGCACACGAAACTTTTCCCATTCCTGCATTGTTGCGGTGCCTCGCCCCTGGGTTACATCTACCCACGACTCGTTATCCGAGACGTAGATGACCAGATCACCCTTTGCGGAGCGGCTGTTCAGCCAGCAAAGCGGTGCACTGCAGTTCGTGCCACCGCTGGGCAGTGAGGCCAGCAGCTGCGCGTTTGTGAGTACGCTGTCTCGCGATGAAAGCCGCGCGCCTTCCACAACCTTATCATGGAACGGGATGATCTCCGCCCGCGGATTTTGTCGCAGTACGCAGGCAGCTACC
The DNA here is from genome assembly GCA_036675025.1 of Candidatus Sumerlaeales bacterium. GTDB lineage: Bacteria > Sumerlaeota > Sumerlaeia > Sumerlaeales > Sumerlaeaceae > JAKFFN01. The sequence goes on along the minus strand of JAKFFN010000152.1, from coordinate 12,555 downwards.
AATGCAGCCACATCGATGCAACGCACAGCCGAAGTTGAGCCGCGCCGGTAACCGGTAACTGCCGAATGCATGCTTCCCGACACGTCTGTCATTACGTAAACGCGTCCGGACACTGCGGGCACGTTCTGCGTGGCGATTTCCAGCGCATCGTGCAGGGCATCTCTCACTTCGCCAGGCACATCAGGTCCGGTCATCGTATATGCAGCCATCAGCTGGTATGGGAATACCCGGGCCGCCTGGAGGTTCGCCTTGTTGCGCAGCCGCTCTGCAATAAGCTTTCTCATCCGGCGCTTGTTGAAGACGTTGTGCCGCGCGAACGTGTTCAGATTCATACGGGTCATCTGCCAGGGTGCATGGCGGGCAATCTCCATCCAATGAGTGTCTGTCAGCGGCAGCGCCGTCAGCATTTCAAAGGGGACATCAGGCACTTCGGCGGACTTGCCGCTCTTGAAGGCTTCAAATGCCTGAACCAGGGGCGGCAACAACTGGGTGTTATGCTCACGTCCAAGCAAGTATGCGTACAACGCCTCACGCGTAGGTGTAGAGGGCCGCGGATGAACCATGCGGATGATATCTGCCAACGAGGGATCGTTTCCGATAGATGCACGGAAAATAGCTTCATCTGGCTGACTCTCCAGCCACGCACGAATCATTCGGCGAGGACGCGTACCCAGGCTCTTACGGCCGGTAATGCCGGACCGCATGATCTGCACGAAATTCCGTAGCATCTTACCATTATCAATGACGCGAGGAAAAATCTTTTCGCAAAGGGCACCGTCGCGCTGCGTAAGTACGGCCATTAGCAGTGCAGGCATATCCTTCATGTGTCCGTGCGTACGGCACCAGATGGCAACTCGAGCGATGAAGTTGTGATCTACGCGAGCTGTCATCTGCAAAACGGTTTGCAGCTGGTCCTGGGCTGTAGCGTAGAACGTCCCGTTCAAACAACCCGTAGCTGCGAACTGCGCGAGGGCGTGTTCTGGCGAAAATGCATAAGCAGTTCCGCCCGCCTCGTTACGGGTGTTTGCGGCAGGTGCCAATCGACCTACCAGGCTCTGAAACAATGTCTTGTTGGCCATCTTGTGTGCTCCTTCGGTTTTTTGCGGGCGGGAGCCTGAGTCCCGCCCGCACCGCTTAGTTTTACCTGAGGCTATTATGCCTCGTGCCTAGAACTATCTGCGCGAAGAGTGCCAATAGTGGAGCACCGGAATAACCTTAAGTTCAAGTTAAGCAATATCAGCATTTTAACGGTTTTGAATCCTTAAAAACAATCGCCGGATTAGGTCACTATTTTTAGCTTGAATTATACCTTTTATCTTTTGAGATAAACCCATGAAACTACCCTCTCTGCGTAATCAGGTCGTTATTGGGTTATTAGGACCAGTGCTGGACTCGTCGCGTTCTGATCCAGGCCGGTGGGAGCGCTGGCGCCCTACTGTTTGCCTCTGCCAGCAAGAGGATTTTATTGTATCGAGGATGGAACTGTTGCATCAGCCGGAGTACACTCGCCTTGGACAGACCGTGGCCGGCGATATTGAAGTCGTCTCTCCGGAAACGGAAGTCCGTCTGCATAACGTCCCGATGAAAGATGCCTGGGATTTTGAAGAGGTCTTTGGCGCTCTGCATGACTTCGCCAGGAGCTATCCATTTGATCCGGAACACGAAGATTACTACGTGCACATTACAACGGGCACACACGTGGCGCAGATCTGCCTTTTCCTGCTTATTGAATCGCGGCATATGCCAGCGCGAATTATCCAGACCTCACCACCTTCGAAACGCCGGGGGACGCGTACGGGTGGCAATGCTCCACGCAATGAATCAGGGCTGCCCTGTGGAGACGTGGGAACGTATAGCCTTATCGATCTTGATCTGTCCCGATATGATCGGCTGGCCACGCGCTTTGAACATGAGCAGGCAGAGGCTACGTCCTTTCTCAAATCTGGAATTGAGACGCGTAACGCCAACTTTAACGAACTCATAGATCATATTGAGCGCGTAGCAGTGGGATCTAATGCGCCGATTCTGCTGACGGGTCCTACGGGGGCAGGCAAGAGTCACCTCGCGCGGCGGATCTATGAACTGAAGAAAGCACGGCGGCAGGTGGCGGGTGTTTTCGTGGAAGTGAACTGCGCCACGCTGCGTGGTGATGGCGCAATGAGTGCGCTGTTCGGGCACCGCCGCGGCGCATTTACGGGTGCATTGCAAGACCGACCCGGGTTACTCCGCACGGCTGACGATGGCATTGTGTTTCTGGACGAGGTTGGCGAACTGGGACTTGATGAGCAGGCGATGCTTCTTCGGGCCGTGGAAGAAAAGCGGTTTCTTCCTGTGGGCGCCGATAAAGAAGTGTCTTCAGACTTTCAGTTGATAGCCGGCACCAACCAGGATTTGGCTGCAGCTGTGAGGGAACGCAGGTTTCGTGATGACTTGCTTGCACGCCTGAACCTCTGGACGTTCTGCCTGCCCGGTCTGCGTGAGCGCCCGGAGGACATCGAACCCAATCTACAATTCGAACTGGACAGATTTACCCGTACCCATGGCAGGCGGGTAACGTGTAACAAGGAAGCGCGGGAGAAGTTTCTACGATTTGCAACTTCGCCGGAAGCAACATGGGCGGCAAACTTTCGAGATCTGGGTGCGGCCGTTACGCGCATGGCTACGCTTGCGACCAATGGCAGGATCACCACCGAAATAGTAGATGACGAAATCGTACGCCTTCGCAATGCATGGAGCGGAATAGTCGGCTCTCCTACGGGAGCAGGTGATACGCAGCTGCGCGATCTTCTCCCTACGCATTTAATGAACGCGGAAGGAACAGGGCTGAGTCAGCCCGTTGATCGTGTAGACGAAGTGCAACTGCTGGAGGTACTTCGGATATGCCGCCGTTCCCGCAGCCTGAGCGAAGCAGGCCGTGTACTTTACGCGGCATCACGTGCGCAGCGCACGCAGCCAAACGATGCTGACCGCCTTCGGAAATTTCTTGCACGCTTCGGCCTCGACTGGCAAACTCTGCAGTCGACATGGAAGACCGATGGGTAGTAGTCAGGGTTCGTAAGGTCGCGCCCGGCAGGGAACACGAGATACAAGTTGCAGCTTGCGTGTTCTTCAGGAGAAACCCATAGGAGTTCTTGTTAGGGTTTCTCTCACTTAAGGAGACAGCAGTGGCTCAGGATTGGCAGCGCAGTATTTCCTTTTTGAAGGATGCACTTGGCAGTTCAACTGCCGAGCAAGCCAGCGAACGACTGCAGCCGCGGCATGATAATTTGCCCCGAAAGTTATCAGGAGCAACGCGGGTCGATGAAGTGGCTGTACAGCGGCGCTGGGAAACAATCTTTTCGGGCGACGACAGCGTACGGGAACTTCTGGCTGATCCTGCCAGCATGGCTATGGCTGAACGGTACCGGCAGAATATTGAGAATTTCATTGGAACGGTAAAGGTGCCCATCGGGGTAGCGGGCCCACTGCGGATAAATGGGATTTTTGCCTCCGGAGATTATTACGTGCCCCTGGCAACTACTGAAGCGGCCCTTGTGGCAAGCTACAGCCGTGGCGCCTCGCTGATTACCGAGTCGGGTGGTTGTGCGAGCGTGCTGTTGAGCGAAGGAGTTGTGCGGGCTCCCGGTTTTGCATTTTCAACTTTGGCCGAGGCAGCGCGGTTTGCGTGCTGGCTGGTCGGTCAGTTTGAAGAACTTCGAAAAGAAGCCGAGGCTACCACACGCCACGGTAGACTTAAAGACCTAAGACTGACCGTAGAGGGCAATCACGTCTATGTGATATTTGAGTATACCACCGGTGATGCTGCCGGCCAGAATATGGTGACCATTGCCACTATGGCAGCATGTGAGTACGTCGTAGCACACACACCCATTCAGCCTGCTTACTGGTTTATTGAAGCAAACGCCTCTGGCGACAAGAAAGCCAGTTACCAGTCTTTCGCTACCGTACGCGGCAAGAAGGTAACGGCGGAAGTTACGGTTCCGGCGGAACTCATAAGAAAGCGCCTGCATACGACCCCGGAAAAGATGGTGGACTACTGGCGGATGTCGGCGCTGGGCGGTGTCATCAGTGGCACCATTGGCGTGCAGGGCCATTATGCAAACGGACTGACCGCACTCTTCCTCGCCACGGGTCAGGATGTAGCATGTGTGGCTGAAGCAGCTACGGGAGTGACCCGATATGAACTCACTGAAAACGGTGATCTGTATGCGTCAGCTACATTGCCAAATCTCATAGTGGGGACGGTCGGCGGCGGCACAAAATTGCCATCGCAACAGGCATGTCTCGAACTGCTGGGCCTAGCTGGCGATGGTAAAGCTAAGGCTTATGCAGAATTATGCGGAGCTTTGGCCCTGGCAGGGGAACTGTCAATAATTGGTGCCATTGCGGCTGGAGATTTTGCAAAGGCTCATGAGCGTTATGCGCGCGGGCGTGGCACGGATACCGGCGATCTGCATGCGCTGGACTGAGCGGTGGTGGACGTATCAGAAAGAGCGTTTTCCGCTGGCTGCTCATGGCGTTCTCATTGCCGCGTTCAGTTACTCAGCAGTCTGCTTCTCTGCCCTGCTGCGCGGCAGCGACAACCTGCCAGGCTGGCGCAGCGCGCTGGTCGCATTTGTCACCTGCCTGCTTTTGTTTCTGCAGTTGCGCATTGCCGATGAGTTTAAAGACTTTGAGGAAGATTCCCGCTGGCGGCCGTACAGGGCGGTGCCCCGGGGGTTAGTTACACTTCGCCAGTTAGGAACGCTGTTTCTAATGACGGCGGCAGTTCAGGCTGCGCTTGCACTTTGGCTGGATGTCAGGCTGCTCATCCTGCTAATGGTTACCTGGATTTACCTCGCCCTCATGACACGTGAATTTTTTGCGCGGGAATGGTTGAAATCACGACCGGTGGTTTACATGACATCGCATATGGCGATTATGCCGCTGATCGATCTCTACGCCACTTCTGCAGACTGGCTGCCCGCGCAAAATACACCGCCAGCCGGGCTGCCGTGGTTTCTTTTTGCCAGCTACTTTAACGGCCTCGTTATAGAAATCGGAAGAAAGATCCGCGTACCCGAAGATGAAGAGGAAGGGGTGGAAACTTACAGTGCGCTCTGGGGGCGGCCTGTGGCAGCAGCAGCATGGATAAGTGCAATGGCAGCTTGTGCGGCCTGTGCTATTGCAGCAGCCAGCGCCATTCAGTTCCAATTTGTAGTTACCACCGTTGCACTCCTCGCTGTTATAATCGCGATTGGAATAAGCATCAGTGTAATTAAATCTGAGGAGCCAAAGTCAGGAAAGAGAATCGAGGCCTTTTCTGCGTTATGGACAATCTCTCTTTACACCACCCTCGGTATCATTCCCATGTTCATCAGAGTATTCCTGCAGTGACTAACGATCAAGCACGTTCGCCCGATCTCAATTTGAAGACTGAAGATTGGATCTGCAACAGCTGCGACGCTGACCCTGCTGATCTACGGCTTGGCGGTAAAGCGCGGGCTCTCGCATCACTAAAGCGTGCGTATTTTCCGATACCGCCATGGTTTGTTGTTCTGCCCGAAGCCTTTCATTCCAGTGTAACTGATTCGATTCAAAGTGTTTTGGCAGAGGCCGCAGATGCAGAGGCCATTCGGGTTGCAATGCAGGAACTGCATCCTGCACCAGCACTGGTAGATGCGCTCCACCAGGCCCTGGCTGTTATCTGTCCTGCCGGACAACTGGTAGCGGTTCGCTCATCTGCATTGGATGAAGATGGAACTGAGCACTCTTTCGCCGGCCAGTTGGACAGCTTTCTCTATGTATCAGCTGCGGAGGTTGGCGATCGCGTTGCGGATGTGTGGCGGTCAGGTTTTGGAGAACGCCTTCTGGCATACAGGAAATCCAACAACCTCTCCCCTCTTCCTCCGCCGCCGGCCGTTCTTATTCAGCGCATGGTTAATAGTGACGCGTCTGGTGTAGCGTTCAGCGCCGATCCTGTATCTGGCAAGCATAGTATTGCAGTAGTCGGGGGATTATATGGGGTAGGTACCGCGCTTGTCTCTGGCGAATGTGATGCAGATACCTGGCATGTTAATCCGAAAGGTGAGATTGTTTATGCCGACATTGCTACCAAATCTACGATGCACCGAATGGGTTCGGGAACGGACGAAGGTGTATCTGCTGTTCCTGTGGAACTTGCGCGTCAATCCAAGCCGGCCCTAACTAATGGCCAGGTACGTGCCGTTGCTCGCCTTGCACGTCGCGCCGAGCGCCACTTCGGACTACCGCAGGATGTCGAGTGGGCACTCAAAGATAGTAAGATTTACCTGCTGCAATCCCGACCCATTACATCTCTTGGACCACTTGCTGATCCCTATGCACCGCTTAGCATCTGGGACAACAGCAACATTGTCGAAAGCTATAGCGGGGTAACAACTCCGCTGACTTTTACGTTCGCCCGGCGGGCCTATGAAGAAGTGTATCGCGAGTTCTGTCGCTTGCTGAACGTGCCTGGCAATCGCGTAGATGCGGCAGACAGAGTATTTGCAAATATGCTGGGCCTGGTGCGCGGGCGTGTTTATTATAACCTGCTAAACTGGTACCGGGTGCTTGCCCTGCTCCCGGGATTCACCATGAACCGCAAGTTTATGGAACAGATGATGGGAGTTCGAGAAGGCTTGCCGGACGAAGTGGCGGCAGAAATTACGACTCCCACATTTAGGGCAAAGCTTGAGGATGGAGCAGCCTTCACTCGCACCTTGGCCGGATTAGTCAGCAACCATCTCAAACTCGCAAAAACCCGCGAAGCCTTTATGCAGCGCCTGACGATGGCGCTGGCGCCAACAGCAATCCCGCTTTCGGATATGCGACCTGATCAGTTGGCAGATCACTATTTCGACCTGGAGCGCTCGCTCCTCCGTAAATGGGATGCACCGTTGATTAATGATTTCTTCGCGATGATCTTCTATGGCGTACTGGGGAAACTTGTAGTTTCATGGTGCGGCGAGCGGGAGGCAACTCTTCATAACGACCTGCTTTGTGGCGAAGGAAATATCATCAGTGCAGAGCCAGCCCACCGAATAAGACGCATGGCAGAAATTGCCGCTAAAGACGAAACACTGGCACTGGCTTTAACCACAGAATCTGTGCAGGAAATTCAGCTTCGGTTGCGCCACGTCCGGGAGTTTCGCAAAGAACTGCGTTCGTATCTGGATAAGTTCGGTGACCGCTGTCTTGAGGAATTGAAACTGGAAACCGCAACGCTACAGGATGAACCGGTTCCACTGTTACGATCCATCGGGCAGCTTGCCCTGCGAATTCGCGAGGGAGCAGCGCCATCAAAGCGCATTGATTCACAGATTCGATCGGATGCTGAAACCCGTGCAGCGGCAGCACTTGCGGGTCATCCGGCACGGCGCCTGCTTTTCAACTGGATTTTAAAAAATACTCGTGGCCGCGTGCGCGATCGTGAGAATCTACGGTTTGAACGGACGCGCGTTTTCGGCCGTGTACGGCGTATTTTTCTGGAACTGGGCCGGCGACTTTATGCTCTTCAGCTGATCAGCGACCCTCGTGACGTGTTCTACCTTGAGCTTCCTGAAGTGCTTGGAATCGTACAGGGAACCGCTACCACCATGGACGTACGAGGGCTCGTGGAGTTGCGCAAAGCGGAATATGCGAAGTATCGAGAAGAAGCACCACCTCCCGAACGGTTCCAGACCCGCGGTTTCTTTTTCCAGTCTATTCCAGAGCCGGAACTTGCGCCGATTAATGATAAACTTGATTCACGAGCTGATCCGGAAACGAAGACCGGACTGGGGTGCTGCCCGGGCATCGTGAGGGCGTGCGTACGGGTGATACGTGATCCGCGCGGAGCCGTTCTCCAGCGCGGTGATATACTTGTAGCTGAGCGCACAGATCCCGGTTGGATCATGTTGTTTCCATCCGCCGCCGGAGTACTAGTCGAAAGAGGCAGCCTGCTATCTCACTCAGCCATTGTCTCTCGCGAAATGGGCATTCCTTCCATAGTTTCTATACCGGGCCTGATGCAGTGGCTGAACGATGGAGATTATGTAGAAATGGATGGGGCCCGGGGCATTGTGCGCCGAATCTCCAGGTGTGACGCTGCAAAGAAGGACGTTGCCGATGAGTACTGAGGTTGCAGCCAAGGCAGATTTTTCAGGCATTCGCTATGCGCAGTGCTGGGAAGATGCCGACATACTGTTAGAAGCATTAAACCTGAAACCCGGCTTCCGCGCGCTTTCCATCAGTTCTGCCGGCGATAACAGCCTGGCATTATTAGCTCGGAATCCCGAACAAGTTATAGCAGTAGATCTCAGTGCCGCGCAGTTGTATTGTCTGGAGCTGAGGGTCGCTGCATACCGGGAACTTGAGCATTACGAATTGCTGGAACTCATGGGATCGCGCCCCAGCCATCGGCGAGCAGAGATTTACTCCCGCTGCCGCTCGCAGCTTTCGGCTGATGCCTTGGCCTTCTGGGACAGAAATGCGTCCGCTGTTGAATCTGGTATTGGCGCGGCAGGAAAATTCGAGAACTATTTCCGCCTGTTCAGAGAGCGGGCCTTGCCTTTGGTGCATAGCCGGTCAACAGTAAATGCCCTGCTTCAGCCGCGTGATCGAGCCGAACGCGAACAGTTTTACGCTAATAGCTGGAACACCTGGCGCTGGCGGCTCCTGTTTAAGCTGTTCTTTTCACGAACAGTCATGGGCCGGCTTGGCCGCGATCCCAGCTTTTTCACCTACGTAGAAGGCAGCGTGGCCGATCGCATTCTTGCGCGCGCCCACTATGCCCTTACGGAACTGTCTCCTGCAGAGAACCCGTACCTCCACTGGATTCTTACCGGCGGCCATGGCGATGCTCTTCCTTTTGCCCTGCGCGCAGAAAATTTTGATGCTATTCGCAGCAACCTGGATAAGCTTGAGTGGCGGCAGGCGCCGCTCGAAGATGCCCTGGCCGACGCTGGAGCCGGTTACTTTAATGCCTATAACCTTAGCGACATCTTTGAGTATATGTCTGCCGAAAACACAGCCAGGCTGCTGGAGAAACTTGCCATTGGTGGCCGTGCCGGCGCACGCCTTGCCTACTGGAACATGCTGGCGCCTCGCAGCCGGCCTGACAATCTCTCTGGCGTTCTTTCACGATGTGATGACGAAGCTGCTGCACTTTACCGGCAGGACAAAGCGTTTTTTTACTCTGCCTTCATAGTTGAAGAAGTCACCTATTAATGTTACGCTCCGCGATCGGCGTTGCATTCGTCCTACTGGCTCTAGCCGGGCTCATCGGCGCGACCTGGGCAATTTCCCGCGTGCGTCACATTGATGCTGAAGTTGCCCGGAAAATAGTTCACATCGGCATGGGACTACTTGTGCTTAGTTTTCCGTGGCTGTTTGACAGTCCACATCCTGTCGTAATTTTAGCCGGCGTTGCTATCAGCACGCTCCTTATTTTGCGCATCGGCCGCCTTCGAACAGAAGGCCCGGGAAAGGTTTTGCTTGGCGTTGATCGATCTTCGCTGGGCGACATTTATTTCCCGGTAGCGGTGGCTGTCCTGTTCATCCTGGCCAAAGGCAATGCCCTGCTCTATTGTGTCCCGCTGCTGGTGCTCACCCTGGCCGACGCCGTGGCGGCCCTGATTGGCAAGCGATGGGGACGCAGGAAGTACACGACAGCGGGAGGCTACAAGTCTTATGAAGGATCGGCTGCGTTTGTCGGCGTAGCTTTTGTCAGCGTCTTTCTTCCCCTAATCATGTGGATGGGATTCGACTGGCACCCTGCAGCCCTTATAGCGCTTACTGTGGGCCTCATCGTCGCTGCTTTGGAAGCAATCTCGCTCAGCGGTCGCGACAATCTCTATATTCCATTTGCCGTATTCGTGCTTCTGAAACTTTGCATACTCCTGCCTGCAGAATTGCTTTGGGTACGGCTGGCTACGTTAATAGCCGTTCTTGTTTCGGTGGTTATCCTGAGGCGCCGCACCACGCTGGATGACGCCGCTCTTCTCGGCGCTGCCCTCACCGCCTACGCGGCCCTTGCCGTCGGCGGGTGGCCGTGGATCATACCACCGCTTCTGGTTCTTCTCGCTTATACGCGAATCTATCCCAATTGCTATCCTCAGGGTCGCGGTGCTCACAATATACACGCCGTAGTCAGCGTTACCGCTGGCGGCTACATCAGTCTGCTCCTATTTACAGCCACTGGTCGCGTGGGCTGGTATTTACCATACCTGGTATCCTATGGCGCTCAACTTGCAATGATTGGAGTTGCCAGTCTCGCTGTTACGTATCCGAACCGGTCATTAAGTGGGTTGGTTCTTCGGTCGGCGATTATCGCTGGTGCAACGATGGCCCTGATGATACTAGCGGTCGGGTACTCGCTGGGGCGAGATGTTTCTCTACTTGTGTATGCAACCACGGTTATGCTGTGTTTTACATCCGCAACCGTGTTTGCGGCATGGCAGCCCGGCATCCGCGACTGTCCTGTGGATGCCGCGCGATGGATCCGGCAGGGTCTTATCGGAATTGTATTGTCTCTTCCCGCAATAATGATTGTAGATGGCGAAAGATGACGATGCGCAGATTGAACAGGACAATCCTCCATGCCCACACGCGATGACCCGTCACTCCCGCCTGACTACTCAATCGTTGAAACAGCGGCTGGACCGCCGTCGTTTCCCAAACACGGGCAGGATGTTTCACTTCAACTACTGAACGTTCATGACGCGTCTCCTGCCGCTGCGTGTTCGCTCTGGCACACGAACACGCCCCAACTGACTGGCGAGAAGCCGGGAATCATTGGACACTTCGAGGCGACCGCAACCGATGCTGGAGCTTTACTGCTAGATTATGCAGCCAGGCGGCTAAGAGCCCTCGGTTGCACGATAGCTATTGGTCCCATGGACGGCAACACCTGGTGCCGCTATCGCCTCATTACCGGGCGCGGACAGCAGCCTACTTTTTTCCTTGAACCGGATAATCCAGATGAATGGCCCGCGGCATTTACTTCTGCGGGCTTTCACTCCCTGGCCGAATACTACTCGGCAGAGGTAACAGACCTTGCACTTACTGATGACAGAACAGTCCGCGTAAAAAGCCGCTTATCTGCTGCAGGCGTTTCTATCCGCGAAGTGCACCTTGATAGTTTTGCAGATGATCTGCGCCGCGTACACAAGCTTTCTCTTCAAAGCTTCCGCGATAACTTTCTCTACACCGATATTTCGCTTGATGAGTTCCTTGCGCAATACCTGCCCATCCAGAAGTACATATTGCCAGAGTTTGTGCTGCTGGCTGAGCATAATGGCCAGACGGTCGGATTTGCATTTGCAGTCCCGGACCTGGCGCAGGCACATCGCGGCGAAACCGTAGATACAGTAATTCTCAAAACCCTTGCCGTCGCCCCTGGCCGCACTTACGCTGGCCTTGGTGCGCTTCTACTTGAACGGATTCATCAATCGGCCTCTGCCAAGGGATTCAGGCGCGTTGTTCATGCTCTCATGCATGAGAAAAACCAATCGCTTAACCTCAGCACGCGCACGGCTGTGCCCTTCCGACGCTACACGCTTTTTGCAAAGAAGCTGACATGAGCAACATCGCGCAAATTCTGGATCAGCAGGCGGCAGAAAATCCTGATGGCGCTGCAATTTGCGAGGTAATCCACGGCCGCACTCGCACCACCACGTTCGCGGAGCTCGCAGGGTCAGCGTCGGAAATATGCGAAGCACTGCGTGGAAGCGGCATTAGGCCCGGGGACAGAATACTGGTGCTTCATCCCATTTCCGCTGAGCTGTACGCCATAGTCCTTGCGGTCTTTAGAGCCGGCTGCACTGTAATGCTGCTCGATCCCGCGGCAGGGTTTAATCACATAGCTCGCTGCTGTAGCTTGTGCCCACCTGCGGCACTTATTGGGAGCAGGAAAGCTCATCTTTTAAGGCTTGCCAGCGGAGCCTTGCGAGCAATTCCGCAAAAATTCGTCATCGGTGGCTGGGTTCCGGGTGCAGCAGTGTTGCCGATGATCGGCACAAATGAACTTTCATCAATTGAACCCTGCGCTGATGAACAACCGGCTCTGCTCACGTTTACCAGTGGCGGAACCGGCCTTCCGAAAGCTGCGGTACGCACACACGGTTTCTTGCTGGCGCAGAACAAAGTTCTCGCGAGGACGCTTGAATTGCGGCAAGGCGAACGCGATTTAATCACGCTTCCCGTATTCGTCCTCGCAAACATTGCGGCCGGAGTTACCACAATCATTCCCGATTGCGATCTTCGGTACCCCGGCCGTATTGACACTGCAAAGGTACTTCAGCAGATTGCTGACGAACAACCAAGATCAACTGCGTGTTCACCTGCTTTTATACAACGCCTCGCCACCGCAGCTGTTGCGTCGGCCGTTTCCCTTTCCAGCTTTCAGAGAATATATACTGGTGGCGCTCCCGTTACACCGGAGTTGATGGACCTGATCTTTCGCGCTGCTCCACATGCTAATGTAGTAGCAGTCTATGGTTCTACCGAAGCAGAACCTATAGCAGAGCTACCGCTCAAGGAGCTTACTTCTGACGATCGCGCCAACACCAGCGC
>JAKFFN010000183.1:0-3555 GCA_036675025.1 Candidatus Sumerlaeales bacterium | reverse complement strand
AGGAGCTGGAACGCCGCGGGTGGAGCTTTAGCTTTGTGTCAGTCTGGGAAGATGATCTGCCACTGCTGGAGAGGCTGCGAGAGAAGCTGGCCTGCGCTGAAATATACCCATTGCTAAATGCGCGCACTCAAACCCTTGAAGTGTATTCTGCGCTGGCCGCCTGCCAGCTATTCGTCGGCGAAAAGCTGCACGCGAACGCCATGGCCGCCGTCGCGGGAACGCCGTTCCTGGCGTTGGAGTACCAGCCAAAGGTGCGGGAGTTTGCGGCGTCGCTTGGGATGGAAGACTATGTTCTTTCCACTGCCGATATCAGTCCGGAACTGCTCGTGGAGAAAGTTGAGGCGATGGCCGCCAGGCACGCCGAGATACGGCGCCAGCTGTCTGCTGCCTGCGATGTTCGGCGCACCTCTATCATCAGGTTTGCAGAAAAGGTAAAGACGACACTTACGGCGAAAGCAGCAGACCGGCGTTGAGGATTATTGTCGCCGGTCTGGTCGGGCGCTACCCGTGGGGGGGCGTCACGTGGTGCAGTCTGATGTACCTGCTCGGCCTTCGCGCGCTAGGCCACGATGTTTACTACCTGGAAGATACGCGCGAGTGTAATTTCGATCCTGAAATCAATTCTCCGGCCACTGACTGCAACTACGCGCTGAGATACATTAATGAAGCGCTGGCCCCATTTGCATTGGCTGACCGGTGGCGGTATATCGACTTCCTGGAAAAGGGATATGGCATCGGTGACCAGCAGTGGCAGCAAATCTGCAAGTCGGCCGATTTGCTTATCGTGTTGTCGGGCGGCGTCTGGAAATGGCGTGATGAGTACCTGTCGATACCGAAAAAGGTTTTCATCGACAGCGATCCCGGCTTTACGCAGTTTTCCATTGAAGCGGCCGGGCGCTCGGCTGAGCGAACCGGTGACGTCGGGTGGTACGTCGAGTTCCTGCGCCAGTACGATCACCTCTTCACCTTTGGCGCCAATATCGGAGCCCACGGCAACACTATACCAACATGCGGTCTTGATTGGATTCTTACTACTCAACCTGTCATGACCGACTTGTGGAGGCCGGGCAACCTGCCTGCCCGCCAGGTCTGGACCACTGTGATGACCTGGCAGATCGAGAGCTTTGAGAACATAGGTGGAAACAAGGACCAGGAGTTTCTCAAGATACTAAACCTTTCGCGGCGGTGCCAGGAGAAGACTACAGGCCCTGCGCTGGAAATCGCCGTCAACGGTCCGAGGCAGTTCCTGTCAGATAACGGCTGGCGCTGCACGGATGCCATGGCTATCTCCGCTGATCTTTGGCGGTACCACAACTACATCACGTCCAGCCGCGGCGAATTCAGCGTCGCCAAGCATACCTACGTGGTCACCAACTCCGGCTGGTTCAGCGACAGGACCGCCTGTTACCTCTCGGCGGGAAAACCTGCTGTTGTGCAGGAAACAGGTCTAAGTTCATGGCTGCCGACGGGCGAGGGGCTATTGACATGGTCCACTGAAGACGAAGCGATCGACTGCCTGCTGCAGGCCGAAAAAGATTACAGCCGCCACGGCAAGGCAGCGCGCGATCTGGCGCTGGAGTACCTGGCTTGCGAAAAAGTACTGCCAACACTCTTGGAGAAGTCGCTAAGCTGATTAGCTACTCTTGCAACAGTAACCAAAAGATCAGTCCGGTAACAGCCAGCCCGGCACCGTAGCCCGTGATGTCTCCCTTAAACAGCTCAGGCTCAATGGCCCGCTCCCGCAAGCGGCGGTAGCCCATAAAGGTGCCTACCCCGGCGATAATCAGCGGCAGGCGAAGCTCAAACGTGTTTGCAGTTACCCACGTGAAGACCATAGGAATCGCAAGAGAACTGAACGCGGCAAACGCAGATATCCAGTATTCCAGCTGAACCCTCTTTCGCCGCAACAGGTCTCTTTTGTATTTATCCAGGAGAGCAAAGATTCCCGCGTAAACAACGGCGTGGCAGACCCAGCCTATTATGTAGCCAATGAACAGGTAAACAAGTTGAAGTCTCGCCAGGCCAATCATGGGGGCGACTCTGCCGGGAAGAAGAGTAGAGCGTCAAAACAAAAAGTCAAATTCGGGCTGCAACAGGTGGCCCAACCACTTGCAATAGGCCAGCCTGGCCTCCATGATAACCCGTCGTGCCACCGGGTCACGCGGGCAGTTTATACATTCTTGAACTTTCAAACCTGCGGGAACTTTCCCGGCCATTTAATATGCTATGCAAAGCTTTGCGCGTTGACTTCGCCAAGACCCGCCACCTTATTTTAGCACTATCTCAAAAGGGAGAAGTCGCAGGATATGGCATTTATTAGATTTAACCGCTGGCGGAAGCAGGTTCTTACTGTTTCCACGCTGGCATTTTCAGGTGCGACAGCTTTCGCACTCAATTATGACGTACAGTATACAGCTACGGCGCCGACCATTGATGGCACTGCAGACGCAGCATGGTCAGCCGCCAACCCCGCAGCAACAGGATTTGTTCAACATAACAGCCCCGGCACGGTCTCTACGGAGCAGACCAGCGTCCGTTCGCTCTGGGATGCCAATCATCTCTACATCCTTTTTGAAGCGCAGGATACCAACACAACAGCGGCCGCCACGGCCGACTACGTTGACTTCGACTTTACCACTCCCCAGGACACTGCAGAAGTTTTCCTGGATCCGTCCCTTGTCCTCGCCTCTACCGCATCGGGCAATGACAAGATGTACCACATAGCAATTGATCCCAAAGCTGATACATTTACCTATACGGAAGCCGGCCAGAACCAGACAAGCTGGAAGTTGTCCGACGCCAGCGACCTGGCCTTTGCCAGCACAGCCAGCGGCTGGGCTATTGAAATGGCAATTGCGTGGACAGACCTTAACAGCTCACAAAGCTTGAGCCCGGGCCAGATACTCGGACCGCCGCCCACCGGAACCATGTGGGGCGCGCAGTTTGGCCGTCTGCATGGCGGCGAGGGTAATGGCGCCATCGTAGCATCCAAGTGGGAGCCCACCAGCGGTTCCTTCCGTAATCGTCCATTTGGCACGCTGACCTTCAAGGGTGGCCCCGCTCCAGTGGCTATTGACCTGAGCGGCAAAAACGTCACCTACAGCACAGGCTTTGAATCGCCAACATTCACCGCGGGTGCAACCCCAAGCGGTATCGATGGCTGGTCTTCCGCTTCGCCTGACAGATTTACGATCAGCAACACCGTAGCCAAGTCTGGCTCGCAGGCACTGCAGGGTAACGCAGGTACCGGCGCTTCCCTGGTCGGCAGCAAGCGCGCAGATAACACCACCACCCCGCAGTATCTCCAGTACGCCGTGCGCCTGCCAAAGGACATGGCCGGCAACGGGTACCGCACGGTGCTTTACATCAATGGCAACTATGGTAACCCGGAGGCTCCATCAAACGGAGTGGCAGGACAGATCTGGTTCAACCAGAACCAGAACGCCGGTGCCAACACCATCGATGTGTACAACTATGAAAACGCCGATGGCTCGTCGACCACGACAGCGACAGGAATTCGTTTCCCCGGGCTACAGGCCTACGACGAGTGGATGT
>JAKFFN010000089.1:0-3559 GCA_036675025.1 Candidatus Sumerlaeales bacterium | reverse complement strand
AGTAAGAGGGGTCTGAGATGGAGTGGTGGGGGAGGCCTGTCCAGTGGCTTCTTCGAAACTAATCAAGCGTGCCATTTATTGCTCCTTGTGTTCAAATTTTGAACACCAGTGATTATTCCTCAGCTTCGAATGCGGAGCCATTCCACTTGGCTACCTCTCCACTACCGAGGGTGTAGTAACGTCCAACAACAAGAGCCTTTTTACTTTTCGGAAGCGGGCCAGTGAGCGGCTCCTCAGGAGTCTTACCCTTCGGATTGAATGCCAGGTCATCACTGAACATGCCATCTACGTAATTCCAATCTCCCGCCGCATAACTCCTTGCAACAGCACGAGCGACTGCCTGATCCATAGTAGCACTCTTATCCTCCGCAATGATAGCCTGCGCGTCAGAGAAGATTTGAAGAGTTGCAGCGTTTAAGGTAGCCTTGAATTCATCTTCTTGATCTGCTGGAATAGCATTGCCTTTAAGGATAACGTTCTGAATGACGGATCTAATAATCTCAGTCTGTGGACCATTAGGAAGAGCAGCACTAGATGCACCACCAGCCTTCTCTTGTACTCGATTATGACGAGCAGTCTCTGCTTGCGCACGGTCGGCCCTTGCAGAATTAGCACGCTGAATAGCTATCCGGTCATCCCTATCTCTATCAGCTTCTTCATCACGGATTCGCTGCAACTCAATCTTAGCTCGCTCCGCTGCACTCATGGAGCGATTAAGAAATTCTGCGCGAGTAGCTGGATCGCTAGCCATTCGTTCAAGAACTGCTAATTCATCTTCATCATACGCTCCGGTAGCACGAAGATTAGCAATACCAACGGCTACTTTTTCCGGCGTATCTGCATCAGTAAGTTCTTGTGCAATTAAGTCAGCCTGCTTAAGCTGACGATCCATTAGATTAGTAATATGAGAACTCTCAGCAGACATAGTAAGCCGCTGCTCTTTCTTCAATTTAGCAGCAGTTTCTAAAAGAGAAATGCCCCGTTCAGATGCTCCCATAGCAATTAACTGCTCACCAGTTTGAGCTAATGCATCTGCAGTACTAACCTCCCCATCCCCACCATCTGGGCCAGCCTTCTTACCACGAAAGATCTCTGCCATCGCAGCATTAGCTTCGGCCTCAAGCTGAGCATCAGCCTCAGCCCTTTCAAGTTTAGCCTGCTCAACACCCATAGCAATACGATTCAACTCAGTCTGTGCTTCCACAGCCTGATCATGCTTATAGGCCTGAATACCGCCTGCACCCCAACCAAGAAGTTCTGCCATAACCCCTCCTCAACCCTTACCAGGGCTACTGCCCTTATAAGGATTACCACTTGCGGCAGAGCTACCGCCTGCACCAGCACCATTACCCTGGAAGTTTCCAAACAACTGACTGCCGGCATAGATAAGAGAATTAGCAGCACCACTCATGTTATCCATATACTGCTGGCTGCTCGCCATGCTAGCAGCTGGATTATGACCGTAACCGGGCTGCTTGTCAATGCCAGCCTTTCTAGCAAGATTATCAAAAGCCTGTTGATAGCTAGCACCACCAGCCTCTGCAGCAGCATAAATAGCATTGCCACTACCAGTATAACCCTGCGCAGCCATCATCCTCTCAGCTGCAATTGCCCGGGCTTTAAACTCTGGAGTATCTTTTACAGTATCAAAAGTTAAAGCGTTAAGATCTTTTGCTGCCTGATCTCGATATGGAGCATAAGGATCACTAGCATCAATAGCAGCTTGCTGTGCCTTCTTATCTGCATCCCGCTTTTTCTTTGCAGAGCTGGCCCCAACAAGAGCAGTTACAACAGTAGCGGCTGCCATGATCCAGCCGCCTTGACGGCGACTACCCCCTGTAAAACCGCTTCGTAAATTTGCGCTTCTCATTTCCGGCTCTCCAAGTCTCTACGAAGTTCATTAAGTAATATCTTAATCTCAATGAACTGCTCTCGAATTTCTGGTTTCGGGTGGTAGTCATGATGGGCCGTACTCACCACAACATAAACCGGCCGAACCCCCGAATCCGCCGGAAACACCAGGATGAAATCCCTGTACTCCGGCGGATAGATCGGGTCGACGATGATGCTGTCGGCCATCGGCGTCGGCGGATAGATCCAAATAGGTGGTGCCTGAGGCGCCGCTTCCAGAGCGGGAATGCCAAGGGTGTCGGACGGGTTGGTAACCGGCGTCCAGATCAGTTCGATGCCATCCCCCAGGTCGGCTATGAACTGATCGGCTCGCGACGTGAACTGAACAACATCAACCATTTCCCAATCGGGATTCTGGCCGGTGTAAAAGCCGTAGCCCTTGAGGCTGCCATCGGCCTGCTGCTCAATGCTCAAGCGCATGCGACTGCGGGCCTGTTTGAGGTTGCGTAACTGGTCTTCGCTGTAGAGCGCGCTGTCACCCAGATTGGACGGCCCAAGCAGGGCGACGATGCCGGTCAGAAGCGCTGCGCCGACGGTGCCGCCGGCAGCCGCAGCCGTGGAAGTTGCCGAACCGCCCAGCGCGAGCCTGCCCAAGGTAACGGGAACCGTGCCTGCGCCGATCCGCTTGAGGGGGATGGTGCCGGATGGGTCGGCGCTCCGGCCGCCGAGCCACATGAGATCGCCGTACTGCTTGACCAGATCTGCCGGCACGTAGCCGTTGGGGTTGCTGTAATCGATGATGCCGTTGGGGAGCTTGCAGCTCTTGGCAAACACGCATCCGGCCACGGAGGAAAAAGGCTTGTTACCCACCGCGGCCCAGCGCGCTTGTTCATAGGCAGCTTGCCGGGCAAGCATGGCTTCGTAAGCCTGCTGCCGGGTTTCGCGCTCGGTCAGTTCGCTGGCGGTCATGTCCCGATAAGTGACGTGATGCCCATCGCCGCTGGGCGGGTTTCGGACCTGGGGGATGTCTTTTTTGCGTGTCGCCACGTAGTGAGTCTCGTCCGGAAAAAATGCAGGACAGACGCTAACGCGGGAACAGAGGGGCGCGATGTAGGAGCTTTCTTGAAGTCGTTGTTCTGGTTTCCTCAATACCGGTAGGGCTGGCTATTCGAGGCTCGAAACAATCTGCAGCGTCAGATCAGGCTGTCAGACATTGGGCGCCCGCAACTCGCCAACCGACCTCGCCTTGCGCCTTTGCCTACAACTACGCCAGAATCCGCCGGCTTGTTCGCCTTGGGTTGCGTCGGTAGTTTGAGTCCTGTCACTGCTCATCAGTGATCGGGTTTAGTCGCCCAGGGTGAAACAGGTTGTGCAAGGCGTCATCCAGTCGGGATTCTCATCCTGCACTCGATGGTGGCTGTGCGCAGGGCGTCCTCGGACGCGCCGGTTTCTTGTTTCCCCGGTCGACTAACCTGCGTACAGCTGCCTCCCATCGTTTAGTCGCGAGCGGGTGATGGCTCCAACTACAGGAAGCAAGACGATGGCAAAAGTTACTCCGAATCCCCCTGCGGCAGAGGAACCCACCTCCCGCGCCCAGTCCGCCCGCAACAAGAAAATCGACGACGCTGCCACGCGAGCGTTGGATTTTTATCTGAAGCCCAAGCCTGAGAAAGAAATGTCTGAGAAGTCCGACTCCATTTTACGGATT
>JAKFFN010000092.1:0-20048 GCA_036675025.1 Candidatus Sumerlaeales bacterium | reverse complement strand
TCCGTCAACATCCACGTCGTCACCAAGCACGCCAGGAGCGGCTACGGTCAGCTGTGTGTCTTCAGGGGTTGAGTAGTTGTCGTTGTTGGCTACCGGCACGTCCTGTACGGGCGTAACCGTAATGGTAACCGTTGCGGGGTTGCTGATCTCGATACCATCATCGGCACGGTAGGTGAAGCTGTCCGTTCCGTTGAAGTTCGGGTTCGGCGTGTAGTCGAAGCTGCCGTCGATGTTCAGCGTTACCGAGCCATGGAGCGGCGCAACTTCCAGCGTAGCGGAGAGTGCATCGTCATCCTCGTCGGTGTCGTTGGCCAGTACGCCGGGAGCGGCCTGGTTGAGGACGCCGTCTTCGGCTACAACATACGTATCAGCCAGGGCCGTCGGACGGTCGTTGCGCGGACGCACAACGATCGTTACTGTGGTAGGCTCACTGTTGGAGTTGCCGTCGTTGGCGCGGTACACGAAGAAGTCATCACCCGTGAAGCCGGCATCCGGCGTGTAGGTGAAGCTGCCGTCGCCATTCAGGTTCAGAATGCCGTGAGGCGGTTCTTCTTCGAGCAGTGACGTCAGGGCGCTGCCATCGCTGTCGCTGTCATTGCCGAGCACGCCCGGCGAAGCTACGGTGATGGACTGATCTTCGTCGACTACATAGTAGTCTTCGTTAGCCAGCGGAGCATCGTCTACCGGTACTACGTTAATGGTAACCGTAGCCACATTGGAATCCGACACTTCGTCGTATGCCTGGTAGGTGAAGCTATCCGTGCCGTTGAAGTCAGCGAAGGGCTCGTAGGTGAAGCTGCCGTCTTCGCGCAGTTCCAGCGTGCCGTAGAGCGGGCCGTTGATCAGCGTGGCCGAAAGAACGGTGTCGTCGGAATCGGTATCGTTGGCAAGCACACCCGGTGCACTGATCGTGGTGGCCTGGTCTTCAAACACGTTGAACAGGTCGTTGTTAGCCACAGGCGCATCGTTTACAGCGCCTACGGTGATCGTTACCGTGGTTTCTTCAGAGTTGGTTGTGCCATCGTTAGCAACATAGGTGAAGAGGTCTTCGCCGTTGAAGCCATTGGCAGGCGTGTAGATGAAGCCACCGTCAGGCTGCAGGTTAACAACGCCGCTGACCGGGTTGTTGACCACGATAGCCGTGAGGGTGTCACCGTCTACGTCAAAGTCGTCGGCGAGAACGCCAGGCGCATTGATCGTGAGAGCGGTGTTTTCCTGGGTACCGTAGTTGTCAGGGTTGGCAACCGGTGCATCAGGCTGAGCACGTACCGTGATCGTTACTGTAGCGGGCTCGCTGTTGAACGTGCCATCATTGGCCACGTATGTGAACGAATCCACACCATTGAAGTTCGGATACGGAACGTACTCGATGTAGCCATCTAGACCCACTACCACGCTGCCGTTCATAGGCGGCAGAGCCAGGATCGAGTTCAGGGAGTCACCATCAGCGTCGGTGTCGTTGTTCAGAACGCCGGGCGCCACGATTGTAAGGGTTGTGTCTTCATCACCAATGTAAGCGTCAGCGGCAGCTACAGGAGCGTCAGGCTGGCCGTTTACCGTGATGGTAACAGTGGTCAGTTCGCTTGAGCTGGTGCCGTCGGTAGCTACATAGGTGAACAGATCCACACCAAAGAAGCCCGGGTTCGGCGTATAAGTAAAGCCGCCGTTGCCGTTAAGGGCAACGATACCGCTGGTGGCGTTATCCTGTAGAACTGCCGTCAGGCTGTCGCCATCTGCATCGGTATCATTTACCAGGACGCCAGGTGCGGCGACCGTGATCGGGGTATCTTCCGGAGTGCTGAAGTTGTCGGCTGCTGCAACAGGTGCGTCGTTCACAGCCGTTACGTTCAGCGTTACCGTAGCAGGGTTTGATACATAGAGTTCCTGCATTGTGAACGGATCAATTGTTACGATCACGTAGGTGAAGCTGTCGGTTCCCGAGAAGTCAGGGTTCGGGGTGTAGTCGAAGAAACCGAACAGGGGGCCTGTCGGATCGTCGTAGAGTTCGAGGATACCGTTATCAACGTTGTCCTGGAGAGCGACAAAGCTGATGGCGCTACCGAAGATAACATTGTCTGCGGTCTCAGGTACCGGCACAGTCTGCGCTGTAAGCAGCTGCGGCGGGCCGCCTGGCCCCCAAGGTCCGCCGATTCCGCCAAGCAGGATGTCAGGGTTGGTTTCAAACGTGTCATTGGCCAGGACGCTGGCAGCCAGGCCGGCATCAAATGGCGTGTCTTCGTTCATGGTGTAGGAATCATCCACGGCAACCGGCTGATCCACAACCGGGGCAATGTCGATGTACACTTCGGCTATCGTGCTCAAGCCGTTGGAATCGGTGACGCGGTATTCGAATACGTCACCACCGTCGACCCACGAGTTGTAGTTCGGGAAAGGCGTGTAGGTGAAGCTGCCGTCCGGGTTAACCGTTGCGGTGCCGTACCAGGGCGCGCTTTCCAGGGTTGCAGTGATCGTGTCACCTTCGGGGTCAATGTCATTTGCCAGTACACCCGATGCAGGGACTGTCAGAACTTCGTCTTCCAGCATCGTGTAGTAGTCGTCATTGGCTACCGGCTGGTCATTAACGTCACCGACATTAATGGTTACCGTAGCAACGTTAGACATCGAGTATACATCGAAGATCTGGTAGGTAAACGTATCAACACCGGAGAAATCAGCATCCGGAGTATAGGTAAAGTCACCAGCCTGATCGATGGTCAGCGTACCGTGAACCGGGTTTGCAACCAGACCAACAGTCGTTACGTCATCGAGGTCTGCGTCATGGTCGTTCATCTGAACGCCATTGGCAGCATCTACGACCAGCGCAACATCTTCATCAGTTGAGTAAACGTCGTTCTGGGCAACCGGAACGCTGTTCAGCGGACCAATGTTAATGGTAACAGTTGCCGTTCCAACCAGGCCGCCGTTATCCGTCACCTGGTAGGTGAACGAGTCAGGGCCATTATAGCCAGCCACAACCGGCGTATAGGTGAAGCTGCCGTTCGGGTTCAGGACCAGCGTACCAAACGAAGGCGAGCTGGTTGCCAGTACAACAAGGCTGTTTGTCGGGTCATCAACATCGACGTCGTTAGCACGAACGCCGGTGACAGCCGGAACATCCAGAACCTGATCTTCGCCGGTTACATATACGTCGTCGTTAGGTGTAGGCGCATCATTAACCGGGGTCACCGTAATATTAATAACAGCGACGTTAGAAAGTGCGCTTCCATCGCTGACCTGGTAGGTAAAGCTGTCATTGCCAAAGAAATTTGCTTCAGGCGTATAAAGCAGAGCGCCGGCGCCATCGCTAACCACGGTACCATTGGCAGGCTGTACAACCGGAATCGCTGTCAGCGCACTACCCTCAATGTCCGAGTCATTTCCGCGCGGGTCGATGACGGTCGGTGTGTCTTCAACAATGCTGAAGCTGTCACCAACGGCAACCGGAGGATCGTTTACGGCCGCAACGTTTACATTAACAGTTACAACATCAGAGTCGTAGGTTCCGTTGGAAACATAGTAGGTAAAGCTCGTGGTACCAGACCAGTTTAGGGGAGAGATATACTGTACCTGGCCACCAACTACGGAAACGGTGCCGTTTGCAGGCTGGGTTAGTCCTTCGATTGTCAGCGGAAGTGCATACGGATCAACGTCGTTTGCAAGCACGTCAATCAACGTGGAGACATCTTCAGCCGCCGCTGCGTTGTCATTCTCAGCAACAGGGATGCCCGTTGCGTAGAGAAGAGCGTTCGCAATAAGCGTTGCGCCCGGGCTAGATGCGGTCCAGCCAAACTCGTAAGTAGTTCCATTATAGGTTACGTTAGGAGTGTCTGAGGAGAATGCATAGAAACCCAGATCCACAACGCCGTGAGCACCCATTAACTTCGTAGTAACACCTGGAAACCCACCAATTGTGGCGACGATGGTAGCACCAGGGTTTACTGGCACCGAGTCCACCCAATTGTGAGTTTGAAAAGAAGCAGCATTTTTTAATATTGGGTGTTGCGGCAGCAGCGGCGTTAGCACATTAAAGCCTACCCATATGGTTCCGTGTGCGCCGGTAGGGCTATAGCTGCCAGTCGACCAACGGCCGCCAAGGCTATTGTTCGTAACCTCCTGCATTGACCGAACCACGCCGCCACCAGCGTCGTGGTAATCGGCAAGAACATTGCCCAAAGCAACATTATCAGGCAAGGAACTCCAGTTCACGCCGCCAGTTGCAACCAATACAGATCCGTAATTTTGCAGATCAACAAGGGTCGGAGAGACAAACGCCAGGTCAATCACGTCAACGGAGTCAAAAACTCCTGTTCCTTCCAGCTTTGCCTCTATGTCGCTGGAGTACGCAGGGTCACCGTCAAACAATATCGCAACATCACGCGGACCTGCAGCTGCTTCGTTGGCGCTGCATAGACCAATTGCCAATGCGGCAGCCCCAACCAATCCTTTTAACCACGAGGAGCCGGCTTTTCCACCTTGCTTGGCGGCGCTCCTCACGTCGAGGCTGGAGGCCTCGCTATTTTTAGCCGTATGAAGCGGTGCGTGCGCACTACTATACTGGCTTCCTGTGGTGCTCATTTTTTTCGTTTCCTCTCGCCATCTTGGGCCACGCACTGCGGCGCAACCTCGGCATTTTTGTACCCAATTGTAAGCAATTCAGCCCCCGTTGTGCACATCCATTGTGCGCCTACGCAAGAAAAAAAGTGCGCAGACACTACATTTTTCTTACACTATGCCGGGAAGATGCCGAATTCTCAAACTATTATGTATCAATAGATTGCGCCTTAAATGCCGTAGTTTGAGCACTTTGTTTGGTCAGAGCACATTTCTTTTTTTTCTCCTTTTTCCCCGTCCGGCTTGAGCGTTCTTAAACGCACTAGTATGCACTCACATATTTCCGTTTTTTCCGGGCAGGCGCCAGCTGTGCAGTTTCCCGTTGAAACAAACTTTGGGGCAACTACGTATGTCTGTATCTCAATGAACCTGGACCCTCAAATTCAGCCCGGTGGCGACAGCAGCACCACGAGTTTGCTGCCGCTGTTTGAGACTCTCGTTAAGGCCAGGCATATTGATCTCCTGGAGCGCCGGTACGCGGCCCGGGGTCAGGCCCACTTTCATGTGTCTGGATTCGGCCATGCCGCCAGTGCGGCGCTGGCGCCACACCTGAACCCGCCGGATTTCCTGCACCTGCACTATCGGGACAAGGCCCTGATGCTTGCCCGGGGACTAACCCCGCTGGATTTCTTCCTGGCCCTTTTCTGCAAGCGCGAGAGCCACTCGCACGGTCGCCAGATGAGCGCCCACATGGCATCGCGCAAACACCATATTCTCAGCATTGTAGGTTCAGTCGGCAACAATGCACTGCAGGCTGCAGGCATTGCAGCGGCAATAAAGATGAATCCGGAGAAACCTATTGCCGTCTGCAGTTTCGGCGACGGCACAAGCCAGCAGGGTGAAGTGCTTGAGGCCATTGCCGAGGCAGCGCGTTCAAAACTGCCGGTTCTTTTCCTTGTGCACGACAACCAGTACGCCATTTCCACCCTGACCAGGGGTAAGACGTTTTTCAGCCTGGCGGATGGATTAACCCCAAAAGAATTCCTGGGTGTGCCTATCCACCGCCTTGATGGCGCCAGGGTAGCCGAATGCCTGGAACGGTTTGAACCCATTGTTTCAGAAATTCGCCGTTCGAGATCGCCGGCTATTGTTGTTCTTGAGGTCGAGCGGCTTGACGATCACTCTAATGCCGATGACCAGTCGATTTATCGTACACCTGATGCCATTGCGATAGCGCGCGAAACTGCCGACCCGCTGGACCTGCTTCGCCGCCAACTTCTGGATTCAAACGTTCCCGAGACTGAGCTGGCCGGCATTGAGACACGTGCGCACGCGGACGTGGAGTCCGCAGCAGAACAGGCGCTGGACGCAGCAGACCCGGAGCCGTGCAGCGTGGCCTTTACCGAGCCGGACGTAACCCAGAAATCTGCCACGGCATCCCACACTGCTGAATCCCGCCATCTAACCATGCTGGAAAGCCTGCGGGAAACTTTGCGGCACCGGCTTACCACTGACGCGCGGGTCGTGCTTCACGGGCAGGACATTGAAGACCCGAAAGGCGACGTTTTCGGCCTGACTCGCGGCCTTTCGACGGAGTTTCCAGAACGTGTTCTAAACGCCCCGCTGAGCGAAAGCACCATTGTCGGTTCGGCCATTGGCCGCGCCCTGGCGGGGCAGCGTCCCGTAGCGCTGCTGCAGTTCGCAGATTTTCTGCCGCTGGCATTCAACCAGGTTGCCGCGGAACTGGCAACCATGGACTGGCGAACGGGCGGCGCATGGAAGTGCCCGGTCATAATCATGGCCATCTGCGGCGGCTACAAGGCTGGCCTCGGGCCGTTTCATGCGCAGACCATGGAAGGGTTTGCCACACACATTCCCGGACTGGATGTTGTAATGCCAGGCAATGCGGCTGATGCCGCCGGATTGCTGGAAGCCGCGTTCCAGGGTGACCGGCCCACCCTGTTCCTTTATCCCAAGAGCTGCGTCAACGACAGGACCCTGGCAGGCGATGTGGTAATAGGGCGGTCATTACAACCCGGGAAAGCAGCCGTTTTACGCAAGGGCACAGACTTGACAATGGTGGCATGGGGCGCCACGGTCCCGTTCTGCACGAAGGCCGCAGAGGAACTTGCGGGATACGGCGCAGAAATTGAGCTTATTGATCTTAGGACGCTGGCTCCGTGGGATTTTGATACCATTAGTCGGTCTGTTCAGAAGACCAACCGCCTTGTCGTCGTCCATGAAGATACTATGACCGGCGGATTTGGGGCCGAGATCATCGCCCGCCTGGCCGAGAACGGGCAGCACCCGGCTGTCAGGCGCGTAACCCGACCGGACACTTACATCCCGTGCAATTTCGAGAACCAGTTGGAGATTCTGCCGACGACGGAGCGCATTGTGGCTGAAGCCGCGGCAATGATGGAGATTACGCTGTCGCAAAAGGCAGAACCTTCACAGGGTGATGACCCTAACTTGTTTACTGTCAGCGCTTTTGGACTTAGCCCATCGGATGATCAGATCTCAATTATCCAGTGGCATGTGGCACCGGGTGATTCTGTGCAGGCCGGTGACATCCTGGCTGACATCGAGGCGGATAAATCCAGCGGTGAACTGGATTCTCCCGTGCCTGGCGTTGTGGAAAAACTGGTTCAGGCGAAAGGGTCGTCGGTGGCGGTGGGCCAGCCACTACTTGTGATTCGTACGCTGAAGCCGGTTCCGCAGCAGCACCGAAGTGTGCCGCCGCCCACGGCTGTGCCACGGCAGCAGGCGCCGGGCGGAAGCGACCAGGCCGCCCGACCCAGTGGAGATGACACCGCAGGGATTGTCGTCGGACCCATCGTGGTGGTAACCGGGCAGTCGGCTTTAACAAATGCCGAGCTGGCGGAGCGTTTCGATACCACCCCGGACGAGATTTTCCGCAAGATTGGCATCGAAAGCCGCCCGCGCGTACCTCCGAACACCTCCCCTGCCGACCTTGCTTGGAAAGCTGTGGCGCCGCTGCTGGATAGTCCCGATTTTGATCCGGCAGCTTTATCAATCATAATAGCCAGCACCAGCACCGTCGAACAGGTCTGCCCCTCTATTGCCTGCGTTGTGCTGGGCCATCTGCAGCGGTACAGGCCTGAGATTGGTGCGCCTGCGTTTGATATCCTGGCCACGTGCACCGGCTGGCTTTATGCCCTGCAGCTGGCGCATGACCACCTGCAGCAACCGCAGGCCCGGCACGGCACAGCGCTCGTTATCACAACGGAGATGCTTTCGCCGCTTGTCGCGCCGGAAGACTTTGGCTCGTGCATCAGCTTTGGCGATGCCAGCACGGCGACCCTCGTTTTCGGACCGGAGGCAGAACATGCACCTTCGCCAGGCGTGGCCCCGATAGCCCTGCGGCGGCCGGTGATCAGCGCCCTGGGCGACCTGAACCGTGAACTGACCGTACCGCCTATGGGCACGGGATCAACCATACACATGAATGGCCGGGCAGTACGGCAGCATACCGTGCCGGCGATGGCCCGGGCGCTAAGGCAGGCTGCCAGCGAGGCTGGTCTCACCCCGGCTGACCTGGCAGCGGTGCTTGCCCACCAGTCTAACCAGCGCATCCTCACCGATCTTGCCGCCGCGCTCGACCTGCCCGCTGATGCACTGCCTTCCAACATGCGAATGCTGGGCAATACCAGCTCATGCACACTGCCGCTGCTGCTTAACGACCAGCGTGCTCATAATACCCTGGCAGCAGGTACACACATAGGCTTTACGGCTTTTGGCGGCGGGTACACGTTCGGCGCGGCCGTGGGCAAGGTATTGTAGGCTTGCTGCAGCCGGTTCCGCGCAGCCGGCCCGTTGGCCGCTACGCACCCAGCCCTACTGGTGAACTGCACCTTGGCAACTTGCGCACGGCACTGATAGCCTTCGAACAGGCACCCGCGTCAGGAGGGCTGTTTCTTCTTCGAATTGAGGACACTGATCTTCCGCGGAATGTGCCGGGGGCCGAGCTTCAGTTGATCGAAGACCTGCACTGGCTTGGCATTACGTGGGATGAAGGGCCGGATGTAGGCGGACCGGCATGGCCTTACCGGCAGTCGGAACGGGGGGCGATTTACAGGGAAGCTTTGCTGGAGCTTGCCAGGCGCGGCCTCATCTATCCGTGTACGTGTAGCCGAAAAGATCTGCAATCAGCTGCCAGCGCCCCCCACGGGCCTGATGGGATTGTCTACCCCGGAACCTGCCGCCGGGAAGTGTCCTTCGATGAGGCACAAGCGCTGATCGCCCAGCTCCTGCATCCGAGCCGGCACCCCAGGGACCAGCATGCGTGCCTGCGCATCAGGAGCGACAGACTTTCGCCGGTAAGGTGGATGGATGAACTCGAAGGACCGCAGGAAGTGGATCTGGCAGCAGATGCAGGGGATTTCGTGGTTCTGCGACGGGATGGCCTTTGGGCTTACCAGATGGTTTGTGCGGTAGACGACGCACTGATGGGGGTGACCAGCGTTGTACGCGGGCGCGACCTGCTGAATTCCGCACCGAGGCAGGTGGCAGTCATGAGCGCGCTGGGCCTGCAGCCGCCCACGTACCGGCACACCCCCCTGGTTGCTGACGCAGAAGGCAATCGGATGAGCAAGCGTGATGGCTCACAGAGCCTGAGGAGTCTGCGCGAAACTGGGCAACCGCCAAAAGAGGTGCTTAAACAGATACTTTCTCTTCCGGTGCTGGATGCGGGACTTCCTTAAAGCTTTAAGGGATCTGTGGATAAAACTGTGGAAAAGCTGGGGAAATTTTTTTGTCAGGGTGTTCTTTTTTCTTGATTTGTGAGGCCGAATCTCAAGGATTACATGAGATGAGTCAATGATGGGAAGCAGCCCTGATATTGAGGTGTTTGGAGTTAACCCCAGAAGCCTCGCACAGGATTTGCTTCAAAAAGGTACAGTCTCTGTATGGACACAAACCCGTAGAAGGTTCTTGTCCGGTGTGAAAAACCGACCAGGGCCGTTCGCAGTTATACCCGTTCCAGTTGATGTAGACCCGTAGATGTTGGAGGACATACGCAGATGAGTGCAGCAGAATATGTTCAGATTCCGGAGAAGCTGTTCTACCGGATCAACGAAGTAGCGACAATCACGCAGGTTAAGCCTTACGTACTTCGCTACTGGGAAACCGAATTTCCCATGCTCTCGCCCGAAAAGGATGAGAATGATCAGCGCCGGTATCGCAAAAGCGATATTGAACTCGTACTTGAGATCAAACGGCTGCTTTACACAGAGAAGTTCACAATCGCCGGCGCGCGCAAGCAACTGCGTCATGGCCGCGATGCCAGCCAGCGGCAGGCTACTCCCCAGCCCGTTGCCATGGACGGTCAGTCAGCAGCTGTGTCGTCCATCAACCCGGACAGGGCGCGCCATCTGGCTGCTGCGCTTAATAGCCTGCGGCAGGATGTGGACGACCTTTATCGTTTGCTGGCCTAAGCCCTAGAACAAAGAAAAACCCCCTACTCCAGTCCTGGAACAGGGGGGCATTTAGAAGACGGGCTTTTTGGCGATACTAGTGGTGCCAGCGATCGTGCCGATCATACCTGTCATACCTGTCATAGCGATGATGATCGCTGTGACTGTGACCGCGGTGATGATCGCGATGGCTGTGGCCACGATAGCCACGATAACGGTCATAACGATCGTTATCGTAGTAGCTGAACCTGAACGAGGAATATCCGGGGTAGTATCCGCCGTAGGATCCATAGCTTGGGTAAACTGAGGTGCCCCAGTATCCGCGCGTTACCCACTGTGCGTTGGCCTCGCTGGAAGCAAAGCCCAAAAGTCCGGCAGTTAAAAGTCCGGCGACAAGTAAACGTTTCATTTGTAAAAGACCTCCAGTAACAGTTTCTAATGTGTTACTAGATGAATGCAAAGCACGTGCCACGAGTTTTATCGACGGCAAGCCCTGATTTAATTAGGCTTACCGCAGCACATGCACACGGTGCACTTGTCAGATATTTCAACGCTCGAATAATTCTGTTCGCTAATCAAACACTCAGGCCTGGTAAACGAGCATCCCGTCGCGGATGGTGGCAGTAACCTGTTCGCCGTCTTTAAGAACCACAAAATCTGCGCGTTTGCCTTTATCGATACTGCCAATCTGGTCAAAGCGGTTAACAGACTTCGCCGGGTTCTCGGTGGTCATTAAAAGTGCATCTTCGAACGGAATATCGGCCATGTGCTGGAGGCGCAGAAAGATGTCGCTCATGAGCGCGGCGCTTCCTACAAGAACATTATCGCTGGTGCGGCGAACCCCGCTATCGGCGCCGACGCGCGCCTGACCGCTAAAGGCTTCAAACACACTCCCCGCTGGCATACCTGCAGAGCTGGCGCCGTCGGTAATGGCAATCAGGCGTTTTGCACCGGTAAGACGATGGAGCAGCTGGACAACAGGAGGTGACACGTGAAGGCCATCCCCGATAATCTCCAGCGAAACGCGTGGATCCATAAGAGCGGCCGTGATGAGGTTTGCCTGGCGGTGGTGCAGTCCGCTCATGGCATTGAAAACGTGGGTGATCTGGCGGGCGTGCGGGTTCTCGAACATCTTCATTCCGAGAGCGAAGTCTGCGGTTGTATGGCCCAGGCTCACTTCTACCGGACT
This sequence comes from Candidatus Sumerlaeales bacterium, assembly GCA_036675025.1. Classification (GTDB taxonomy): domain Bacteria; phylum Sumerlaeota; class Sumerlaeia; order Sumerlaeales; family Sumerlaeaceae; genus JAKFFN01. Next base: position 8,873 of record JAKFFN010000092.1, on the reverse strand, counting down.
GGGTCCGCTCGTAAAGACTTCTACAATATCCTCGCCGCCGGGCATTTCGGGCGCAAGGGTGACCTTGGTAAGCAGGTCGCCGCAAATCTCCATAACCCTTTCGGCAACCCTTACATCTGGCAGCCGTAGGAACCGATCAGTAAAGGCACCGCGCCGCTCGGGGTTCAGGAACGGCCCTTCGAGATGGATACCAGCAAAGCGGCAGCCGGGGAGAGTGTTAACGGTGCGATCAGAAGCGCCGAGGTTCCAGCCCATCGCCCCGGTGGAGCGCAGAAGGCGGATGAATTCCGCAAAACTTTCGAGATTTTCGTCATCGGCGGCCAGCGTGGTGGTTGCTACGAGGGTTGTGGCTCCGCCGCGGGCGGCCACACTGGAAATCATCTTCAGGCTCTCGGCGTCAGCGTTGAGAAAGTCAACGCCGCCAGCGCCATGTACGTGCACATCAACAAGACCGGGGATAACCGTCAGTTCTTCATCGCGGGCATTAAAGGCCCCCGGTGGGAGCTGAACGGAATTGAAATCACCCAGGATGGAAATCCGCGGACCATCGAACTCGACGTAAACGTTATCAAGAATGTGCTGAGGGGTTCTCAGTCGGCGGCAGGCAATGCCACTAAGTTGGATAGGCTGTGCGTTCATTGAAAGTTTAATTACCTATGCCTGTGCGCCTGCGGTACATTCATCAAAAAATAGATTTAGTTAGTTGTCAGGCGTTTACGGCGCCGCAATATTTATCAAAAATTTACAAAAGATGCGCTCGGAAACCCGCATTTGTGATCTATTTTGATTATAACAAAGGCGGCTAGTCCACCCGCTCTGTGGCGATCTGCTTTACCATTCTTTTCTGAATGATATTAGCTAGTTCGAGGGCAAAACTATCCATGCGGCTTGTCAGGATATTAATCTTATTGGACAGGTAGTTATAGAAGATGCTGGCGGGGATAGCGGCTATAAGGCCGGCGACCGTTGCCACGAGGGCCGTAGACATGCCCGGAGCCAATGCGCTTAAGGCCGCGCTGCCAGTGGCGCCCAGCGCTTGGAACGCCGCGAGTACACCCCAGACCGTTCCGAACAGGCCGATGAACGGTGCCACGCTGGACGTGGTTGCCAGGAATATCAAGTGGCTTTCCAGTCGACTGACTTCAGTACTGATCGTACGCTCCATTACCCGTTCCACGCCCAGTCGCGCCGCGGTCAGACGTTCTTCCATTTCGTAGAAGTCGTCGGCATACCAGTTTTCCGCTTCCATCTCAAGGATGGCCTCGCGAAGAATCTGAGCAATAGGGCTTTGAGGGAACTCCGGGGTACGGCGAAACACTTCCTCCAGGCTGCCCGCCGTATCGAGAACCTTGTCGAACCGGTCTGACTGACTGGCGGCGCTCTTCACAACTTTCATCTTGTAGAGGATTATTACCCAGGAAGCTATGGACAGGCCAAGGCAGCCAATGAGACAGATTATGCCCATGAAATCGCTGTCGCGAATGGCCTTAATAATGTCTACGTGCATGGTTTCGGCGCCAGCCAGGGCCAGTAATGAGGATGCGTCAACCATAGCCGAATCAGGTCTCCACGCCGAGATGGTTGAGCACATGCTGAAGTTCGTCCAGGGATTCAAAGTAGATCTCGATCTTGCCACGCTGCCCGTCAGGTGAACTGACGTTGACCTTGCAGGCCAGGATATCAACCAGTTGCTCCCGAACCTGACGGACGTTGTCGTGTTCGTTGCGCTTTTTAGCGTTAGCGGGTTTAGCTTTGCCACGGCGGGCTGCGCCGCCTTCCACCATTTCGCGGGATTTGAGTTCAGCCTGGCGCACGCTCAAGTTGTCCATGACGATGAGATCACGCAGCGCAACCTGGTCGCGACCCGATTCCAATGAGAGAATAGCCCGGGCATGACCCGCAGTGATCCGGCCGGATTCCACGTCTTCAAGCATGTGGGCAGGCAGGGTCAGCAGGCGAAGAGCGTTGGCAATGGCCGGGCGGCTCTTCCCTACCCGGTCAGCGATCTCCTCGGCGGAGAGATCAAAGGTTTTCTGCAGACTCAGGTAAGCGCGCGCTTCTTCCACGGGATTCAGGTCTTCGCGCTGAAGGTTCTCTACCAGGGCATATTCAAGAAGCACCGCATCGCTCAGGGGCTCAAGGATGACGACTGGCAGTTCCCGGATACCGGCCAACTGGGCTGCGCGGTACCGCCGCTCCCCCGCCACAAGAACGTAGTCGTTCTCCCGGGGCATAACGGCGACAGGCTGGATAATGCCATGGCGCTTGATCGAATCGGCCAGTTGATGGAGAGCTTCTTCGTCAAAATACTGGCGCGGCTGAGCCTCGTTACGGCGGATAGCCGTAATAGGCAACGTGACCGGCTTCAGGTCTTCCGGCGGTTCAGCCAGGGCAACTGCCGATTCGGACATCGCGACAGATTCTGTTTTTGTATTGGCTTCGGTTTTGGGCTTTGAAGGCAGGAGAGCTTCAAGCCCTCGACCCAACGCCCGCTTTTTCTGCTGCACGAATGACCTCTTCAGCGAGTGAGATATAGTTCCGAGTTCCCATGCTGCGGAAATCGTAAAGAATGATGGGTTTGCCATGGCTTGGCGCTTCGGCCAGGCGGACGGACCGTTGAATCTGGGTTTCAAATACCTTGTCGCCGTAGTGTTCGCGGACGTTGGAATCTACCTGCTGCGCAATGTTCAGGCGCGCATCGAACATGGTCATAACGATTCCCATAATCTCAAGGTCGGGGTTAATACCGCCGGATTTAACGCGTTCGATCGTAGAGTTCAGCATCGAAAGACCCTCAAGCGCATAGTACTCGCTTTGCACAGGGATTATGACGTTGTCGCAGGCCGCCAGCACATTCAGCGTTAAGAGCCCGAGGGACGGCGGTGCATCAATAAGAATGAACTCATAGTTATCCCGCAGCGGCAGGAGGGCAGCTTTGAGGCGATGCTCACGAGCATCGAGTTCCAGGAGTTCAAGCTCAGCGCCGTAAAGATCAGACGACGACGGGATAACGTGGAGTTTCTCGACCGCGGTGGGCAGGGGAGCGGATTCGGAATCCTCGGGGTTAAGAAGCAGTTGATAGGTTGTAATGCCGGTGCGATCGACAGCCATGGCCGAGGTGGCATTTGCCTGGGGATCAGCATCTACCAGGAGCGTGGATTTTCCGGCTGCGGCCAGGCAGGCCGCGAGATTTACGGCGGTTGTGGTTTTACCCACTCCGCCTTTTTGATTTACAAAGCCAATCGTCAGCAAGGAATCGCACTACCTCGGGGGAAAGTTGAGGTGTTTTTCTGGGAACTGGCGTTACGGGTCAACCAAAAACCGCAGGTGTTTCACGTGAAACAAAAGAAGGTGCGAGGGCCTGCTGCTGTTTCACGTGAAACAGCGGGCGAAAAGAAAAGGCGGCGGGACCATACCCTCGCCGCGCCACCTTGTTTCACGTGAAACACCTGCTCCTGTCAGGCCTCAACTCTTCTCAGATTTCGCGGGTGCCTCTGAACTCGCTGGCGCGCTTTCGCTTTTGGATGCACCTTCGCTCTTGCCGCTGCCGCCCTCGCTCTTCGAGGATCCATCGCCCTTTGAGCCGCCCTCGCCTTTGGCAGAGCCTTCACTCGCGCCCTTGCCCCCGCCGCTGTTCTTGTAATCCGTTATATAAAAGCCGCTCCCCTTGAAGATCAACCCCGCCCCGGCGCTCAGCAGCTTTGTCAATTTCCCGCCGCACGCCTCACATTCCGCCTTCGGAGCGTCCTTCATCGATTGAAAATACTCAAAGTGCTTTCCACATTTATCGCACTCATATTCGTAGGTAGGCATTGACCTTCGTCCTTCACCGGTATGTTTGTGTTACCTGTTACAACGCAACAAACGAAACCTTGCGACCGTAGCGACCCACTCTATGCTGGAGCTGTACTCGTCTTGTCGAAGATACTGGTTATTGGTACCGGACCCCTCTATTCCCCTGATATTAAGCTGTTTTGTGGACAATCTCTCCGAACCTGGCACATCACCAATGCTCTTCACAAAGCCGGCCACGCCGTGGATCTTGTTGTAATCCAGACTGACGGACACCAGGCGCCCGAAGAACTGGAAGGACAAGTGGCGCAGGCCCGCCACGGAACATTCAACTATGGCATTATCCACTCCTACGATCCCAACATAATCCTGCCCATTCTGCAGCAGGTTCACGACTCCAAGCCGTACGATGCCATCGTCGGGGTTAACGTCAATGCTGCGGCCATTGCCGCGCAGATGCAAACACGACTCCCATTCTGGGCCGACCTCATGGGCCACATGATGGGCGAAGCGCAGGCCAAATGTATCACGGAGCAATCCGACGACCTCCTTGCCCACTTCTGGGCGCGCCAGCGCACGGTGCTACGCCGAGCCGACAAAATCTCCGTTTCGGGTCATAAGCAGATGTATGCGGTCATCGGTGAACTTGGCGCCCTTGGACGCCTTGGCTACCGCAACGCCGCCCACAACTTCTGCACATATGTCCCCATTGCGGCCGATCCCATGTTTCTTGAGATGGACCTGCCCGTGGTCGAAAAGAACTTCCGCGGCACTCTATTCCCTGAAGACGCTTTTGCGGTCCTATGGACCGGCGGGTATAACACCTGGACCGACATTCCGGCCCTGGCCGCCGCGCTCACCCTTGCCATGGAACAGGTGCCCCGGATGCGTTTCATTTCCACCGGCGGCTCCATACCCGGACATAACGAAGGGACATATCCGGAGTTCATAGACTTGATGAAGCGGAGCGGGTACGATGACCGGTGCCATTTCCTGGGCTGGATCGAAGGTGGAGAGTTGCCGCAGCTGTACGCTGAATGTGACCTTGGTTTGAACATCGACGGGTTAAACTACGAAACCCTGCTCGGCGGCCGAAACCGCCTTGTAAACATGATGGCCGCCGGAATGCCTGTTCTGACTACTCTTGGCACCGAGTTCAGCGAAATCATCGCAGAAAACCGGCTCGGCTATAGTGTACGCATAGGTAAGGTGCAGGAGTTTGCGGACGCCATGATCCGCGCCTCCAAGATCAATAATGAACGCCGCAATCTCGGCAACCGCGCCCGCACATACATGCGCGAAAACTTCAGCGTGGAAGCGATCACACGCCCGCTGCTGAAATGGGCTGCGGAGCCCGAAATAGCTCCCGATAACCTGGCGAAACTGGAAGAGTTCCCGGAGGAGCAGCGGCTTTCCACCATTTCGCTAAACCCGTTGGAAGAGGAAGCCCTAGCCGCAGAGAATCAGCTGGTACAGGAAACCGAATGGCTGAGGGAAGAAGTCGCGCGGCTGGAGAGGGAAGTGGCGCAACTGCAGGGGAGTCGGCTGTTTAAAATCCGGGAGCAGATCCACAAAGTCAGGAAACCCAAGGCTTTGCAGTAGCAATACTCCAATAAACAACTCATTAGTTGCCGCGGACAACAATCCTATGACGCACGAGTTCACCATACCTATCCAAGTCTCCACAGGGCCTGACGAGGAAGTGCCCGTTCGGTTCCTTAACGACCAAGGCACAACCTGGTGGATGGACCAACTGGAAAAACGCCCGGGCATTACAGTGGTGACCATCGGGCGCAGCCGCGACGGGCGCCCGCTTTACGGTCTCCGAATCGGTGACGGACCTTTACGGTGCAGTATTACCGCCGGCGCCCACGCGGATGAGCCGGCCGGACCTATCGCCGCCTGCCTTATCGCCTGGTACCTGTCGTCTAATTCCGGCTGGGCCAGGACAGACCGGGAGACCTACTCCTATTACATATGTCCGCAGGTGAACCCCGACGGTTCGGAAGCTAACAAGGAATGGTTTGCACCAGTTCCCGACGTAGGAACCTATCTCCGGCACGTGAAGCGGGAACTGCCGGGCGACGATATAGAGTTTGGATACCCGGGCAACGGGCGCAACGCTATCCGGCCTGAGAACGCCGCCGTAGCAGGTTTTCTGCGCCCCGGCGGACCCTACCACTTCCATGCCTCTCTGCATAGCATGGCCATGGCCGAAGGCGCCTGGTTCCTTATCGAGAAAAGTTGGGCCGACCGCTCCACCAAACTTCAGCAGGCGCTGGCATCTCGCGCAAACGCATTCGGTTTCAAGCTCCACGACATTCAGCGTAACGGCGACAAGGGTTTCTCCCGGATCTCGCGTGGGTTCTGTACCACACCGACCAGCGTCGCCATGAAGGAGCACTTCCTGCAAAAAGGCGACCAGGCCATGGCAAGCAAATTTCACCTGAGCAGCATGGAGTTCATTGGCTCATTGGGCAACGACCCGCTTGCCCTGGTTACGGAGATTCCGGCTTTTGCCATTAATGGCGGATGGCAGAACGAAGAAGTGAAATGGAGCGACCTGGATACTTCCGCGCCGGAGCCGGGTTCAACGGCCTACGAAAGATGCCGCGCGGAGATAGGGGAGAAGATAGCCTCGGGCGACATCGATGGTGCGGTAGCGGTCGGAACCAGATACGGCGCGACGCCCGTACCGTTTGCGGTTCATTCCGGCCTGCAATACAGTGCCGTTCTGCGGGCTGTGCGGGAACTGCGCAATTACCATACAGCCAGACAGCAGAACCCGGCGCCATGAACCTCACCAGGTGATCATACTTAAGCTTTTCGTCTCATGGCGCAAAACCTGGCGACGAAAAACCAGATCAATCCGACACCCGCAAGCGTGGCGCCCGATATCCATACAGCTGGATCAATGAAGAACGTCAGGAACACGCAAGCCGTCAGCCCGGCCCAGGAGATCCAGCGCGGGTATAACCGCTGATCAGACGGAATCGCCAGCGCTGCTGCGTTGGTGATACTATAGTACAGTAACACCGTAAGCGCACTGAACGACCAGGTTGTTTTCACACTGCCGACGAGAGTAAGCAGCGCGATGACTCCGCCCATGATCGCCACGGCCACCCAGGGGCTGTTGTGTCGCTCGTCTACACGGGCCACTACTTCAGGCATGTCGCCACGGCGGCCCATGGCCAGTAGCACTCGCGATAGCCCAAGTACCAGGTTCAGCAGCACACCCAGCATGGCCGTCGCGGCGCCAATCGCGATCAGTTCAGGCAGGTAGGGTATGCCGAAAGTCCTGGCAGCAAGAGTCAGCGGCGCGGCCTCGCCCTCTGTTGCACGGTAAAGAAAATCTGCTCCGACAGAACCAATACCCGCTACGGAAACTCCGATGTAAAGAGCCCCAGAAACAACCAGCGTTACGATGACGGCCCGCGGGATAACCTTGCGCGGATTCTCAACCTCCTCGGCCATCGTAGCAATCCGGCCGTAGCCCGTATAGGCCACGAACATGAGCGCTGTAGCCTCAAAGAGATTAAGCGTAACCGCCTTATCGTCAGCGCCGCGGAAGAATGGTTGAAAGTGAAGTGAGTCAGCTGCAACCAACTGCCGGTAAACCCCGGCTGCCACAAACGCTACCAGCGCCACCAGTGTGACCGACACTATTAACGTATTAACATGACTAGTGCGCCTGGCCCCCAATAGCACGACGCTGGTTAATACGATTACCACCCCCGCGGCCACCATGGCATGAGACACATTGCCAAGGCCAAGCATTGTCAGCACGTACCCCGCAAAGCCCAGTGCCGCAGTGGCCGCGGATGCCGACTTGGCCAGCAGAAACAACCAGCCCGCGAGGAACCCCCACACCGGTCTGAGGAAATGGTATCCGTACTCATACGTCCCGCCGCTTACCGGATGAGCTGCAGCAAGCTGCGCGGCTGACAGTGCATTAAAAGTGGCAACAAATGCCGCCAGTGCGATAGCCACGATCACCGACGGCCCGGCAATGCCCGCAGCCAGGCCGATGCTCACGAAGATGCCCGTGCCAAGGATAGAACCAAGTCCCATCCAGATGGCATCGAACAACTTTAGATCCGGCTTAAGGCGCTGCTGGTCAATCGACAGGCTCCGCGACTCCTACCAAAAAGATGTTCGCGCCCATGCGACAGCGGGCGAGCCCTACGGGTTTGCTTTAACCGACTGTGGCTCGAGCCTGTTGTTCTTGCCGGGGAAGACTACTGCCGGCGTGAAGTTGTCGGCTTCCTCTTCTGTCATCTGCGCATAAGCCATGATAATGATCACATCGCCAACCGCAGCCAGGCGGGCCGCGGCGCCGTTCAGACAGATAACGCCGCTGCCGGGTGCGCCCTTGATTACGTATGTCTCAAAGCGCGCGCCGTTGTTGTTGTTAACGATCTGCACCTTCTCATGCTCGCGCAGGTTGGCAGCAGCCATCAGGTGTTCGTCAATAGTGATGCTGCCCACGTAGCCGAGTTCGGCCTGGGTGACAGTCGCCCGGTGAATCTTCGATTTTAACATGGTCAACAGCATGATAAGTGGTGTTACCTATAATTGCCGGGTGCATTCTATTAGTGGAATAACCGTTAACCAGGATCGCGTGACGACCGCATGGAGTGGCGGGGTGATGTTAGGGTGCCGGATGGTGTGGAGTGGCGGGTGGTGTGGACACTCCTGTCCGCAACAGTCCAACGCTTCCCTACCCGAAGATGTGCTAGTTTACTTGATCGTTAAAAAACTACCTATTAGATACTACTGCCCTTTAGACACAATTGGTGAAATACGCGCGCAATTGCTGCGGACAGGAGTGTCCGCGCCACCCGGAATTTGCACACCACCTGAAAATTTGCACCACCAGAACCCTGGGATTATCTGATCGCGATATCCAGGTCTCGCTGGAGGCTTTGGGCCAGGCTTGGGTCGGCACCGGTGTGGGTGCCTTTCACCGTGCCGTCTTTACCGATCACTACGAGGTGAGGAATCCCGCTTACGCCGAACGATGCGGCAAGTTGTCCGGAAGTATCCATGGCGACCGGCAGCGTCAGTCCCTGCTGCTGGAT
>JAKFFN010000380.1:0-20120 GCA_036675025.1 Candidatus Sumerlaeales bacterium | reverse complement strand
CTGGCCATTTCTTCCGGCAGCTTGCAAGTCCTACACCAACCAGATGCAACTTGACCACAGCGTCACATTCACCGACGAAGAAATCGAGCGTATCGCAACGGTTGAGTGCATGTTTATCCGGGCAGCAGAAAGCGCCACTACACTTACTAGTACGAACTAAATAACAAAAGGGTGAGTTCATCATGGTATCAAGCAATTACTACCTAAGTCGCATATCTCTATGGGCATTTGCGATAGCCGTTGTCATTAATGGCCTTCACGCACAGGAAAGCCCTGCTTTGGAACCTGCTCCTGCTTCTACAAGCGCCCCTGTCGACATTAGCATCGAACTCCGAAAGCTGCCAGACGGGGTTTTAAAAGTAAAGACTCACGATGACGGATCATTTAAATCTTTGATAGTTAAGGCAACTGTCGAAATCGAAGATGTGCTTGGTGCTACGAAAGGCAAATCACTCGCTCACAAAGAAGCCGAGAATGCCTGTAAAAGGTATTTGGCCAAATGGCTGGATGAGCAGGTCACGTTTGCCGAAACTCAAAATAATGCCGTTACGATAGTAACGAAGGGTGAGTCGGCTAAGGATGCTGCAGGTAACGTCGTAAAGCTAAAGGCTCAATCTGGAGAAGAAACAAAAACCCTAACTGAAAACAGTACATCTTTATCCAACGCAGTCTTAAGTGGCATCACTACTCTCCAAAGCGAGGTAACCGATGGCGGGGAGTATGTATTGATTATGGGCTTATCGGACAAGTTTCTAAATCAGGCACAACAGGTAAAACAAGCATTGTCCACGAGCCAGCGTCCTGCAAACGGTCCTGGTTCCCCCATGCCCGGCATTCCTGGGAATACTTCGAAAAATCCTGATATGCCTTCCCCTGAGCGTAAAGTAAATCCTGACGCTGCAGACTTTCTTTAATTCATCACGTTCAAAGCAGCCAGTGATTACGCGACTTTCGATTCCCATAATTTTTGCAGCTGGTGTTGCCGGTAATGTATTGCCATTATTGACAACACCTTTTGGTGCAATGCACGTTGAGACCTATACTGACCCAGAATCCCGGGTAATTTCCGATCAGGTTTTTGCCTACGCCCAATACGAGGAAATCAGCACATTAAAACTTAGAGATGGATTGAAAACCCAACTGGCGTCGCAGCAAAAGGCTCCGTTCAAGCAGGCTGACAATCTAGATCAATCTCCTAAGTTTGCCAAGTCACCTATACCAACCGAAACGCCAGCAGTTCTTGATGCGAACTTTGTCGAACCTTACAAAGCCGTTTTGCAGGAAGTCCCAGTGTTGTTTCATACTCCGGGAGCGAGGGTAATTGAGTGGCAGGATTCATATTGGTTTGTTGCTGTGGGGGTAGTTCAGGTAACTGGTACAGGAACAGATGAGGCATTACGGCAAAAACGGGTTGGTGTAACTCTAGCCCAAAAGGAAGCAACAGCTTTTGCAAGTGGGACCAACGTTTTCCATCGTGAGTCCCGTCAGAAAACGACGAGCATTACGCGAAGCAACTCAATAACTACCGCCACGTATAGCACAACCGTAGACAATAGCCTTCGATTAAGGATAAAAGATGGGCTAATAGGAATGCCTGTTGTTGGAACGTGGAAGAGTCCTGATAGAAGGAAGGCGCTTACGGCAATCGGCATGAAGTTGCCATAACGATTATACGCTTTCTAGCTTATCTATCGCAACAGTATCTTCTCCACCCGACTGTTCCCCTCACGGTCGTACACGCGGATGCTGAGCGTGTGTTCGGGTTGCTCTTCTTCAGGCGTGATCCGGAAGCGCAGGCTTTCGCTGTTGAAGTCAAAAATGCCATCTTCAGGTGCAAGCGCACGCCACTCTTCTGCAGCATTCAAGTTATACTCAGCCGCCGAAATGATAGACGTTTTGTCTGATGCCGAAGCGGTAATTTCCCAGCTGTTTGCACCAACCTTTGTCGCGTTCATGTCGAAAATTTCCGGCGACGAGTTATCAACAATGTAAACTCGACTGGTCATACTAACGGTGGAAGCACTTGTCTGCTGATTCTCGAAACGATCGGTTGCGTCCACCTTAAACCGGTATTTGCCATCCGGAATCGCTTCGGTGGAGAACTGGTGCTTCGTGGTGGTGATGTGCTCTTCGATCAGCTTCCATACCTTTTCGTCTTCGCCCTTGTAGAATAGATCATACCGGAGCGAATCGTTATTCGGATCTTCGGCGGTCCAGGAAATGTTTACCTTCTGGCTGTTTGCCAAATCCGTACGCGCGCTGGCCGCAGCCCTGGCGATCATCGCAACCTGTGCTGCGCGGGCGGCTGCCGTGGCTGCTTTCGCGGCTTCCTCGCTCGCCTTTTCCGCTTCTTTGTCGTCACTGTCGCCTTGGGTCTGCTGCATGCGCGAGGCAACGGCAGCCAATGCGGCTGCCTGCGCTGCGGCCGGGCTGCCCGGCACCTTCGCCAGGTCAATCTTCTTTATCACCGGCGCAGCGTTCTGCTGCACATAGAAAATTTGTATGCTGTCGATGAAGCCCTGGGGCTGGTTCGGGTCAGGAGTTATTGACAAGCGATACTGCAGGTACTGGGCCACGGGGCTCATGATCTTCACGATCTGCGGCGCCACTTTTTCAGACGCCACCCACTTGCTCCAGGTGCCATCGCTGGGCTCGTTCGTATTGCCGCTGCGGGTTTCGATGAGGATCTGTCCGTTGCTGATAGCTTCAGCATCGAACATCAGGTTGCCCCACTGCACGGTGCTTTTGGCATCAAGGGCACGACTGGCGAACAATGCCTGCTGCAGCGGTGCCGACGTCTGCAGATCGTAAACCACCGCCTTGTTCGCAGTGCCGATCAGTACGCCACTTGTGCTTTCAGCAAGCGAAGTTACCATGGCCTCGTCTACGTCAGCCACCACAGAGTACGCAGTGTCAGTAATGTTCAGCCTGTAGATCTTGCCATTCTTACCCGCCGCCACTAGAATGCTGGAAGTTGCCAGGTCGGCCACGGCATCGTGGATTGGTCCTTCTGGTGCAGTCCAGAAGTCGGTAACGAACCCGCTCGGTTGAATCTGGATAACCTCACCCTTGCCTTCGAGCCCGCTGCCGAAAGTTCCCGTGGTAGACTTGTCCATTACCGAAGACAGGCGCGTGGTATTGGCGGCCGCATAGATGTTGCCGTTGTGATCTACGGTAAGCGCACGGACTTCATCCTGGCTGGCAGCGTAGAGAATATAGCCTTCGTTATGGCCCGATATGCGGATGACGAATCCTTTGCCCTGGGTGGCCGCAAGCAGTTGGCCTTCGCTATCGAAAGCGAGATCCATAATGTTGGTGGCATCAGAGTCATAATAGACTTCGCCGTTTCGCTCTCCGCGAATCCGGAAAACTTTTCCTGCCGCACCGGTAGCCGCATACAGCACGCCATTGCGGTCAAATATCATGTCCCAGATATACTTCTCTTTGGTCTCAAAGAAAACCTGCGGCTTACCCTTTTCAACTACCCTGTAGATCTTGCCGCCCGGGCTGGCGCCTATGAGAAGGCCGCCCTTGGGATCAATGGCAAGAGCCGTGGCCTCCACTTCCGCGAGGTCGGCCCACACCTCAAGTTTTCCGTTCTGCTGCAGGCGAAATACCTTGCCACTGTGTCCGGTGGAGTAAAACACGCTGCCATCATAGAGATCCACAGCCATGTCCCATACGACGCCTTCTCCGGATTTCTCCTTGAGCACTGCGCGCGGACCTATCTGCAGCTGCCCCGCGGCCAACACTTCCGTTCCTGTGGAAACGCCCTGGTTGAATTCCGCAAACGATTCATCGCGCAATACCTGGGTTTCGACTGCCTGAACTGATTGCGGGGCAAAGCTGATAAACAAGGCCGCGCCGGTGGCGGCAAACACCTTAAGCAAATGGTTCATTATGGTTCGTTTCAGCAGGTGGTTATGGGTCATGGGATGGTGTGACACCCTCTGTAGTTGTAAGTTTCTGGATATTAACCAGCGAAAGGGGCGCGGCTTCATTTTTACTAAGTAGCGTTGGCATTCTGTCGACGAAGTTCAGCCTAGGTTCAACACTATATGTTCAGGAATCCGTCTGGCCAACTTTCATCTGTTGTGATCGCATGCTTGACTGGCGGAGTTCGTAGAATTGTTTAACCAGCTTATGCTCGTCTTCGGCGGGCTTATGCTTAAGCAGAGTTCTCCTGCCAACTCTTCTATCTACCCAGAATAGCGCGCGAATCAGCGGGAGTTCCGCAGTTCGGGCTTCTTCAATCGGACTGTTTAGATATGTCTTTAGCGCTAGCATGTAATGATTAACACATCGAGCGCCCAACTCCTCAGCTTCCGGGTAAAATACCCACCGGCGTTCTCTCTTTTCAATTTCGTTAATGATTGGGAGCTTTCTTATATCCCAGAAGTCAGAGGAGAAAATTTCCTTCTTATCAAGCGTGAGCCAGACGCGCATGTTATTGGCGTCTTTGTGATGAGGAAAGGCCATAAACTCGTAAGCGGTGTAATGGATATCGATTCTTCCGACCAGATCAGCCACTACTCTGCTTCGTAATTCTTTGCGCAAACGGCCCCAGCTACTCATCGCACTCTCCTCTTACTATCCCTTAATTCATTGGATTGTAAGATGGTTATTCCGGGTTTTTTCTTTTGCGTCACTCAAAAATACTCTTAGTCTTACTCTAAACTAGCAACAATTTCATCAGCGAGGACATGTGGACGAGGTTATGAAACTACGGGAAAAATGCGCCATTGTGGTGGGGGCATCGTCGGGTATTGGTGAAGGGCTGGCTCGCCGCCTCGGCCGCGCGGGGTTTCGGGTAGCACTCATTGCCCGAAGGGAAGATGAACTCCGCGCCGCCGCCGATGCCATCAACTCGGCCGCTGGAGAAGTACGTGCATTTGTGTTTCCCCATGACGTCCGTAACATTGATGAAATCCCCGGGTTGTTTGAGCGTGCTTTCGAAACCCTGGGCGGCCTGACCCACATCTATTACGCTACGGGCGTGATGCCAAAAGTGGAGCCGCAGGAATATAACTTCGATAAAGACCGCCTGATGGTAGAAGTGAATCTGCTCGGCTGCATTGCCTGGCTCAACTGCGCAGCCGACCTGTTCAACCGCCTCAAAAGCGGCGTGATTGTGGGAGTCGGAAGCATCGCCGGCGACCGCGGCCGCAAGGGACAGCCCGTTTATAATACTTCAAAAGGTGCCCAGGCTATTTACCTGGAAGCGTTGCGCAATCGCCTCGCGGTGCACGAGAATGTTCGCGTGGTGACAATTAAGCCGGGCTACGTGGAGAGTTCCATGACGGCCGGGCAAGGCAATCTCCTCTGGATGATCTCTGCCGATGAAGCCGCACGCCGGATCATCCTGGCGGGTGAAAAATCCCGCGGGACGGTTTATGTGCCCCGACGCTGGCGCGTGGTTTCCTGGGTTCTGCGGGCAATGCCGTCGTTCATCTTTAAGAAACTGGAAGTTTAGCCTTGCCGCATGTTCCCGCTGAAATAGTTGAAGATGCGCACGCACCCTCCACTCTCACGGTGGATGCCCCTGCGCTTCGCCTTTCACCCGGCCATCTGGCTCGCGTTGAGGGCTGGGGTATGGCGGTAGACTGCGTTGCGCACGCATTCCAGCCCGAAGATGTGGAAGGCATTCAGCGAGTGTTTGATCTCGCCCGGCGCACCGGACGTAAGGTGTGTCTGCGCGGCGGTGGCAACAGTTACGGCGACGCCGCGATTCTGCAGAACGGCATCATCCTGGACCTCACGCGTATGGACCGGGTGCTATCGTGGGACGGTGAAACTGGCGTGATTGACATGGAACCCGGCGTCACTATCCAAAAAATGTGGCGCGCAATTATAGCCGATGGCTGGTGGCCGCCTGTCGTTTCCGGAACCATGTTCACAACCATGGGTGGCTGCGCCGCCATGAACATCCACGGAAAAAATAATTACAAGGTCGGAACGTTCGGCGAACACATTATCGACTTCGATTTTCTCACGCCAGACGGTACCGTGCGCACGGTCACCCGCGAGAGCGATTCAGAGCTTTTTCACGCAGCCATAAGCGGAGCTGGTCTGCTTGGCGTGTTCACTCGTGTACGCATGCAGATGAAACGGGTTTACTCCGGCCTACTTAGCGTTGAGGCCTTTGATGTACCAGATCTGCACTCCATGATCGCTGAAGCGGAAGACCGTGTAGAAAAGGCGGATTACATCGTCGGCTGGGTGGACGGCACGGCGGATGGGCGCCGGCTGGGGCGCGGTATCATTCACTCGGCACGCTACCTCCAGAAGGGCGAAGATGTGCGGCCTGCGGATTCCCTTAACATCGGTGCGCAGCTACTGCCAGATAAACTCTTCGGCGTGGTGCCGAAGGCACTGCTTCACCACATCATGGGTCCCTTCATTAATAATCTCGGCGTACGCCTGATCAACTCGGCAAAGTTCCACAGCAGCAAACTCCAGCCCCATTCGGTTATCCATTACCAGAGCCATGGCGCTTTCGCTTTCCTGCTCGATTATGTGCCCGGATGGAAACTGGCGTACCGCCCTGTCGGACTCATACAATACCAGCCGTTCATTCCCAAAGAACGCGCCGTGGAAGTTTTTGAAGAACTGCTGCGCATGAGTCACCGTGCTGGCCTGCCGCCTTACCTCGGCGTGTTTAAGAAGCACCGGCCTGATCCTTTTCTGCTTTCCCATGCAGTGGATGGATACAGCCTGGCCCTCGACTACCGCGTGCGGCGGGGCAACCGGGAGCGTCTTTGGGAACTGACGGCGCGAATGGACGAAGTGGTATTGGCGGCGGGGGGGCGTTTTTATTTCGCCAAAGATGCCACGCTCAATGCCGATCGTGCGCGCCGCTACCTTGGTAATGAATGTATGAACAAGCTGCACCGGTTAAAGGCCCAGTATGATCCGGAGGGTCTGCTGGTCACTGATCTGTCACGCCGCCTGGCGCTGGCAACGGACTCCCAATCCTAAGGAAGAATAATGAACTCATGGTTTTCGTCGTTGGTGACAGCTTGCCTGTTAGGCTTCTGCGTCAATCTCAGCGCTCAGCCTTTAAGGCCCATTGACCCCATGACTACCCAGACATCTACTCCCGCGATTCTTGCTACACTGCGACCCGATCATCCGCGTCTTGTTGCCCTGGATTCTGATGTGGAGACCGCTATAAAACTGCTGCATGCGAACCCGAACGGTGTGCAGTGGTTTGCTCAGTTGCGCCAGTCGGCAGACGCCATACTGAGCCAGCCGCCGGTAGAGCATAAGCTGGAAGGTCCGCGGTTGCTTACGCAAAGCCGACGCGCTCTCGATCGCATTACGCTTCTGGGGCTGATGCATCGGATGCAGCCCAATAAGAAGTACGTCGACCGCGCCGTGCTGGAGATGGAGACGGCATGTGCCTTTCCCGATTGGAATCCGTCGCACTTCCTGGATACGGCCGAAATGACAAATGCTATGGCCATTGGATACGACTGGTTTTACAAAGATCTCAGTCCCGAAACCCGCCGTAAAGTTCGCGAAGGAATAGTGAAACTGGGCCTGCGTGAAGGACTGAAGATGTATGACGAAAAGAAGCCGTCGTGGATAAAGGGACACAACAACTGGAACCAGGTTTGTAATGGCGGCCTGATGGTTGGAGCGCTGGCCATCGCCGACGAAGAACCGGAGATTGCCGCAGCCATACTCAATCGCGGCAAAGAATCCCTGGCCCATGGAATGGCGCTGTTTGCACCGGATGGAGCATGGCTGGAGGCGCCGGGCTACTGGGTGTACACCATGAAGTACACCTGCCAGGTCCTAAGTGCCATGCATACCGCCCTTGGCACAGCTTTCGGACTTGATGAAGTGCCCGGCTTCGCCAATACCGGTAATTTCATGCTGGCTATGGAAGGCCCAACTGGAAAGTACTTCAACTGGGGCGATTGCGGCGAGAAGGTGGGCAACCTGCCGGAAATGTTCTGGCTGGCGCGCCGCTTCGACAAACCAGTGTATGCCGGCGTAGCTGAAGCTCACATAGGCGGCACCCTTTCGCCCATGGATCTGTTTTGGCACATGAATGGTAAAAGCCCTGCCGAGGCAGGCACCGCCCTGGACTGGTATTTTCGCGATAGCGAAGTTGTGAGTCATCGCGAAAAGTGGGGCGACCCGAAAGCGAGCTTTGTAGCCATGAAAGGCGGCCAGAACAACGCCCCTCACTCCAACGTGGATCTTGGTACGTTCGTATTTGATGCCGATGGTGAACGCTGGGCTATGGACCTTGGCAGCGACGACTACAATCTGCCAGATTACTGGAACAAACAAAAGCGGCTCTACATCTATCGTATCCGCACCGAGGGTCAGAACACGCTGGTGCTCAACGGCGAGAATCAGAATTTGCGCGGCAAATCGAAAATCACCAGGCACGGTGGAAATGACAATGTAGCCTTTGCGGTTGCCGATCTGAAGAACGCTTATAAAGGTCAGGCTGCAAATGTACAGCGCGGCATACGGCTGGACGGCGGACGTCGCCACCTTGTAGTTCAGGATGAACTCAAAAGCAATGGTCCGCTCGACATCCTCTGGTGTATGCATACCCAGGCAAAAGTCCAGGTTGCCGACGACGGCAAAAGCGCATCCATGCAGCTGGGTAAAAGCGCCGCGACTATCAAAGTTATCGAACCGGCCGGCTCAATCATCACCGTAAAAAGTGCCGAACAAAAACCACCGCAAAAAAGCAACAAGGGCATCAGCCGCGTAGAAGTGAAACATAAAACCACTGGCGCAGGCAATACACGCCTGGTAGTGCAGATCAGCCCCGGATCGGCGAAGCCGTTTACCTACACCCCAACCCCGATTTCGGATTGGAAATAAGCTGCTTACTCACCGCACAGAACACTAACTACTAACCACTAACAACTAAATATCCATTGCCACCCGCTGCGACCTGAATCACCAGTTCATCCATGGAAAACTCCATCTCCCACACCACTCCAACTACCCCCGCGAAATCCTCTGCTCTCTCCCGTAACATCAATATCGATTTCCGCAAACCCGCCACCGTCCTCCTCTTTGCCTGGATAATCTTTATCGCCGCCCTTGGCCTGCGCGTAGTCGGCCTTGGCGAGTACCCCGCCCGTCACGCCACCGACGACGAGTTCGGTTTTCTCTGGGGCGGACTCAATTTCTGGGACAGCGGCATGCCGGCGTCGTGGTCGTCGCTGCAGGGCGGTGTGGCTCTCCGCCAGGGCGAAGCCACCATTGATGGCCGCGGTTATATCATCGTGGCTCCCTACCTTGATCACCCGCCGCTTTTCACTCTTCTTTCCGGTGGATTCGCAAAGTTCACGGGGCCGCAGCGTATTGACCAGATCACGCCAGAAGGCAACCCTGTCACAATCTGGGATGTTGACCTGGCCCGCGCCCGCTGGCTGATGATCGGCATATTCGCCGTAACCTTCTGGATTCTCTACGGCCTTGCGCGCCTCACCTGGCCGCCGCCCGTTGCCCTGCTCACGGTCCTTTTTTATGGTTTCATGAGCCATGCAGTTGCCCACGGCCGCCTGATTCTCGCTGATAACCTGTCTGCCCTCGTTCTCGTCGCCAACGCTTTCGTAATTCAGCGCTGGCTCACCGGCCGCGGCACCCGCCGCCAGATGATTGGCTGGACCATCTCCCTCACCGCCGCCGCAGTGCTCACAAAAATTCCCGCATGGTGCCACATACCCGCAATGATTGCCCTGTTCGTTACCGCGCGGCGCGCTCGCGAGATGCGTTATGTGTTTTACGGCTTCGGCGTCGGTATCTCCATCTATCTTGCATGGCTGGCTTACTATGGACTCCCGGAATTCATCTCCGTCATGAGTAGCCAGACCAGCCGCTTTCGTGGCTTTAATGCCTTTCAGCTCATGAGCGGCGTCCCGCGCCTGCTGCACGAGCGCGACCTCAACGGCTTAGTCATTGCCGGATGGTTCTGCCTCGTAGTTCAGGCACTGCGTCCCGGTGCGTCGCCGCTTACCGTCATCGGCGCCGTTTACGCCATGGCCTTCACCTTTTTCGCCGGTGATGTCCTCTTCGGATGGTACAGCGCGCCGCTGTTTCCCTGGCTTGCCCTCGCTCTCGGCCTTACCACTGTGCAGGTATGGCAACGGCCGACTGGTCCCATGATGATCGCCTGGCTGCTATTATTCCTGCCCCACGCCTTCCAGACGCTCTACATCGCACACTACGAGCTGGAGCAGGTATTGCGTTACATATTCGCAGCAGTGGTAGCAGGCCTTCTCTTCACCATGGCCCTGCCCCGCCCGCGCGCCCAAAGCATCTTACGTATGGCCATCATTGCCATTCTCGCAGTAGTGCTTATGCGCGAAACCTACGAAGTCACAAACCAGCGCACCGACAGGATATCTGATCAGGAGAAATATCTAAGATAGTGAGGTGACAGGATTAGAGGATGGGAGTAAAAACTAGTCTTTCTCACTTTCTCACCTTCTCACTAAGCTTTTCGGATCCGCCGAGCCTTGTTCTGCAGCCACTGCATCACCAGTAACTGCGCCAGCACAATGGCCACCATCGCGCTCACCGTCACAGACACCACCTTCTTCTGCGATGCCAGTTGATCTGAAGGCATGTTCAGCTCCGCCCGCCAAAAGTCCAGCCGCCACCAGTAAACCGCCAAACAATGCCCCGTCAATATCACCAGCATAAGCCCCAGCAGCAAAAACCGTGATCGCGGGTGTCGCAGGCAAAGCCGCCCGAACAGAAAAAGCACCACTGCATCAAGAGCCAGCGTAATTGTCACGGCCACCCAGTCTCCGCTCAGTCCTGCCATTGCAATCAGCCACGCAGAACTACCAATCACAGCACCCGCCACACCGGCCCAAACGCTATAGGTTTGCGAGCGGGTGAGCTTCTTCCCGGGTAACTCGCCTGGTAATTCATTCGGTGCTGATTCTACTGGTTTTTCTTCAGACATAGGACGAACCCTGTGCTACTTTAGCCTCTGCACATGCAAGCATATACCGCCGGCGCCCTTTCACTCTGTAAAACAGTAGCTGTCTTCATTTGTCACGCTATGCATCACACCGTTAGATAATAACAAAACCTTGCAATCATGCCCTTGGGTGCTCGTTCTCATATCGAGAGGGTAATCAGGTACAACGCAATTGCCACGGGCCTCACACCGCCAGCTAAAAAAACTTATACAATGCGCCGTCTTTGTAGCGCTGAGCGCATCACTAATACTACCCGGCTGCAAATCTGACGGCGGCAGTGGAGACGCCACCAATGAAAGAGAATCTACCTCTGGCGAGAACCCCACTGTTGAAGTAAAACCCATAAAAAAGACTCAGACCCAGACAAAATCCCGTACCACACGCTCCGGACGATCCGGTACGGCTTTATCCTCAACTTCGACATCAAGTTCAAACACCGCACCAACATCGTCTATGGTTACTGTAGAAGGACGCATTTCTCACGCAGACGGAACCCCTGCCACCAGCGCCACTGTTCAGCTTCTCAGCCTCCTCATAGGCAAAGACGGAATCAATGAACTTGTTCCCGTTGCAACTGCGACCACAAACTTCAGCGGGCACTACATCATAGAAGGTCCGGACGCACCGCGCTGGTTGTTTATCAAAATATCAGGTGATCTTCCCACTTACCAGGAAATGCTACCGCCAGTAAATTATGCCAATCCAAAACCCGGCGTGGTTCGCCGCCTGAAGAAGGATGTCCGCCTTGCAAAATCCTTCACTCTCACCGGCACCATCATCGCCCCCGACGGCGCCCCACTGTCTCACCTGCCCGTACATCTCGAATCTACACCTGGTGCCGATGCAGTACAGCATCATTATATGGAACCAAGCCGGACCAGTACCACCACGTCTGGCACCTTCACAATGGATCATATCCCTGCAGGCAAATGGGTTATCGGGGCGTTGTCACCAGAGTATCCTCTCACCAAAGCCACCGTAACCGTTCCTGCCACTGGCCCGCTAATGCTGCAGTTTCGCGAAGGTGGAGGACGAGTCCGCGGGGCCGCAAAGCACCTGCAGGGCGGCGCTTCAGTAGAAGGATTAAAGGTAGCTCTCGCGCCTTTTAATTTGGATGGAACCGAGTCCTTAAAAATGGAAACGCAGACTACCGTAACCGCGGCCGACGGCACCTTTTCTTTCGCGCCCGTATCACCCGGCAGGATAATCGTTCGCGTTGAACCCAACACCACGCATCCGCTTGCCGCCGTCCCGCCGGCACCTGGCAGCTTTGAATTGGCCGACGGCGAAACTACTGACGTGCAACTCCTCGTGTATTCCGGCCACAAAATCTCCGGCCGCGTCTACGATGCTACCACAAGCCGGCCCATACCGGGCGCGGTAATCTCAACCCACGCGTTGAACCGCGACATAACCGCGACGGCAGACAACCAAGGTAACTACAGTCTCACCGGCGTTGTCGCTGATTCCGTCATTCACCTGAAACCCCTGGCCGAAGGATATACGCTTACGCCGCCGACCGCTGCAGCCGATCCTTTCACAATGCCCTCACCCAATGAGGTCCGCATTGAGCTCACGTCTGAACCGCTTGTTATTCATCAGGATATCGCCATGATCCCGATGGTAAGGTTAACGGGGAAAGTGGTAACAAAAGACGGTGTTCCGGTCGCCCACGCGCAGGTCTACACCCGTCCCGCCACAGACTTTGTCAGTGAAGAAAAACCTGTACCTGTTACTAGAGATGGCACCTTTGCGGCTTTCGCCGTTCCTAATACCTATGTGTCAGTGGCAGCAATGGCTTCGGGTTTCGGAACTTCGTTCACAGAAGAAATGCAAATTGCTTCAGCCGATCTCGCGGGCATCAACATCGTACTCCACGTTGCCTCTGCCGTTCGCGGCAAGGTGCTTCTGCCAGGTGGACAGCCTGCCTTAGGTGCAACTGTTGCCTGCCGCAATAACCTGCCGCAGCAGGCGGCCTCCATCAATCAGATCGGAATCACGGACGGCACCGGAAGTTTCAATCTCGACAACTTACCTTCCGACCTTATACTCAACGCTGCTCTCGACGGCTACACCGACAGCGCCCCGACAATACTTTCTCTCGCGCCGGGAGAAGTCCACGCCAGCCTTGTGTTGCAGCTTCTTCCTGCTTTCAAAATCACCGGGCGCGTTTTAGGTGCAGACCTCGCACCGCTGCCGCAGGTCACGGTCACAGCGCAGGGAGCAAAGGGTTCTGTCAGTTCAAAGACCGAAGATGATGGCACATTTGAACTGGCAGACCTCGAAGATGGACACTACAGTGTGACGGCCACCGACAGCGGCAACCAGGCAGTGGCATCAGTGAAGGCAGGCACAGCCAATGTGGAAATCATCATGCCCCGCCGCAACACGTTTAAGCTCATAGGCCTCGTAATAGACGATGCAACTCAAGAGCCGCTGCAGGATTTCACTATTGCCATGCGGCCGTCAAAGAAGCTGCCCAAGCCCGGCCAGTTTGAGATTTCTGATCTTGAACCCGGCGGACACTATACCATTCGCATCAGCAGTCCCGGCTACCAGGAACAAAACTTTCCGCTCGTAGCCAACACCAATTCCAACGAAGTGAAGCAAATCTTCCGGCTTGGCCTCGGCGGAGCAATAACAGGCAAAGTCGTAGACGCCCAGACCGCTGCCCCAATATCTGGGGTCACCGTAACAAACTGGGGCGGGCGCCTTGTAAATCAAAACGCCTATCTGCAGCCGGACGTAAAAACCACAACTGACGAAGATGGCCGCTTCACTCTGGGGCCCGCCGCCAGCGGCCCGAATCACCTTGTATTAAAACCCCCGCCGCCTTACAGCACTACAGTTCATACAGTAGATGTAAAAACTGAAGACGTTGCTGACGTAGGCAGCATCCGTCTGCAAAAGGGCGGCACGATATACGGCGCTGTGTTACAGAACGGCAAACCCCGTCCGGATGTCCAGGTGTATGCGCAGGCGATGGATAGCGAACAGTCCATCCAGGAATTTACAAAAACCGGACCCGACGGCAACTACCAGATCACCGCTCTTCCTGCCGGCACCTATCGCGTGATGGCAAACGCACTGTCGAAAATAGCCGAGCTTCAGTGGGACTCCCGCACAGAGGTCAACTTCCACATGGGCACCGTCACCGTTACGGGCATGGTTACTCGCGCCGGTTATCCGGTGAACGCTCATATCATTGCAACAGGTGATGACGGGCAGACGATTCCCGCAGTCGTTCAGGATGGTACATACCTGATGCAGGATGTAGCGTCAGGCACTTACGATTTTGCCGTAGGTGACCAAATGTTCATTCACGAAACCGTGCAGGTGCCCGACCAGGAGAAATTCGAAAAGAACTTTGCTCTCCCCGACTGCCGCGTCACCGTGACCGTGACCGATAAAACTGGCAAACCGATGCCCGGCGCCGAAGTTCGTCTCCAACAAACTGATCCGTCTGCAGGTCCGCCAATCATGGCGCAACTCACCAACACCACCGGCGTGGCAGAGTTTCCAGGGCTGGTGCCCGGAAGCTACTCCATATCCGCAGCAAAAACTCAGGCCGGTGAAGCCAACAGTGGTGTGCAGATTGAAGATGGCCAGAACCTTTCGGTAAAACTGCAACTTCAGCCCACCACGGAAAACGCCTCTACTTCGCCCGCTCCTTGATCATCTCGTCCAGGTCCTCCGCCTTCTCAACAAACAGCACCTTCGTCTCCGGCTTTACCATGTCTGCCAGACGAAGCACATCCCAGTTTGTGAGCCTTACACATCCATGGCTTTCTGTGTAGCCGATCTTCTCCGGATTAGGCGTACCGTGTAGTCCATAGTGCGGCTTGCTGATATCGATCCACGCCACACCGACCGGGCTGTTTGGACCTGCTGGAATCTTTGCCTTCTGGTCGGACTCCTCCGCATCCCAGAACAGCTCCGGATTGTAGTTAAACTTCGGATAGCGCTCAGTGCCATTCACTTTCCACTCACCCAGCGGCAGGGGATCATGTTCGCTGCCCGCCGTAATTGGCGCATGGAATATCAGCCGGCTGGTCTCATCGAAAACGTTAAGCGACGTGTCTTCTTTGGTGACTACCACCGTCAGATCGCCGCGAGGTTTTAAATGCAAGCCCGACGAAGTAATCCGTCCATCATCCGTTTTTTGTCCGGCTAACTTGTCAGGTTCCTGAGAATCATCCGATTGATCTGATCCGTCCGACTTGTCCGACTTGTCCGACCGGTCCGACTTGCCCGCCTGTTCATATTTTGCCGCAACCCACTTTTCTAACTGCTCCACATCCACCCTCACCCACGTCGGATACACATTCGGAACGGCGATAGCCGACCCGGCAGTCCAGGTCGCATCCGGGTTCAGATAAACCAGAAGCTCCGGCGTGCAGTGGAAGCGCTCAGCCAGCAGCTCGGTAATCGTGGTATAGCTTAGCGCCGGCAATTTCGCCTGCGCTTCCATATCCTCAGGCACTTCCTCGATATAATCCCGCGCCCAGTCAGCCTCCGTTATCATGTAGCCCTGCAGCGCGTCCACAGCGTCGCTGGTTGCATACAGCGCCGCGCTCGTCTCTTTGTCTAGCTTTCCCGTCATCTCCAGGGCGTTTGCTTTCTGGAAAGCTTTCAGCGAATGCGCTGCATTTGTGCCCATCAGACCATCAATTGCCCCCGGCGAAAACATTGCCCGGTCCAGCAGCACCTGCGCCTCGAGCACCGCCGATGACACTTTGTCATGAGCCTCAATCTTTTCGCTCGTGTTTTCGCGTGACGCTTCTCTTCTCTTCCCCGATTTTTCTTTATCCTGCGCGCCCACCGAAACGGTAAAACCAACAGCAACAATTAGCGTAAGAACGATGCGGTTCATTGAGATCATAAGTCGTAATCAGTCATTTCTAATAAGGTGCCCTTCAACCTAAGAAAAAAGCAGGCCAGATTGCAGCAACATCACATTTTTTTAGCTTTACCTGCAACGGTTACTGTCCGCCTTTAACTGCAACGTGCACCGGCAGCTCCACATCACGCCGCTGCCGGCAACGATCCGCCCTTGAAAGAATAACCTGTGTTCGCCCGCTGCGGCCATTACTTCGCCATCGTCTTCATTACGCTTCTTTTCTACCTGCCCTACCTGCTGCCCGGCATGGGGCTGCTTGCCGGTGGCGATTTCTTCGCATTCTTTGCACCTTACCGCGTCTTCACGTCGGAGCAGCTTCATGCCGGTCATGTTCCCCTGCGCACGAACCAGCTTTTCGGCGGCTACTCCGTCTTCCAGGATCCGCAGTTCGCGCTGCTTTACCCGGTAAACTTTCTTTACGGCCTGCTGGTTCCCAATGCCGGCACTCAGACCGCACTTGATTTCTACATGCTCATAAATTCGCTGGTGCTGTCTGTAGCGGCGCTGTTCTTTGCGCGATCCTTCGGCCTCAGTAAACTCGCCGCCTTGACCGCTGCCGTCGTCATCAGCTTTAATGGTTTCGTCGTCATCCATTACACCCACGTCAACATGCTGCAGGTCTACACTACAAGTCTTGCCGTGGCCGGTTTTCTCTCCCGGTACGCGCGCTCCGGGGCGAATAACTACCGCTATGTTCTCGCGGCGGGGCTGATGCTTGGCTGCGGTAATCTTGCCGGCCACCCACAATCCACCATGTACATGCACTACGCCATCGCCGCCGGTGTTGCTGCTCTCGCGCTTCGGTCCTGGCAAAAAACGCGCAGCATTCACCCCTCCCTGCGCATTGCCCTTGCCGGCGTCGCCGCCTTTACAATTGGTATCCTCCTCGCTGCTGTCCAGCTTATTCCCACCGCAGAGCTCCTCCGCCTCAGCACCCGCGCGAATGTGTCCCGTGCGGAAGTCATGTGGTCGGCCCTCAGCGCGCCGCAGCTCCCGGTTTTCTTCTTCCCCGGCTTCTACGAGAAGGTGCCATGGCTCCAGATCATGGCGGGCCAATCGGGAGCGCCCGCGGGAATCAATGACATAGCCCACTACTGGATCGACCCCTACGAAGGCATGGTCACGCTTGGACTGTTCGCCGCCGTGCTGGGCCTCACCGGCTGGTTCCATAATCGCCGGCGCTGGATGGTTCACATCCTGGGATTCGGATGCCTGTTTTTTCTCGGCTGCGCCCTTGGTGATGACTTCTTCTTCTACGGCCTGCTTTACGACTACGTCCCCGGCTTCAATCTCGTTCGCGTTTCCACCCGCATACTCATGCTGTTCTTCCCCGCATTCGGGTTGTTGGTTGGCTTGGGCGTCCAGGCTCTTTGGCAGCGTGAAGATAAAATAGTTAGCGCCAGCCGTGCCGCTGCAACCGCTGTCGCTGCTGTCCTGGTTGTTTGGATCGACAGCCTGGTTGAAGTTCCAATTTCCAACTGGTTCAAAGTCTGGACGAGCTCCGTCTACGGCGGGACCATCGACCCCGACGTTGCGGCGTACATTAACTCCGCCCGCGCCGCCGGCCACTTTCCCTATCTTGAGCTGCAGCTCTACCTTGCCGTCGCGCTGTTTGTCCTCATGCTGCTCATCTTCTGGCTGCCCTTTAGAGAACCCCGCACCCGCCTCTATGCCGCCCTCACCCTCGGCGCCGCGGAGCTTGCCGTCTACGGCGTCGGCTATGTTCGACCTGACCATTTCGATCCCATCACCACTGTCGAGGCCGAGTCCCTCAAGAGCTTCTCGAATCCGGGTACTGGCAGGGCGCTGGCCCCGGGGTTTCTCGAAGGCGGTGGCGTCGTGAATTCCGCGCTCTATATGGACACCCCGCTGGCAAACGGTTACTCTGTCACCGTTGATGACTGGGTCACTGCATTCCTTCCCGACATCATGCCGCCGTGGCGGCTCGGCGTGCAGCGCGTGCTGCTTGATTTGTGGAACGTGACCGACATCGTCATTAACTCGCGGCCGCGCCCCGCGCAGATCGGCGAACTCACCGTCAGCCTCGATGACTGGGGCTGGACAGAAATCGGCTCGCCGGCACCGCACGCCGCCACGGATGCCGAAGCGGATGTTTCTCCGCGGGCTCTGATGCCAGCCGCGTTCACCATGGATTTCGAAACTACCCAGCCCATTCGTGCGCTGCACGTTATCGCCTTTGCCGGCGATGCGGCTTCGCTTGCTGATGGGGTTGAAATCGGCCGCGTCACTGCCAACGCTTCTGCCGACAGCACCACTGCCGCGCTCATTCTCGGTCGCCACCTCAGCGATGGCCGCTATTACGATGCCGGCCGCGGCGCCGCCACTCCCGCCCATGCATTTGCCCGGCAGGCATTTCAGCGCTACCTGCCCATCAATTCTTCCCACGGCATGCGACTGTTCGATGCGCAACTTGACCTTGCCACATCTGCGCCTCTCCGCTCTATCACCATTGAGGCCACGGCGCCGTATCCAGCGAGCCTCGGCGTTTCCCACGTCGTCGCCATACTTGCCGATGGCAGCGCCGTCGTCCGCGCGCCGCTTGAGATGGAAGGCTTTACCGAATCGCCCAGCTGCAGCGTGGCATTCCGCACTCTCCATCGCGACTCCGCTCCCGGCTTCATCCGCCTCGTCCCCACTGCCGTCGCCGGCAGTTACCGCAGCACAGCAAACATCATGTGGCGCCTCTTCAACGGACAGCAGGATCCGGCCCGCAGTGTCATTGTCGACAAGCGCGAGTTCGACGGCGCTGAACTCGAGAAACTCAACGCACCGACGCCCGACGATCTCCAGGCCACCGCAACCATCACCTGGTCGCCGTCACACCGCACAGCCAGCATTACCGCCAGTTCCAACCAGTCCGGCTGGCTCGCCCTCAGCTATGCCTATGATGCCGGGTGGTCTGCCACTGCCAACGGCAGCCCGGTAGAAATCTACCGCGCCAACGGCCCCTTCATGGCAATCGCTATTCCCGCTGGAGACACCACCATCCAGATGACCTACCTGCCCAAAGGCTTCGCCCTCGGAGCCGTCATCAGCGCCCTTACCCTGCTCGGCGTCATCGCAGCATTCTTTCTGAGCCGTCGCCGCGCTGGCTAATTGCCCGCGCCGGCCATCCGGTTTTTCTTGCCCTTTTTTATCAGCCTCTCCACCCATGTCCAACTGTCCATGCGACCCAAAACCAAATATCTTATAGCCACCCCGCTTTTCATCGGCTTCGCCGCGTTAGTCATGTGGTCCACGTTTGCTGCCCGCGACTGGCCTGAAGGAACGGCGGGCATCGTTGGCCGTGTGTGGACAAATGCCACCGTTACAACCGCCACGGCTTCTGCACCCGCCTGCGTATTTACTGTCACGCAACAGGACCGTGCTTTCCGCGAACGGATTGGCACCAGTTCCCGCCGAAGCGCTCCAAGTTTCCGGATCATCCATTACAAGCAATACCGGCTGCAGTCGCGCCGCCTGCCCGGGGGAGAACTTCAGGCGGAAGTTGTTACCAACATCCGCGATAGCAGTAAACGCGACGGTCCGCAGATCATGGGCGTGGTGCCTGAAGGGCTCTGGATATTTCAGGAGGGACCGGTACTCTGCAGCTACAATAACCTGGCGCCGGTGCTAAACCTGGATACCGTTCGTCAGAAAAACCCTGACCTTGCAGACACGTTGCCCGCCGCCATGGACGGCTACAAAGTCTCCGGCGCTTTAAACGCCCTCGTCGTTAAAACGAAAGACCTGCAGTTCTACGTTGTCGATGCCGCCACAGGCAAGATGTCGCCCGCAGATCGCGCGACCATGGAAGCCGACACCGGCCAGAAAAACCAGTCCCAGGCCTTCCATTACCTGTCCGCCTACGGGTGCAGCCGCGGCTCTACCAGCGTAAACGATTTCCGCATCAGCTCGTTTCTCACCAGCACCGGTCAGTGGTATGGCCTTCTTTCTGAAGACAAGGTTGCCCAGCTAAGCAAATGGCCCACCCGCAACGATCGCCCGTACGCTGAAGAGTGGCGCCAGCTGTACAACGTGGCGTACACGGTGGATGACCGGAACGAACCCGAGATTGATCCCTCCGCCGTAAAGCCCCTTGGCACTGCCCGTTTCTTAAACGGTGGATTCCTCATGCGAACCGACCGTAAAGTGTGGGACGTAGCTGGGCCCAGTTCATCGCTCCAGTACCCGCAGCCGTGATGTAACAATCCCCAGGTAGTGGTTGATTTGCCGCTTCCTGATTC